>CAYTZL010000020.1:0-16811 GCA_964442535.1 uncultured Candidatus Saccharibacteria bacterium | reverse complement strand
GACCAGTCTTGCGTGGGCTACTCTGTTTTTTAGGTTCAGGCATAATGCTCCTTAACTTACATGAAAATTCTGTCTTTTATTTTATCATATCATCTTATAGATATCAAGGGAGTTTCGGCGGAAAAATACGCTATTAAGGAAAATAAGCTAGAAATTGAAATTTAATTAGGCTTCTGAGGCAAGCGTGTAACTTTTTCTCGAGGCGCGTCCGGTCAGCCCGCCGTCGCGGGTGCCCGGCGCTAATGCTCCTCGTAAGTCCGCACCCTCTTCGAAAAAACTAACACGCTCGCCTCGGAGCCATAAAGCTTTCTTCTCTCCTTCCTCCCTAGCTTAGGACTAGGAGGTAGGGATTAGGCAGCGAAGGGAATAGCCGCGGTAGCGGGTGTAGTTGAGGGACGGATAGACGAGGCTAACATCGAAGTTGAGGGTGTAGGCCCAGCTAGTATCAGAGCCGGCCCGAGAGGACCGGTAGCTGCCCTCTTGGCCAGCGGCGTAGAACTTATTAGCGTTATCAGGATAAACCCCGCCGCCCCGCACAAAGAATAAGGAGCTCTAAATATTATATTTACCTTTGCAACTGCTGATTTTAGCTAAAACGCTTGACTTTTTTGGATATGTGTGATACAATGTAAAGAGGGGGTGTTGATTTGTCGGCGGATTTCAAGGGGGTTAAGAAACGTGTCTAATTTCAGTAGAAAAGTGAACAATGGCAGCATCGCATCTTCAGTGCTGCGACACCACGACGAACCGCGGGAGAAAAGAGGTCTTTCTCCGGTGTTTACCTACAAAATGGACGAAGACGGCAAATTAGAGCTCGTGAAAACCGAATATACGAGGTGGACACCGAACGTCGACGCTGAGAAAGCAAGGAGGTGCTTCTCGCGCGGGAATGGGCACTCGCCGTATGGCACCTACGAGGTAGTACGGACTGAGTATCCGGACGACATCCCGGCAGAGCCGATAAAGGTCTAAATACTGGACTACACTGAGCAAGTTTGACGCCGACTTCAGATTAAACTGATGAGCGTCGCGAAACTCCGACAATCAACTTACTAGCCCCGTGCGTCAAAAAACGCATCATAGTGCGATACAGCTACAATAGCTCGATTTCGAAAACGAAATCTTATCGCACCCAAAGGCTCGCCAAATGGCGGGCCTTTTTCTAGTGGGGATAAATCTGGTACTGAGCGCTGTAAACGGCACGTTCGACGTCTAGACGACAATATTGATAAGGTTGCGGCCTTTCGGGACGATGAATTTTCGGATTTCTTGGTCGGAGAGGAATTTTTGGACGTTTTGGTCGGCGAGAGCGAGCTCACGGAGCTTTTTCTCGTTCTCGAGATCGGCGACGTCGACGGTAATCTTTCCGCGCAGCTTACCGTTAACCTGCACGACGACCTCCACCGTATCAGCAAGGAGGTATTTTTCGTCCCACTTCGGCCAGACGTCGTTTTCGCCGAGATGCTCGAGCATTTCACCGGCGAGGTGCGGAGCGAACGGCTTCAGGAGTTTCGCGAGAGTAGCGAGATCCTCTTTCGCGGCGCCTAGTTTGTAAAGTTCGTTCACGTATTCCATCAGCGTCGCCACGGCAGTGTTAAAACTGTTACGGTAAATATCCTCGGTGACTTTCTTGATGGTGCGATGGCGGAGGACGGTAGTATCTTGACTTTTCGCGGCGTCCGTGTTCTTCTCGGGGTCAAAGCAGAGCGTCCAGCAGCGGTTAAGGAAGCGGTAAACCCCACCGATGGCCTCGGTGTTCCAGGCGGCGTCTTGGTCGTAAGGGCCGATGAACATTTCGTAAGTACGGAGAGTGTCGGCGCCGTAGCCGCTGTCGATCACCTCGAGCGGGTCGATGACGTTGCCCTTGCTTTTGCTCATTTTTTTACCGTCGGGGGCATTAATGTAGCCATTATAGAGTAGTTTCTTGATCGGTTCGCGGAATGGCAGTAGCCCCTGATCAGCGAAGAATTTACACCAGAAACGCACGTATAAGAGGTGCGCGACAGCGTGATCGGCGCCGCAGTAAATGTCGGTCGGCGCCCAGTATTTAATTTCCGCCGGATCCCAGGCAGCCTCGGTGTCATGCGGGCTAACATAGCGCCACAAATACCAGCTCGAGCAAGCATAACCGTCGAGCGTGTCGGTCTCGCGAGTCATTTCTTCCCCGTCGATGGTGACTTTCAGCCAATCTTCCGCTTTCGCAAGAGCCGAGCGGCCGGTATTATCGGGCTTGTAATCCTCGACTTCGGGGATGAGGACCGGGAGCTGATCCTCGGGGATCGGGTGGACATTGCCATCCTTATCGTAAGCGACCGGGATCGGGCAGCCCCAGTAGCGCTGGCGCGAAATCAGCCAATCGCGCATTCGGTAGGTAACTTGCTTATGGCCCAGGCCGCGCTCCTCGAGCCAAGCGACAATCTGTTCGCGAGCATCCTCGCTGCACGTGCCGTTGAATTGTTCCGAATTCACTAATTCGCCTTCGCCATGATAACAACGCTCGGCGTCATTGCTATTCTCGGGCTTCTCGACGACCTCGATAATCGGCAGTTCGAACTTCTCGGCAAACTCAAAATCACGCTCGTCGTGCGCCGGCACTGCCATAATCGCGCCGGTGCCGTAGCCCATCAGGACATAATCGGCCACCCAAATCGGGATTTTCGCGCCGGTCGCCGGGTTCGTCGCGTAACTACCGGTGAAAACGCCGGTTTTTTCTTTGTTTTCCTGGCGCTCGATTTCGGACTTCTTAATTGCGTCACGGCAGTAGGCCTCGACGCGGTCACGAGTGTCATCGTTCGTCAGGTTCTTCACGAGCGGGTGTTCCGGAGCAAGGACGAGGAAGGTGGCGCCGAAGATGGTGTCGGGGCGGGTGGTGAAGACAGTGATATTATCGCCTTTTTCGGCAACTTGGAACTGGATTTCGGCGCCTTCGCTGCGACCGATCCAGTTTTTCTGCATAGTCTTAATTTTCTCGGGCCAGTCGAGCGCGTCGATACCATCGAGGAGTTCGTCGGCGTAAGCGGTAATTTTGAAGAACCACTGCTTCATCTTTTTCTTTTCGACTTCGTGGCCGCAGCGCCAGCATTTGCCGTTTTCGACTTGCTCATTGGCAAGGACGGTTTGGTCGACTGGGCACCACCACTGGTAGCTTTCCTTCTGATAGGCGAGGCCGGCCTTGTAGAGCTGAAGAAAACACCACTGCGTCCAGCGGTAGTACTCGGGGTCGGAAGTGTTGATTTCGCGATCCCAGTCGACGGCAAAGCCGAGCTTTTTGGCCTGTTTGCGGAAATTTTTGATGTTAGCCTCGGTAGCGCTTTGTGGCGAAATGCCGGTTTTGATGGCATAATTCTCGGCCGGCAGCCCGAAAGTGTCATAGCCAAACGGCCGCAAGACGTTCATTTCCTGCTGCGTATAAAAACGGGTCAGAACGTCGACGATGGTAAAGTTGCGAACATGCCCAACGTGCAAACCGGCGCCCGACGGATACGGGAACATCTCGGCGAGGTACATTTTCGGCTTGAGGTCGCCGTTCGGGAGCTTTGCGTCGATCGGTCCAGCCTTAAACGCGTCGGTTTCGGCCCAGATTTTTTGCCATTTTTGTTCGATTTGCAGAGGGTTATATCTATCCATAGGGATAATTATAGCATATTTTCTCTGGGAAGTGAAAATATCCGAGCTGTTTTACAGGATGGACCAGCTATCCAGTAGCAGGACGGCATGATTTCTTTTCTTGGGGCGCGTCCACGACGCCCGCCGTCGCGGGGTCGTGGCGCTAATGCTCGTCGTAACTCCGCACCCCCTGCGAAAAGAATCATACCGTCCCGACAGTGGCTAAACTGACATCCCGTAAAAACGAGTTCACTATTTTCATATTTCTCGAGAAAATGTGCTGAAACTATTGACTTTTTTAAATATGTGTGCTATAATGGAAGGATGAGGTGGTATTTTGCTGCCTTGCACAGTTAACGTTTGGATGTTATAATACTCTGAAAATGCACGAAAAAGTCAATCTTGACAGGTTTAGAAAGGAAGGTTTAATATACCATGAATGGACTGTTTAAGCGTCTTCTTTGTACGACGCCCCGTATTGAGCTTCACGCGCTGAAAGATGAGGCAGCGGAACACGCCTGGCTGTGGTTCGACCACACGATATGTGATCTTAACACCAGCGCATTTCAGCGTCTAGCCTCGAACTTGTTTGCCTTGTCCGGAGGCTGCATGATCGTCGATCTGCGCAAGCTGAAATGTGGCCGGATTGATTTCTGGGCAAATCCAGCGGCAAGTTCTAGCGATTTTGGCGCAATCCTTTACTATAACTACCCGTCGATACCGGAGCTCGACAGAGTGACGCACACTCATATAGAGGCTATCGACGACTGCGTGGAATTATTACGCCAGACTTGCACACGATCTAAAGCTTTTAACCCCGATTTGTATCCCGAAGAGGATATGATTAGGAAAAACGCCTCCGAACGTTAACACCGACTGCCCCGCCACTGGCGGGGCTTTTGCTGGGCTGAAAAGCTTGAGATTTACTAAAATCAGGTTTAGGGTTGTTGGGGCGGGCTGCGTTTTATTGAAATTAGGCTTCGGACTTGCCGAAAGCGGAAAAAATGCGGTATAATAAGTTTAAGATATGGAAAAAGTGAGAGGTTTAAGCGGTGTAGATTCTCGAGGTGAGGCACGCGTCAGTGAGCGGCGAGCGGATGAGGGCTCTTGGGAGAAATTAGGCGAGCGGCGGCTGAGTCGGGAGGCGACGCGGCGGATCGGGCAGCGGGCGCTAGGGAGGACGGTGAATTCGGTGAAGCTGACGGAGGAGGATTTTGCGGACATTTACTCGCCGGAATCGATTGAGAGTGATTTGAGGTACGTGGCGGAGCGGAAGCGGAATTTTGCGAATCCCGAGATTAAGGATGCGCAGGATTTTGAGAAGTTGTTCGTGCGCGGGGTGCAGCTAAATCGGTGGTTGGGAAATTTGCCGGATCAGCGGGGCGAGGTGGCGTTTTCGACGCGGACGCACGAGACGGCCGATCTTGACGATTACTCGCATCGGTTGGATGCGTTTACGGTTTTGCGGTTTCGTGAGCCGGTCGAGACGGATACGGGAGTGAAGTTGCGGACACTGCCGCTCGGGTTTGATGTGACGATTAGCGGACATCCGGAGACGATTTTGGATAAAATGACGCGTTCGTATAATGATGACGCAGAGCTACCGTTCGGGTTTTCGCATTTGAAGTACTATACTGATGGACGCGAAAAGTCAAGCTTGTCACTTTTGCCGCGTTATGTGATAGGTATTGACTTGGAAGAGTTGGACGTGTTGCGGTCGAAAACGTCGGGATCGGAAACAAATTTGCATAGCCCGGCGGCGCTCAGGATGCGATTTAAGACTTTGGCGGAAATTCGGGCGCAGAATGAATTGTTTCAAGCGATGCTGCCGGACGACGCTTATGATAGCGAGGATGCGAAAGTGCAGCTAGCGCAGGCTTATATTGAGGTGGCGGATGAACAGCTGAATCGGGCTTTGGCGGATTGTGCAGATGAGATGATAAAGCGGCGGTGCTTGCCGAATGATGTGATAAAGCAGGTCGAGGAGTCGAGGAATCCGTTTCGGGCGCGGAAGGTGATTGAGGACTATTTTCTCGAGGAAAGTCAAGAGCGGTTTCGGGAGGGGTGGCACGGTCGGGCGGACGAAAATATGGACCCGTTTGTGCAGATTATTGCCTGTGCGCGCGAGCTGACGGCGGCGGCTTATGATGATTCGCAGCCGAAGCGGCAGGCGGCGATTGATGAACGACGGCGAGTGCTGCCACAAAATCAAAAATTAGTGTTGCCGCCGGTTTCCTCGCTGTCGTCGCGGGGGAGGGTCGGATGAGCGCAGACGCCGCGGAGAAAGGGCAGTCGCGCGTGGACGTTACAGAGAAAGGACAGATGCGCGGGCCGGAAATTGTTGTGGTTTTGCATAATATTCGCTCGGTGTATAATGTGGGGGCGATTTTGCGGACGCTGGACGGACTTGGGGTCGGGCCGGCGGTGTTTTCTGGGTACACGCCGCGGTTTCATGATACGGCGGCGCTGCCGCATTTGCGGGAAAAGCTTGATCGGCAAATTCAGAAGTCGGCGCTGGGCGCGGAGGAGAGCGTGGAGCAGCTGGCGGTGGCGGATTTAAAGGGTTGGTTGCGGGAGCGGCGCGCGGAGGGGTGGAAGATTATTGGGCTGGAAAATAATTTAACGCCAGAGGAGCAGGTGCGACGACAGATTCTCGGCGAGCGCGTAGAGACGGCGGAGCGGATTGTGCTGGTGCTGGGTGAGGAAGTGCAGGGGATCCCGCGGGAGTTGCGCGGGTTGATGGATGAGTTTTTGGAGATTCCGATGCGGGGACGGAAGGAGTCGTTTAATGTTTCGGTGGCGGCGGGGATTGCGCTGTGGGCGCTGAGTACGCGGGCGCGAGCGGTTTAACCGGCAATTAGCGACAGGAATTGTTTTTCGTCCAGCGTCGGGACGCCGAGTTTGGCGGCCTTGTCGAGTTTACTTTTGCCGGGCTTTGCGCCGACAATGAGGCCGGTCGTGTTTTTCGTGACGCCGCTAGTGACGGCGGCGCCGAGCTCGCGCAGTCGATCCTCGGCTTCTTCGCGACCCATGCTTTCGAGCGTGCCGGTGACGAGATAGCTCTGGCCAGCGAGCGGCAAGGCAGCCTGATCGACGTAGACCGGCTTCACGCCAAGTTCATCCAGCTCAGCGAGGAGCTTAAGGTTATCCTCGTCGGCAAAGTAGGCCAAAATCGCCTCGGCGACGGTCTTACCGATGTCGGGGAGCTTCAAGAGGTCCTCCTCGCTCGCCTGCGCTAGCGCGTCAATGCTATGGAAATGTTGCGCTAAGGTCGTAGCGGTTTGGATGCCAACATGGCGAATGCCGAGCGCGGTCAGGAATTTCTCAAGCGGCGGAGTCTTCGAGCGCTCGATCGCATCGACGAGATTGCGCGCGGAGAGATCAGCAAAACGCTCGAGCTGGGCGATGCGCGGGGCCTTCAGCCGATAGAGGTCGGCGATCGAATTTACAAGACCGGAGTCGATCAGCGCGGCGACATTTTTTTCGCCGAGACCATCGATGTTGAGCGCCGGCTTCGAAGCGTAATACTCGATCGCACGCTTTAAAATCAGATCGGAGTTCTCTCCTTTAACACGGTAGACTACTTCGCCCTCGGGGCGTTCGAATTCCAGCTCGGGGTATTGTTGCTTGAGAGCCTGGAGATAGTCGAAGGGCGGTGTGCTGTCCGGGCGCAGACTAACCAAAACCTCTTTCACCTGCGGAATAATGTCGCCGGCCTTGTAGATAATCACCGTGTCGCCGATGCGGACGTCGAGGCGCGCGATCTCGTCAGCGTTGTGTAAGCTGGCGTGGCGAACGGTGCTGCCAGCGACGGTCACGGGATCGAGAATCGCGACCGGAGTAGCCGCGCCGGTGCGACCGATCGAAATCACGATGTCGCGGACGGTCGTAGTTGACTCTTCGGCCGGGAATTTGAAGGCGACGGCGCCGCGCGGAGTCTTGCCGACGATGCCGAGTTGCTGGTAGATGGCGCGGTCGTTGATTTTAATTACCATACCATCGGTGTTAAACGGGAGGCTTTGGCGGTAATCGGCGAGGAAATCGATTTCTTCGAAGACGGATTGAGGGTCGGTCTTTTTAGATTCTCGGCGTTCGAGCCGGGTAAAGACGCGATCTTCCCCGCTAGTGCGAAAACCGAGTTCGCGGAGCTTCGCGTAGGCGAGGGAGTGCTTCGGGAGGTTCGGGTAGACTAAGTCATAAGCAATAAAACGCAACTTGCGGCTCGCGGCGACTTTCGGATCGAGCTGACGAATGCTGCCGGCGGCGAGATTGCGGGGATTCGCGAAGGGCTTTTCGCCGGATTTTTCCTGCTTACGGTTAAGCTCCTCGAAATCGTGCTTAAAAATGACAATTTCTCCGCGGACCTCGACATGGCCGAGCTCATCGATGTGCAGAGGAATGTTCTCGATCGTACGAACGTTCATCGTCACATCCTCGCCAACCATACCATCGCCGCGCGTCACCGCCTGTGTGAAAAGGCCGTCGTCGTAATGCAGCGCGCAGGCAAGGCCATCCATCTTAATGTCGGTGAAATACTCGGTGATTTTCCCGGCGAGCTTCTCGTTGCTCTGAGCCCACTCGCGGATTTCATCTTCGGAAAAGACGTCGGCGAGAGAGATCATGCGATCCTTATGCGTGACTTTCTGGAACTTGTCCAGCGGGCGACCAGCGACGCGCTGCGTCGGCGAGTCGGGCGTAATTAGGTCCGGGAATTGGCGCTCCAGTTCGGAAAGCTCATGCTTGAGCGAATCGGCCGCCGCCTCGGACATAATCGACTCGTCGAGGACGTGATAATGATAACGGTAACCGTTAATTAGCTCACGTAACTTATCAATCCGCTGGCTCGCTTCGGTCTTGTTCATAATCTCTCCACTTATGGTACTATTGTAGCAGATTTTGGGGAAAATGGAATTGGGGGGCTGTTAACTAAAGTTGATTATGGAATTTGGATGAGGCAGCGGATAGAAATACCCCAATAGCGCTTAATATTGCTAGCGGACGGAAAAACGCCGCTAGCATTGAAATAGAGACCGTAAGCGCTGTCAGAGTAGGAGCTAGCCCTAGGAGACCAATAATAGGCATGCACGCCAGCGCTGCTGAGATTGGCGCCAGGATAGATATACCCGCCCCGCACAAAGAATAAGGGACTTAGAGCAATGTTATAGGTATTACTATTAACGGAACTAGTACCAGACAAACTACTCTGTACCCCATACTGGGTCAGCATATACCCAAAGGTCCCCTTAGTCGTATTATTCCCGGAGCTCGGCAACTTCCAGTTCTTGGGACAGATACTTCCACTAGCATTAGCATTCGTAATCGTTCCACCAGTCCCCGCCGTTGCCGCATTCCATTGGTAGTAGTTCCCAGCGAGGTAGTGAGCATCGTACTCGGCTGCATTGTAGGTTACGCCATTCTTTTGATAGAAGTTCGGATCCGTGCTCGCCGTCCTGCTCCCTACCGCTATAAACTGCCCAGAGCAAGCACTTAGTCCAGTATTATTTGTCGTACACGCCGTCGTCGCGGTTGGGTTGATGATGACATAGTTACCGAGATTCCAAGAGTACGTTTCCGTGTTCGTGGTACTACCAGTAGTGACCGACGACGTCGTGGTTCGTCCTGGCGTCCAGCTACTGCTCACATCGGAAGTTGCCGACGTCAGCGCCGTACTAGTAGATAAATCTAGTGCTAAGTTCTGGCTCATCCAACAATTACCATCGAGAAGTTTAGTGACCCAGTAGTATTTTCCATCCCTAGTGTCTCTCAGTCGAGCCGTATCGTTTACCGTCGCTGCACTACAAATACTAGTAGTCATTTCCTGCATCGTAGTAATCCCGTTGAACTTAGTTACAGTTGTTGTAACTGTCCTCGGTTGCGCAACCACACTAAGCGTCACCGTATTTCCGTAAAAGTCCTCTGCAGCAGAATTGTTTACCCTCGCTCCATAGAATAACGTTAACTTTTTCGTTACGCTGCTACTTGTAGCTCCACCAGTCCCAACGCTTTGTTGGTTAGTAGTCATTGCCTTAAAACTTGTACTTGGATTATAGCTCGCCTCAGCATCACCCAAAACACCATAATATCCCCATTCATTACTCATGTTTCCGAGGGTTTTGTTGCTGCTAACACTAGGAATTTTATGAGACGAATTATTCCTTCCTGTTAAATTGGCGTTACCGGAAACGTAAACAGTATAACCATCCGTATTTCCTATTGTAATTGTGGCCGTCTGAGACAAAACCTTCCCGGCTTCGTCAGGGTTTACTGAGGCGTTGGCCGCGTCGAGGTTGGTCTGGATGGTGCCGGAGCTGAGAGACAAAGAAACCGAAGAGCTAGTCTGTGAAGTTGTGGTCGAGGGACCGTTGAGCGGGATGTCCCAGCCGTTGGCGGCGGAAGCGGAATGGGGGAGAAAAGAAAAACTACTGGCCAAAAATGACACTAGTAGGGTTAAAGGTTTAAGATTGACGTTTCGCATGGCTGCCCTCCTATTAGATATTGGAATACCCAGGCGGGCGCTTATAGGGATGGAACAAAAATGACACCGCGAGGGGTGTATACGCAATCCGTTGATGATGTTTTTCAATCCCAAGCGATTGCACCTCACGGTGTCATTTATGCTTAGGATTGATTTATCAAAAAATTATACCATAAAGATATATTTTCGAATTGCGTATACGATATTAATTATACCACGAATTCGGCGGGATGATGCAAAATTGAAAATATTGCCATAAATTATGATCGAGATTTGCGTGTGCGGCGGGAAGTTTTGCGGGAGAATTTCGCGGAGCGTTTGCGGGGAGTTTTTGAAGATTGTGACGTTTGCGGGGATTTCGAGACTTTTGGAGTTTTTGAGGTTTCTGAGGAATTCGACGGTGCGTCTTGCGGAAAGTTGAGCGCCGAAGGGCTCTCCGGAGCTGGGTCGCTAGTCGATTTTTTGTCGCGGCGGCGAAGTTTGTGCGGTTTCTTCTCACTCTTTTCCTTCTCGCCGGCGTCGAGCAACCAGCGATAGTATTGATACAGATAAGCGGCGGCGTAGACGAAGACGAAGCAAGTGACGAGGAGCAGGAAGAACGGCACAATCGGCCAGCCCTCGAGCCAGGTCCAGACGCTTTTTAGCCAGAGGTCGATAAGGATAATCGGCAGCATTGTGACGAAATAGATGAAAGCGATGACGATGATGAGGTAGACGACGCGGAGAACGATGCGAGTGCGACGGCCAGCAGCGAGGTCGGACGCGGAATTCAGAGCGACCATCGGGTAGACCCCGGGGGCGGTGACGGCGATGAGGGCGATAAGCGAGCTAGAGACGAGGTAGGTCGAGATGAGGATCATCAGGGCGGCAAAAATGAAATAGACGAGCGCATAGAACGGCGTTGACAAAAATCCGGTCGCGACGGCGGCGGAATAAGTGATTACGACGAGCATTAGCGGTATCATCTGCACAAAAACCACGATCAGCACCAAGAGTGTAGAAATTAGCGGTGCGAGCGCATTGTACAACCCGTCGCGCAGGCGGGGGCGGCTGCCGGCGAGAAAATGTCGCAAGAGAAAAATCGTCACTAGCCAGAGGGCTAAGAAAATTAGAATCAGCATCACGGTCTGCGTGTCGCCCATGCCGGCGTCGAGGCCGCCACTCGTAACTGTCGAAATCAGGAGAAGCCCAGCCCGAGCGAAGTTACTAAGCTCACCCTGGCCGAGTTCGGCACTAGTTTCGTCGATCGTGGTCTGGAATTGTTGATAGAATTCTTCGCTCATGAGGCCGACAAAAACCACATCGAGCGCTACAAAAATCAAAATCAGCGGCAAAAAAGTTCGCCAGTTTTGAAAAAGTAGCTGAAAAGTTGCCGCTGCGTGGGCGAGTAGCCCCGGAGTCTGGGTTACGCGCTGGTAATCTTCGCGGTAAGAACGGCGGAAACTACGGTGCGGGTTGTGCGGAGCGCGATTTTGAGCAATTTTACGGCGGAGACGCCAGAATTGCGCCTTTAGGCGTTGCGAAAGAGGCTCGCGAGGGGCGTTAGAACTTGTTTTTGCCATGCTCGAGCCTTTCAATGCGCTTTTCGATCGAAGGGTGAGTGCTAAAGAGATTTTTTATGGTTCCCTTTTTGAGCGGGCTGGTGATGAACATTGCTTCGGTAGCGGGGTTTTGGTGGCGCATCGGCTGCGTGTGTGTATCGAGCTTTTTCAGGGCAGAAATCATACCCTCAGGGTAGCGCGTAATATGTGCCGCGGAAGCATCGGCAAGGTATTCGCGTTCGCGAGAAATTGCGAGTTGCGCCAGAGAGGCGGCAATCGGCGCAATAATCGAAACCAACAACATCACGATGAGGCCGACCGGGCTGTTATCTTCTTCGTCGCTGCGATTCGTATAAATCATCATCCGCACGCCGAGATCCGCAATCAAACCAACAATACAGACGAGCCCAAATGTTACCATCGAAACACGAATATCGTAATTCTTCACGTGCGACATTTCGTGCGCCATAACAGCCGAAAGCTCCTTGTTGTCCATAATATCGAGCAGTCCGGTAGTAGCGGCAACGATTGCATGCTCAGGATCGCGGCCAGTCGCAAAGGCGTTCGGGGCCGGATCGTCAATAATGTAAACCTTCGGCATCGGCAGACCGGTAGCGATTGATAAGTTCTCGACGGTGTTATAGAGGCGCGGATTATCCTTTTTGCGGATTTCCTTCGCGCCGGTCATCGCGACCGCGAGCGAAGTCGCGGCGAAATATTGAATAACAGCGTAGATAATCGCAACTACAATAATCCAAATAGCCACAGTCCAATCTTTCAGGAAGAAAGAAATAATCCAGCCAATGCAGGTAATCAAAAGTACAAAAAATCCCATGATTAGGATAGTGTTGCGTTTGTTGGCGGCAATTTGTTTGTACACTTGATTTCCTCCACGAGCGGGCGCCACCGAGGACGCCCGCAGGATTTCTGCTAGAATTTAACTTCCGGTGCGTTTTCGATTTTAGCCTTTTCGGTATCGGCGACCTCGTAGTAATCGCGAGGCTTAAAATGGCCAATCATGCTGTTAATAATGTTCGACGGGAAAAGTTTAATCTTCGTGTTCAGCTCCTTCGCGCCGGCGTTGTAGAAGCGGCGAGCGGCCTGAATCTTGTCTTCGACGTCCTGTAGCTGAACTTGGAGTTGTTGGAAGTTCGTGTTCGCCTTTAGCTGTGGGTAAGCCTCGGCGATGGCGAAAATCTTCGAGATCGCGCTCTCGAGCGAGCGTTCAGCCTCGGCGGTGTCCTTAACGCCTTTCGCCCCGAGAACCGCGGAACGAGCCTTCGTGACGTCCTCGAAGACGGTTTTTTCGTGCGTCGCGTAGCCCTTCACGGTTTCGACGAGGTTCGGAATGAGGTCGGCGCGATATTTGAGCTGGACCGTAATATCTGACCAAGCTTCGTTCACGCGCTCGTTGAGCTTAACGAGGCTATTGTAAGTGCTCCAGACCGCCAAAATAATCACGGCGACTACGACTAAGATAATAATTAATGCCACTGACATTTTAATCTCCTTGAGTTATATGCTTATTTTACTGGAAAAGTTTGATTTTGTCTAGGTTTATAAGCTTGATAATATGGTAGCTCGCCACTGGGACGAGCTGAGATTGTTGCCTAATTTGACATCTTTAGAGTACGCCAAAAGCTTCGAAAATTGTACGCAAAGCGCCAATTCCCGCGAGGACGCAGAAAACGATCACATAAATAATCAGCCAGCAGAACTGAGAACGAGCGAAGTTGCGGAGATTGTAGTTGCGGGCGGTAAGGGCGAAACCGATACAGAGGATCCAGCCGATGAGCGGGATCATGAATAGTAGTTCGTAACCGAAATAACCCCACATCGTAATCGGAGAATAGTTGTCAGGAATAGTCGCTTCGACGACGCGCGGCGTGCGCTCAGCAGCGGTAGTCGAGCGGCGAGCGGCGGGTTTGCGCGTGGTTTTCGTGGTGGTGGTTTTAGTAGTTTTCGCAGTTTTGGTTGTTGCCATTTATACTCCTTTGAGAGTTTAAGTTGCTTTTGAAATAAGTATAAGCAGTTTGAGGGATTTCGTCAAGAGTCTAAACCGCACAAGAGCGTTATTATATAAGTATACTATTACTCGACTGCGCAGGAACACTTTGACGTCTTTTCTCGAGGCGCGTCGCGTCAGCCCGCCGTTGCGGGTGCCGCGCGCTAATACTCGCCGTAGCTCCGTACCCTCTTCGAAAAGAGGTAAAAGTGTCCCTGCGTAGCCAATTGCTAAACCACACAACAAGGCTGCGTGCAGAAAGGTGTAGGTAATTTACAAAAGTTGAAGCCCCCTGCTAAAGCAGGGGGCTTAGTCGCTTTCGAAACACTGCTCAAGGCCAGAATTGCGCTTAAGCGTTTAGCAACGCTTTAGCATACCCTTCACTATCGAGCTTACTAAACTCGGCCTTAGCGCAGCGCAGCCAGACTTTCAAATAGTCAGGATGCTCTTTTAGGTAGGCGAATTCCCATTCCAGCAAAATTTCCGGACGAGCTATGCCAAAACTGGCGCCGCAACCATCACAGTAGTCGCCGGTATGCCAGGGGGTATCAGAGCATGCAGATACACCCCCATCATGGTGACGATAGCCATAAATGACTGTACCAGCAACAAAGGTGTTCGCCTTTTCAGGAACAACCTGGTCGATGTTGGAGGCTAGCAGCATTACACGGTCACCGACATTAGCCCAGTCGTGTGGACGGTGCGGAGCAAAATAAGGCTTTTCTTCCGCCTTTTTCATCAATTCCGCGAGATAACCTGCATAAGTGGCAGCCTGCCGCTTTTTAGCAATGAGGCTAGCCCGACGGGCCTTGAGATACTCTACGCAGGTGTCCAGCAGCTCTTGCGTGCCATTAGCAAGGGCGCAGGGCGTGTTGAAGCGGAACTTTTCATTACCACCATAAGTTTCACCGTTACCGAACTGTCGCGGAATTAGCGGACAGTAGGTGGTGATATGATAGCCATATCGACAAGTACCACCACCGCAATGTTTACACCAGCCACAGACGTTAAAAGTTGTGGCACCGCTTTTGCGGTTGATTGACGCAGCATCCAAGGGCTCAGGGTCGTCTTCCCAGTTATCCTTACGAAGACCAATGCGCGTGAAGCTGGGATTTTCGTACTCGGCCGCCATAGCCTTGATGTCGTTGAGGGTTTTGCCAGCCAACAAGTCAATGTCAGCTTGCGCCCCCTTCACCTGCTTAGCCAAGTTGCGCTCCTCGCTCCGCCAATACTGCTTCAGATATTCAAGGTTCTTACTACCGATGAAGACCAGATCGGCTTCAGAGGAGATGTAGAGACCGTTCCAATATCTAGGAAGAAGGTCCTGCAGGTTGATAGTGTTTCGATTTGTCATAGCACAAATCTCCTTTCTTTTGATGTGGTTCATTCACGAACCTGGCAACAATGAGATTTTGCTGCTAAGCAGCATACGACGTACGGAAGCGTGCGCCCTATGCTACCTAGTAGTGGGCTATGACTCAAAAGCGTTTTTAATTTGCTAGACCTCTAAAGTTGGAGGGGTATTTTTTGCAAGAAAAATACCCTGTGTACACAGGGCTGAACCTATGCCACAATCTTCGGCATGTAGATTTTATTATCTACATATTTTCATTGTAGCACACATTGGAGAAAAAGTCAATACTTTTTGCTTGTGTTTTTTATATTTCTTGATGCAATTTTGTAATATCTCTGTCAAACTTAAGCGTTTTAGAGGAATAAAGTTGAGCGTTTTTTGCTTGCACGAGTTTTTTCATGCTATAATCAGGGCATAAAGAGAGGTAAATTATGGCAGAAACTGCAAAGGATGCTGCTGGCGAGACGCCGGCGGTGGAAAAGGGTCGGGCAAAGAAGAAAAATACTACAGAAAAAACCGAGAAGACGGAAAAAGTCGTAAGGGCGGAAAAAGTTACTAGAACTCGCAAGACCGCTAAAAATAGCGCCGCGGCGGTCGAAGAGGCGGAAATTGTCGATAGGACAAACGGAACAAAGGCTCCGGAAGATGATTATCTGGAGTCGATTCGCGAGCAGATCGAGAACTGCAAGAATGAGTTAAGCACGTCGCTGCAGCTAAGTATTGCGGATGAATATAATACGATTGTTCAGCAGCAACTGGCGCGGGCGGAGCGACGGCGGCGGTGGAATAACTTTTTTCACGATGTGGTGATTATCGTCGTGGTGTTCGTGGCGGTTTATTTTTGGTGTTGTCTAGCGGACGCACACTATTTTAGCTTTATGAAGTCGGAGTGCGAACGGAATAACACCTGCGCGACACAAGATGCGACGGCGACCGAAACTGCTGGTCCAGTGAAGGATGCGAGCTGGTATTTGGCAAATTATAGCTATTTGTTTGAAGATTTAAAGATGGGGCTGAATGCGGATGATTTGGCGGCGTATTATCTTTATAGCGACGACCGCAAAGTGAGCCAGATTGAGCCGAATTATTTGCTGAGTATGGCGTATAATCGTACGAGCACAGCCGTGACGCCGGATCAGTCCGAGATTACGGTGACGGTCGACGCAATGCAGAAGGCTTTTCGGTCGATGTTCGGGTCACTGGATGATTACGAGGCGGTGGATTTTGACCACGGATGCTTGAAATTCAAGTTCGAGCGCAGTACGCAGAGTTTTGTAGCGAAAAATCAAACCTGCGATAATTCAGGACGGCGAGAAATTGTCGAGAAAATCGACAAGATTTATGAGGAGGGGGAGGCGATTTATGTGCTAACAACAGCAGCGATTTATGATCAGGCTGAACAGAATTTGTATAATTTTGACAATCTTTTCCAGCCGGTAGTGTTGAACGCGAATGCGGACGACATTAGCCTGTATAGCGCAAATTTAAATACTTATCAATACCAGTTTAAGAAGGTGGATCAGGATTATCGGTTTGCGTCGGTGACGAAGTTGAGGTAATTCTGTCTGACAGTGGCTTTATAACGGCTAAAATGGAGACACCGACCGGGAAACTTCGTTTTGCTGCGCAAAACTCAGCGGCAGGGCGTCGGCTCTAAAGAGAGTGCGAGTATTTTATCTACTCGCACTCCTATTGCCTAGAACCGGTCCCCGGTTTCTTTCTGGTTTTGGCTTAAGCAAGTAATAATCAGTCAATTCTTCGGATTAACTAATTATTACTGGAGACACCGACCGGAATTGAACCGGTGTACGCGGTTTTGCAGACCGCTGC
>CAYTZL010000019.1:0-16812 GCA_964442535.1 uncultured Candidatus Saccharibacteria bacterium | reverse complement strand
ACGGCGACCGCCCCTTCAAACTCCGCCCCGTCCGCTTCAGCTCAATATACTGCCCCACCACATCTTCCACCGGCAACCGCGCCCGAATCTCCTCCTTCGCATCATCCATCCCGCACTTCCTCCACTTTCCCCACCTTCAACCTTCAATACCCCCATTATACCACCTCTCCCCATTTTGCACACCTCAAACCACCCCACACACCGATATTTACGCTAGCTTATTGACTTTTTCTCTTTGTTATGCTACAATATAAGTAATGCACCGCACCGGGGCATAGCTGTTTAATGTCTTGATTTTTACAGGAAGGAAGTGATCAGATTGAAAGTCAGAAATATTGGAGTCGGCAATCGCATCGGCGAAGCCGCAAAGTTCCGCATCTACCTCGGCACCATACCTGACGGACAACCCGTAATCTTGAAAGTCGCAAAATCCTTTGAAGATGGCGATATCCTCGCTGAGGAAGCCAGCAAATTCAGCATTTTGCACTCTTTCGGAGAACAGGTCGCAAGCTTCGAAGCAGATCAAAACGGGACTAACTCCCATTACGATTGGCTCTTCGCAAAGCTACTGTCCTCATTCATGGAACCTACCCAAGGAGATCGTCGTATCAATGTCTTCGCAACACCCGATATCGACCTCAATAAGTTGACACCTCTATCCAAGCTCCACGCCGAAGTCGAAATCGACGCCCGCACTAGTATCTGGATCTTAGGACGTTTCTTTAAGTTCTACGGCTTTTTTGAGCTGCTAGCAGCTGCCGGAGATAGCTCCGTAGCCAGGTACCCGACTTTTTCGCCCTATGATTATCTCATCGGACCGGAAAAGCACCGCCTAATCTACTACAACTTCTCAGGAGACGTAGCAGATATAGTCGCTACCGACTTCGTCAAAGCTACTGCCAAGTTCATCCTCGACTGGGTTGTCATTGAAGACACTCCCGCCGAACAAGAATACCTTGAATTACTCAAGAGTTTCTCAGAACATGGCCGCAATTCGTTCGAAGCGGCACACGGAAACCTTTACGGACTCGTCGAGAAACTCTGGGGAATCCAGTACCATCCTTTCACCTACCGCAACCGCAACACTATGATCTGGAAAACTATTAAGGAGGATTAAAATGGGACGAGCAACTTTTTCAGTCGAAAGCTATCACGCCGCACGCCGTGAATACGGCGTCACGCACGACACTGGCGTCACCAAGAAAGCGGAGCAACGTGCTCACGACACCGGTCACCTCAGCGAAATCGTCGATCCGGGAATTAACCCCGTACGCTGTTCCAACATCCGGCTCGACCCGCACCAAAAGAAATGGGTCGTCACTATCGGTTGTCCAATGGACATTGAAGTTAGTTGTGACACCACCGGCTCTATGGGCGGCGAAGTCGACACCGAAATGGCAATTTTGCCCGACCTCTGTCAGGCCGTGGCGAAAGTCCTCGATGGCTACGATCCGCAGCTCTGTCTCGGTATCTTCGGCGACATTTGCGACGATTTTGTCATGTGTCGTCCGCAGTTCGAAATGGAAGCTCCAAGGATCGTCAACTACCTTAAGGAAATGGCACCTCAACGCGCCGGCGGAGACATTCCGGAAGATCCACAATACGCGATGTTTGCCCGTGCCTATCTGACCAATGCCTACACTAATCGCATCGGCCTCAAAGGCTACCATTTCATCGTATCTGACGCAACCTGCCACAACTACCTCGATCGTGATACTATCAAACGTATTTTCGGCCGGGAAATCTTCGATAACGAGTTGAAAAATATGCCTCAGGTTCCCACGGTCAGAAGAATGGTTAGAGACCTCAAGAAAAAGACCCACCAGTTTATTTTGGTCATCAAATCATACGATGCCTATGATGACACCGCCGACTTCTGGCGCGATCTCTGTGGCGAAAAGTCGGTCATCGAAATCAGTTCCACCCGCCAACTCCCAGCAGTCATCTCTGCTATCATCGGGTTGACCGAAGGAACACTCGATATTACCGACCTCAAGCAACACCTTCATGGCACACGGATTGACTCCAGCCTGATCGCTCAACTTTCCAACATCGATATCGGCGCGCAAGCCAAACTACGACATGCCTTGCCGCATCCAGTTCCCAAAGCTGGAGACATCTTCCTAAACAAAAACGATCTCTGGCCAATTCAGCCGGATGACGTTCCTGAGAAAGAAACTCCCGCAGAAGCTCCAAACCACATCGAATATCTATAATCAAGACTCCTTAACAATTTAGTTTTACAGACTCTAGGAGACACAGTATGCTTGAACGAATTTACGTCGTTACCGACCTCGGTCCCGGCGACGGAGGAAAAGGCAGCATAGTTCACTCCCTCTCGCGCAAAATTGACGCATCAATCATCATTAAACGCGGAGGCGCTCAAGGCTCTCACGGCGTCCGCACCTCCAGCGAAGAAAGCTTCAATTTCTCGCAATGGGGTTGCGGAACGCTCGAAGGTGTACCGACTTTCCTCTCAGAGCAAATGGTAATCTCGCCCATCGGCCTCGCTAATGAATCAGAAGCGCTGAAACGGCTCGGGATCTATAACCCGTTTACGCTCCTCAGCGCCGATCCGTCTTGTATCTGTGCTACGCCTTTTCACCGAATTGCTTCTCAACTCGAGGAGCTCTTGCTGAAAAATAACCCGCGCGGCACCATCGGTACCGGTATCGGACAAGCCTATCGCGTGTCTAGTACACTGGGCAGCGAAATGACGATTCGAGCTTCCGAGCTCCAAGATCGAACAATCATTCGCAAGAAACTCCAGCTACAGCTCGACTATTACAAAACAAAGTACGCCGATATCACTCCCGATAGCGGCCTGCCTAGTGACGCCGGGTTGATCGCCGAAAATCTCAACTTGCTTCACGACAACGGTTTCTTGCCCTACATTCTCGATCTTTTCGATGACGTAGGCAAAAAGCTCAAGCTCACGAGCCTAGACAAGATCATCAAAAGCGACGGCTCAGCGATTGTCGAATGTTCCCACGGAATCCTGACTGACGCCGAAACCGGCCTAAAGCCCCACGTTAGCGCCATCAGAACTCTCCCCAAATTCACTGCAGAAATGCTGCGAGACGCCGGATATAACGGCCAAGTGACCAACTACGCCGTTCATCGTGCCTATGAAATTCGACATGGAGCCGGCCCTCTGCCGACCTATGATCCAAATTTCACCAGCAAGATGCTTCCCGATAGCCACAAAGACGAAAATCGTTGGCAAGGCACTGTCCGTGCCGGCGCACTTGATTTAAATCTTTTACGCTACGCTCTCGACGCAAGCAGCGACACGCAATTCGATGGTCTCTGCCTTACTTGGTTCGATCAAATTTTAGCTTGTGGACGTGTTTGGTCACTGTGCATTGACTACAAAAATGCGCCAAAAACCGATGAACCATTTGCTAAGTTCTTAAAACGAGCACAACCCGTTACAGCCGAACACCCAATCAAGCAACCCATTTCTAAGCGCGAACTTTTCGAACTCGTTAGAGACATTCTCTATGATTTCTTAAATGTTCCGCTAAAAATACTCTCAGTTGGGCCCACCGAGCTCGACAAAATCAGCTCGAAAATATTTTAAAGGAGGACATACCCATGAGTACAGAAATGAAGAGCACTGCTACCGAAACTGAAACCACTACAGCCACAGCTCCAACCCCTGTTACCGAGACTCCAGCTCCTGTCGCCGCAGACGACGTCCGCACGAAGCTCGCCGAATATGGCGCTGATGAAACAGTCATCAACAAGATTATCGACGAACTCGGCGTCGAAGAGCTTGACGATCTCGCCTCCCTCGAAGTAACCGATCTGACCAATGCTGGCTTGAAGCTCGCAAAAGCCCGCAAGCTCGTCGCCGAGCTGAAAAATACTACCAATAATTCCACCAGCGCTCCAGCCGTGGCAGCCGCAGAAACGCGTGCCATCCAGAGCCAAGTCGAAACTTTACTACCCGCAATCCCGACCGACGAATCTTGGCTGAACGCTCTGAAGACTGGCGGCATTCTGAAAGTTGACGAGTCGTCTTACATCGCCGCTATCCGTGCCGCTTTAGCCGACCGCGCCGGTCTTTACAACATCCCCGACGCACTCGCCAAAGCCATGGAAAAGTACGCCGACGAAACCGAGGAGCAGGTCGACCCGACCTTCTACGCTCTCCGTAAGTCCCTGACCCGTCGCGCCTATGGCGATATTTTCGCCGCTATCGACGGTTTGGACGGAACCTTCATCACGGATACTCGCCGCAACGAATTCCTGAAACGCATTCGCGACACGCTGTGGCCGGCCATCGCCGAAAGTTACCACGCCCTGGACAGCTGGTACAAAACCTGGCGTGCCAGTTTCTCGGACCCCTCCATGCTCGTCGCCGCTATCAGCGGCAGCCTCAGCGGCAACACCGCCGGTGTGGGCATGATTACCCCACCCGACACCGCTCAGCTACACGATGCTGGTGATACGTTAGTCGATTCCATCAACCGCGTCTTCCGCGGCACCGGTGTTCAAGTCGCAGCCGCTATGGCTTACGACGCTAACACTATCCGCAACACTCTCGAAGATCCCCGCCTGCCCTCCATGGTCGGCGTAAAGAATCGCGAAATGATGCTCAAGAAGATCGGCGCCAACGTCTCCAGCAACTACATCCGCCTCGAGCAAAATCTAGTCAAATACGTTCTCGGCTTCGCCAAGCACGACACAGTTACTTCCGACGTGGAAGTCAACTACTTCGTAGCTTTGTGGCAACTGGGCGTCCAAATCAACTGGACCGAACTCGGCGGCAATGACGCCGCTGGCATGACCAGCCTCACCGGCAACCGCATCCTGTAAAACCAACGCACCTACACAAAGGCCCCTCAATGAGGGGCCTTTTTCTAACTCTTACAGCCAGACATATTTCACATACAGCATCGTCGCAATCTCCCGATATTCATCATCATAGAACGGACAATCGCCATCCATTTCTGCAGGAACATCAAACTTCGCTTTCCCAGAAAAACTCGCAAATCCCTTATGCAATAACCGATACTGCAAAAGATCACTTTCCAGGCGTTCAATCGCCCGCCGTTTCGCCTCAGAGTCACACACCGCAGGATCCATATATCTTTCCATCACCCGATCCGCTATGCGCTCTAAATCCTCCGCGACCGCTTCGCCGCCCAGCCATATCGTATTCATATAAATATGCACAGCCTCCGGACTTCCAGGATAAAATTCATCACTCGCTTCGAGCTGTTGCAGCCGCCAAACATCAAGATCGGATTTCTTCGTGCCATATCCTTTCAGTTGCGATCCGCCGACCAATACAATCTCCGAAGGCCCAAGACCCGCTACGATCTCTTCGAGCTGCGACCTAATCACCGGTATATTATCAGAAAACGGTCCCTCAAGCCTCGCCAAAGGCGTCAAAAGTTCCACTGGTTTATCGCGCTCCTTCAGCCACTTCAATCGTTTCTCCGAAACATAAAGCGGCTCCTGCTTCCCTCGTTCGGGCAAATGCGCCGTCTCTCGGGCTAACGCCCGAAGCTCCGCATCACCGAGAATTTTATTCTTCCGAATATATCCCCACGTATCCCCAAAGCTTCGCAGCAGAACCCCATCATCACGATTTTCCTTCAGAATACGCAAGACTTGCCTCGGCGTAATGTATCCAAACTTAAGCAACCACGGCGTCAAGTGCGCACATTTCACCACCCGTTCCAGCTCACCCTCAGGCCTCGCATCCAGCTCAAAACAATCACCAATGTGAAACTTCTCACGCACGTCCCTCACCCACAGCAGCCGATACCACGCCTCGCAATACGCTTCCCTAAACGTCGCCGGAGCATCTTCCAGCAGCCTCAACGGCAAATAGAGCAAAATCCTCTCGGAATTCCTATCCCGTAACAAACTCGCACAAGCACCATAAAACCGCTCACGCTCAACCGACGCCCCGCAGTTCCCTCCCGATTTCGCCTTCAAAAAACAACAAATCTCGTCAGCCACTCTTTTTCGCGCTCGAAACCTCAAATCAGCTTTATCGAGCCGACGCTCAACCGCCGGTATTAACAGTCTAACCATAAAAATCCCCCTCCAGTCATCTTAATGTACTATATACCACTATTATATCACAGATTACAACAAATGTCCATATACACCCCCATCATCACCTAAAAAGCTCTTGCTTTCTCAAACAACTTATGCTACACTAAAAACGGATTGGTCCAGCTCGTATCACATCCACAGCGACGCTAACTACTAAACAACCGATCCAAACCTCGAGGCCATAAGCCTCTTTTCCCACCGCTTAGTTATTGTTGCTGCCCCACAGCAACAATAATTTTTTCGACATTTTTCGAATTTCCTAACGTAAAGGGTCTTGTCCTGCTAAAGAAATTGTGCTAAGCTGGAATTAGATTGGTTTGTTACTGTCGCTGTTCCACTGCGACAGTAATTATTTCTCCGGTTTCATCCGTATCGATCTGGATCACAATATCCCCAAACTGATAATAGTTTCTTACCGTTCTTATCATAAAAACCTCTCTTTCCCACCACTCAGCGGTGATATTAAAGTTCAGGACGTGACCCCTTACCCTTACACCCTATCACAAAACCCTTCCAAGATACAAACACTAGCACGTTATTTTCGCAAAAATCTCCCCAAACCACCACAAAATCCCCTTTCACCCCCCAAACCTAGTTCCGCTCTCTCCTTCTTCCCTAGCTTAGGACTAGGTGGTAGGGATTAGGCAGCGAAGGGAGCGGCCGTTATAGCGAAAGCCACCGTTGGACGGACCAACACTAGTATCGAAGTAGAGGTAATAAGCATTGCTGATATCTGAGTAGGCTCGTGACGACCAGTAGTAGCCGCTCTGGCCGGTATAGTTGAGCTACTGATTAACCGTATCAACATACCCGCCCCGCACAAAGAATAACATACTCCCCAACCCCAAGCATATTTTAAAATCCCCGGAGCATAATTCCAAACCTCACGAACACGATTTTCCCAAACCCCAAATTCCCCATTTTTACAGAGGCAAATCATGCTCCCACTCCCGGAGCACGATTTCAAATCTTACGAGCATAAACCCAAACCCCCGAAGCATGTTCTTATTCCCCATCTCCCGCCCGCTCTTCTAGGCCGCACAAACTTCCGTTTTACAAAAGCCACAATTATTATTGTTATTATTCGAAAGTCGAGGGTTGCGACCTAGAGGAGCAGACGCGAAACAGCATTTCTAGTTGAACTTGTAACGCCGTTACAAGTTCAACTCCACTTTAACAGAGGTCAAACAACACAAAATTTTCTTTAATTAACCGATTTTGTCCTCAAAACAAGGCTAGCTCATATGGATTAGGCAGCGAAGAGAACAGCCGAGGTAGCGACTGCTTTCGCTGGACGGATTGACGCCGGTATTAAAGTAGAAGTTGTAGGCGTAGTTAACATTCGAAGAAGGCACTCGCGAGGACCAGTAGCTGCCGAGCTGGCCAGCGTACCGGAAGGGTGCATCAGAATAGTAGGAAGAGACATTACCGCCCCGCACAAAGAATAAGGGACTTAGAGCAATGTTATAGGTATTACTATTAACGGAACTAGTACCAGTAATGCTGTCATACCTACTCCCATCTTCGTTTGCTAGCCCATATTGCAATAATAGGTAATTGAAACTTCCTTTTGCTAGTGTCTCAGTAGTCTTTCCGCTATTCGGCAACTTCCAGTTCTTCGGACAGATACTCCCAGTCGCATTGGCGTTCGTAATCGTCCTACCAGTTCTAGCCGTCGCTGCATTCCATTGGTAGTAGTTCCCAGCTAGATAGTGCGCATCATATTCCGTTGCGGTATAGGTCGCCCCATTCTTTTGGTAGAAGTTCGGATCAGTACTCGCTGTGCGACTTCCAACCGCCATAAACTGTCCAGAACAAGCGCTCAACCCAGTATTGTTACTAGAACACGCCGTCGTCGCTGTCGGGTTGATAATCACATAGGCACCCAGGTTCCATGAATAAGTTTCTGTCTCCACAGAACTACCTGTTATAACCGATGATGTAGTACTTCTCCCCGGCGTCCAGTTGCTCGTTACATCGCTAGTGCTTGGTGTCAGCGCCGTGCCAGTAGATAAGTCAAGTGCCAAATTCTGACTCATCCAGCAATTCCCATCCAGCATTTTAGTAACCCAGTACTTCTTGTTATCCCTAGTGTCCGTTAATTGTAAAGTTTCATGAGTATTCAACTTCCCACACGCCGTCGCATCAAAAGCCTGCATCGTTGTAATCGGTGTTGTCACCGTTCTCGGCTGCGCCACTACACTCAGTGTAACCGTATTCCCATAAAAATCCTCCGCAGCTGAATTGTTCACCCTCGCTCCGTAGAATAACGTCAATTTCTTCGTTACGCTACTGCTCGTCGCTCCTCCAGTACCTACACTTTGCTGGCTAGTAGTCATAGCTTTGAAGCTCATACTTGGATTGTAACTTGCTTCACTATCCCCTAATACTCCATAATATCCCCATTCATTACTCATACTTCCGAGGGTTTTAGATGAAGTAATGCTGGGGATCTTGTGATTAGTGCTATTTCTTCCAGTTAAGTTGGTATTACCAGAAACATATACTGTATATCCGTCAGTATTACCTACAGTAATAGTGGCTGTTTGCGATAATACTTTTCCGGCTTCGTCCGGGTTAGTTGAAGCATTAGCGGCATCGAGGTCGGTTTGTATTGTTCCGGCGCTGAGGGATAAAGAAACAGAGGAAGTAGTCTGTGACGACGAACTCGCCGTCACAACCTTCAGCTCCTCCTCCCACCCGTTCGCCGCACTAACCTCCTCCGCCCCCAACAGCACTATTACTATTCCTGCTATTACCTCAATTATCCTTTTCCGCATAAGCCCTCCTTAAAATTACCTAACCCTAGCAGAGCCTATTCACAAACAAAAAACGGCACCGCGAGGTGCTTACACAATCCGGCAAGATCATCGTCAATGACTACATATCTCACAATAGACTGGTCCTCACGGCGCCGTCCCATATCATGAAACACATAGTCATATATACAACAATGACCCAAACCAAATTGTGTAAGCATCTCAATTATACCACAAAATTCCCCCGCACAACGAATTTCCCACCCACTACCACAACCGTGTTATAATATATTCATGAACAACCTCGAGTATCTCAATCAGATCTCTAAAGACAACCGCCCCGTTAAGGCTAAAAGCACTACCGCTTTCACTAGCCTCCTGCTTAAAATCATCATCGGCGCCGTTGTTGCCCTTGCGCTTATCATCGCCGTCGGCATCCTCCTCGGTAACAATCGCGCTAAATCTAGCGACCTCGCGAAACAGCTCTATTTCCGCACCACCAGCCTCAACGAAACCGTCAAAGATTTCAACCCTTCCCTTAAATCCTCCCGCCTCCGCGCTATCGGCACTTCCCTCGCCAACACCCTCACCAGCGCTAACGGCCAGCTCGCTAACTATTTCACCGCACAAAACATCGAAGAAACTTCCCCTTCCTCCTCCACTCTCCAGTCCGAAACCGAAAACATCAACTCCCTCAACCTCACCCTCAGCAACGCCAAGCTCAACGGCATCCTCGACCGCATCTACGCTAACCAAATCCAGTTCCAAGTCTCCATCCTCCTCAGCCTCATCGTCCAAACCATCGACCACACTAAAAACTCCGACCTCCTCTCCATCCTCCAACAATACCACTCCAGCGTCGAAAACATCGACCAAAGCCTCCAAGAATTCTCCAATCCCAACGCCTAGCCTCTTGACAGAAACGCTTTTTGCCAAAAATCTTGACATACAATTCAACACCTATCCGTGCGGAGGCGCTTCCGCCTCTTTTCGAAGAGGGTACGGAGCTACGGCGAGTATTAGCGCGCGGCACCCGCGACGGCGGGCTGACGCGACGCGCCTCGAGAAAAGATGGCGAAGCACCTCCGCACGGCTGGCTGAATGAATAATTATGCAACAAACCTCCAAAATTATGCTATAATATCCCCATGACAGAACAGCATACTTCCTCAAAATCAAATTCCAACGACGAAAACCCTCTAAAGAAATTTTCTCAGAGCAATTTCTTCAAAGAATTTAGCGAATTCATCAACCGTGGCAACGTCGTCGAGCTCGCAATCGGTGTCGCCGTCGGTGGCGCTTTCACCGCGATTGTCACCTCTCTCGTCAACGACATCATCATGCCGATCACCAGCCTCCTCGCCGGCGGCGCCGACTTCACAAAACTCGCCATCGACGTCCCGAACATCTTCGGCGCCGACACTACCGCCCACATCGCCTACGGCAACTTTATCCAAAACGTCGTCAACTTTCTCATCGTCGCCTTCACTATCTTCATCATCGTCCGCGCTCTGAACCGCCTCAATCGCCGCGAAGACGCCCGTAAGGAAAAAGAAGCCAAAACCCAAAAAGCCAAAGACAACCGCGACACCAAAGCCCAGATCGAAAAAATCATCAAAGCTTCTGCCTCCACCCCCAAACCCCCAAAAAAGACTTCTTAACTAAGACGCCGCTATACAAGTCGCTATAAAATAGACTATATACGCCGTTTCCCACACCAGCACCCCCGCCAAAAACCACCCCGCCCCCGTCAAATACCCTACCACGCACAACAGAGCATACAGCACAAAAACCGCACTCGCGATTCTCGCCCTCCGACTCCCATACGGATTCCCCGCCAGCATCGCCGCTACCAGCATCATCGCTATAAACATCACCCTTGAAGAAACCTCATGAATCCGACTCACTAAGCTCACATGTCCATCAAAATCACAAAACCCAATCGGAAACACCGACAGCAATATCAGTGTCGCGGCTATCAAAAACACTAGGTAGTAAAACAGCCGCGGCATTTTTCGTGCCTCACCCACCTTCCACAAATAACTCGCTACCATCGCCACCACAAACCCATTCCCCACCGCAAACAGCGCCGCGCTCCACGCCTCAAACCCCACATATCGACTCACCGAACGCCCAAAATCCAACCCATGACTCACACTATTCACCGCCACAATCAGCACCACCATCGCCACAAACACTGCCAACCCCGCCACAATCCGCTTCCGCCCCACCGCTACGCCGTCCCCACTGGCAGTCTTCCTCGCCACTGCGCCCTTACTCACTATCCCGCTCCTTCACCGTCAAATTATAACTCAACCTCACCAAATCCTCTAATTCCCCATCATCCAACTGCCCACTCGGCACAATCTCCACCCCTCCCCGCCCAAAATATCGGCTCTCCATCACCGTCTCATATTTCTCCCGCAACATATCCCCCAACCTTTTATCACACCGCACTTCGACCGTTTTCGGTCGAACCACTAAAAACGCCTTCCCCTCCGGCACCTCAAAAATCTTATCCTCACCCTTTTCCCCGTGTTTCTTCTCGACATATTCGCCAATCCCGCCAATTTCCTCAACCTTAATCATCACTTCTCCTCTCGTCAATCATCCCCACATACCACTTCAACTCCTCAATGCTCCCCTCAATATCATCCAACGCCCGATGCGCCTCCCTTTTCACAAACTTCTTCCCCAACTTCCCCTCAAAATACACCTTCCAAGCACTCACATCCAACATCCGATAATGTAACCTCGCCACCAATTCCGGCCACTCTCGATCTATAAACTTTCGGTCCTGATGAATCGAATTCCCCGCCAAAATCACCTCTTTCCCAAACCACTCGTCCACAAATTCCAACAGCTTCTCCTCCACCGCCTTCGCCGACTCCCCCTCCGCATTCTGCCGAATCAGCTCTTCCCGCGCCTCCGCATTTTTCTCCCAAAACTCCCCCACCATCCGCTCTTCCATCAACTTTTCCGGCACTTTCACCACCGCCGTCAGCTCCGCCCGTTCTCCATCCTTCTTCTCCAGCGGCTCCAAATCCCACCCCGTCGCAATCGCCGCCACCTCCAAAATCCGATCCTTCTCCGGATCCAATCCCGTCATCTCCAAATCCACCCATAGCAGCTTCGCCTTCTTCATCACATCTCCTCCGGCACTCTAATCCCCAGTATCTTCTCAGTCCCCTCCGTCATCACATTCACATACGCCCCCACTACCTTCCGCAATCTCCCCTCATGCTCATTCCCCGCCACCTGCACATGCTCATAAAACCGCGAAAACGTCTGCGCCAACTCATATAAATACGTACACACCTTACTCGGCGACTTCTCCGCCACCGCCGTCGCCACCACTTCCCGATACTGCACAATCTTCTTGCACAACTTCAACTCGAACTCACTCACCCCCTCCAAATCCCCCTCATTCCCACCCTTCTCCCCCACCTTCTCCAAAATCTTCTTCGCTCGCACAATCGCATATAATATATATACTCCCGAATTCCCCACCGTCGACACCGACTCCTTCGGATCAAACACAATATCACCCCCCATCTTATACTTCAAGAACGCATACTTCACCGCCGCCAACGCAATATTTTCATCCAAATTCTGCCGTTCATCGAGAGCCTTCACTGAATCACCCATAAGCGATTGCGTATTAGTTGTCGAGCCATCTGTGTCCGACCGCGAGTTGGTCGTTACCGAGGAATAAGAGCGAATCGAAGCTCGATTCGCAGAACGAGACACCCGTGAAGACGGGCTGTCGAGTGGTTCCGAGGTAACAACCACTTCGCGGTCGGCTCCCAGCTGCCCTTGTACCATTTCCAACACGTCAACCGCCTTCAAAAAGTTCCCCTTCCTCGACGACATCTTCACATTCCCCGCCAACTTCACTAACCCATGCGTCAAATGCGTCGTCCGCTCCACCAACTCCGGCGCATACTCCGACACACTCGCCAAAACCACCTTCATATACTCCGTCTGTTCATTCCCCGTTACCACCACCGACTCATCAAAATGCCAATCATCCCACTTCGTAAACAGCAACCCCACATCCTTCGCCTCATACGTCGGCACGCCTTCCCTATTTATAAAAACCCGCGTATGCAGCCCAACTTTCTCGCCATGATACACCACCGCCCCATCACTTTCCTCATAAACCGCCCCCGTATGTTCCCGCACCTCTTTCAACCCCCGCCCCGCTACGCTCGACTCCGGATAAAACTTATCGAACTTCACCCCAATCCGCGCATAAAACTCCTCAAAATACCGATAACTCAACTCCCTCCCCCTCCAATACAACTCCGCCATCTCCCCCTCGTGATCATCCTCCGCATTAATCCGATAAATTTCCTTATTCAGCCTCGTAATCTCCGCCTTCGCCGCCTCATCCTCATCATACGCCCGCGTCCCCTCCACATACGCCCGCGCAATTTTCTCAATCGTCAGCCCCTCCACTGCCGACTTCTCTCCCCGAGACGCCTCAGTGTCTAACTTCGCGAAAGTCTCTTCGACTCCGCCTTCAGACGGAGCTACCTTCGAGCTAGTTCGAGGAAAATCGGAAGCGCGCAAGGAAGCTGTACTTAAGGTACTGCTTCCGCGCACTGGACGATTTGGCAAAGAAATAGCCGAAGATAGCCCGTCCCCTTCATTAGCAATTAACGCATACAACGTCTTTGCGACGTGTAGTCCCACATCCCCCCCAAAATTCACCCGCACCACCTTCGCCCCCGCAAGCTCCAACAACCGCGAAATACTATCCCCCACAATCGACGTATACAAATGCCCTACATGCAACACCTTAAACGGATTCGGATCGGAAAACTCCGCCACTACCATCTTCCCCGCATACTCATCTAATCCCAAATCCACCCCCTCCGCAAACTTCAGCGCCCCCTCCACAAAATGCCGCTCACCAAGCTTAAAATTCAAAAACCCCGGCTGCGCCACACTCACCTCAAAATCCACCCCCGCCCCTGATTTCTCCCCGATCCGTGAAGCCAATTCTTCTGCAATCACCATCGGATTTTGGTGTACGGTCTTCGACAGCCTCATCGCCACATTCGTCGCATAATCCGCCCCCGTCCCTTTCGGCGCCACCGTCATTTCCGCCTCAACCTTCACCCCGTAAAGAGCATAAATCACCTTCTCCAACACTCGCCGAATCTCGTCCACTATTCTTCTCCCGGCAACCTTATATCCACCGCCCCCACTCCAGCGCTCACTTCAACCAAATCTTGCCCCTCCCCAATCACCGCGCCATCATCAACACTCACCGCGTCGACCGACACATTACCAATCCCCTTATCCACCGTAATCCTATAATCATCTTTCTCGCCCAGCAAAATCAAATCCGTCTTCCCCACCCCCGTCTCAATCCGATTATTCCCCGTCAGCTTCACCAACAACTCCGCCTTCCCTACCCCCAAGTCCAGATCCAAATCCTTAATCTCTCCATTCCAAAGCTCAAACAGCCCCGCCCCGCCATCTATATCCGCCCACTCCGACACCTTTAACTTATCAATATGTGTCTTTCCCGCCCCAAGGTTCAATTTCACTCGCTTCGCTTCCAACTTTTCCATCTCCAAAGCCCCCGCCCCTACCTCTAGCTTCGCCTCATCAAAAACCACATCATCCCGCACATAAACCACTAAATCCCCCTTCCCTCCCCAACCGAAAACTCCATGACTCCGCTCGACTACCGACAGTTTATTTTCATTCACCCAAGTATCAATATACTCATTATTCGTCTCCACGCGCACCGCTTCCCCCTCCTCTACAATCTGAAATTTCAAATTCGTCGCCTTCACATTAATATCCAGCTCCCGCACTTCCTCTGGCGCATACTCATCCACCGTCCAGCTCCCCTCACTCGAATTCCAGCCAATCTCATCCCCCCAAACCATCATTCCTAAAAACGACACCCCCGCCACAATACACGACCCAATCAAAAAGATCAAAAACGCCGCCAACGCCACCGCACAAACTTTAATTACTCTCTGCGCCCCATTCATACAATCTCAACCCCACCAAACACGCACGTCGCTCGAATATACAGCGTCTTCTCCTTCTCTGTACTCCCGTCTTTCACCTCATCTTCATCATCCCCCTTCTTCCTTCGTGCTTTCTTCCTTTCGTCATCAACCCCGCCAAACACCGACGTCGACACCACCTCAACTTTTACATCTTCCGGCACTCGAATCTTCACACCCCCAAAAATACTACTCACCCTCACTAAAGCGTCCTGCTGAATCTTCGCTTCCCGCAAATCCAAATTTACACTCCCAAATACCGCCTCAACCCCACATCTCTTAAATTCCTTCCCATCATAATCTATATTCTGTTCTCCAAAAGTCGCCCAATATTCCTCAATATTATCTCTCTTCCCCGACTCAATCGTCCGAATTTTATCCACCAGCGGCCCCTTCTTACTCCCCCGAAAAATAATCGAACACCCAATCAACACCAAAACCACCGGCAACGCCAACTTCCACATCAAATCAAACGGCAAAACATCCCAACAACCCAGCAACAAGCACACCCCAATCAATAGCCCCACAAAACTCGCCATCTTATTATCATCTGTCAACAGCGCCACAAAGCACGGCACAATAATAAACAGCGTCCACCACCCCGGGAAGAAAATATCAAAATGCGCCACCCCCGTCGCGTTCAGCCCCCAAATCACCCCCACTACAATAAACAGCAGCCCCCAAATCCAACTCCCCGCTCTTTTCATTCCCTCTCCTTTTTAATTACCTTAATTCTACCACAAAACCACACCCCCATCAACCCTCAACTCCTTCCAAATTACACTACTTCAAGCTTTTCACAAAGGCTTTGAATAGAGGGTGTACTCTCAGCGGCCTACTCCGAAACTCCGGATGCGCCTGCGTCGCCACAAAAAACTTATTCTTCGGACTTTCCACAAACTCCACCAATTTCCCATCCGGCGACGTCCCCGACACTACCAGCCCACCCCGCTCAATCTCCGGCAAAAACTTCTGATTCACCTCATACCGATGCCGATGCCGCTCCGTCACCTCCTCCGCTCCGTAAATCTCCGCCACTTTCGATCCCTTCACCAACTTCGCCGGATAATCCCCCAACCTCATCGTCCCCCCAGTCTGCTCCTTCCCCTTTTGCCCCTCCATAATATAAATCACATTATTCCCCGCCTCTTCGCTCGCCCCAAATTCCTCCGAACCAGCCCCCTCAACGCCACCCATTCTAGCGGATGAGATACACGCCGCCTGCATCCCTAGGCATAGTCCAAGATACGGCTTATCATGCTCCAACGCATACCTCGCCGCCCGAATCTTCCCCTCCGCCCCGCGCGCCCCAAATCCCCCCGGCACTACCAGTCCATCAACCTTCGCAAAATCCTCGTCCGTCGCCTCTTCCGCGTTAATCCATATAATTTCCAAATTCACCTTATTCCACGCCGCCGCCGCCTTCAACGCCTCCGTCACACAAATATAAGCATCATCATTCCCTACATATTTCGCCACCAGCGCCACCTTCACCGTCTTCGCCCACTTTTTCGCCCTTAGCCGCGAAAACTCTTCCCACCCCGACATATCCGGCTCCGTCTCATCCCCCATAAACTTATTCAAAATCCCCAGCACCCCCGATTTCAAAACATTAAACGGCACATCATACACCGACTCAATATCCGGCAAATTCAACACCGCCTCCCCCGGAATCCCCGAAAACGCCGCGATTTTTTCACAAACTTCCCTCGGCGCCGGCCGCTCCGTCCGACAAACCACCACATCCGGAATAATCCCAAACCCCCTCAAATCCTTCAACGCATTCTGCGCCGGCTTCGTCTTCAACTCCTTCGACGTGTTAATCCACGGCACGTACACCACGCTCACATACAAACAATTCTCCCTCCCCACCCGATTCGCAAACAGCCGAATCGCCTCAATGAAGCTCAATCCTTCATAATCCCCCACCGTCCCCCCAA
>CAYTZL010000018.1:0-17349 GCA_964442535.1 uncultured Candidatus Saccharibacteria bacterium | reverse complement strand
ACGCCGCCAGCATTCATCCTGAGCCAGGATCAAACTCTCCATTAAAGTGTGGCCTTTCAGATAAATCTTACTCACCACGCCGCATCTCTGCAAAATAGCTCAGATGCGACTGAATTTGAACCGTAGTTCAATAAAAGACTGACGATGATAAGTTCGTAAAACTCCGCTAGGTTTCCCCAACGACACTTTTACAAACCATAATTGCACAACTAAATTGTTAAATTTCATTCTGTCTGAAGTTCTGCGGATTCCTCTGTAGTCCTCCCTGTTACCTCAGATGTTCCCATTTTATATCACATCTATCCCCATGTCAAGTACTTTTTTCGACTTTTTTGCACTTTTTTGGCACTTTTTGACTTTTTCTGCCAATTACCTCTATTGGGCCCCACTTTAAGCCTTGTAAATTACCCGAAAATCATCCAAAATATCCACCCAATCACCACCCCGAGCAGCGCCCCCACTATCACCTGAGGTATTGTATGACCTTCCACAATCGGCAATTCTGGCTTTCCTGCCGCCTTCAAAAGCCCATTCAAAGCCTCCCCCTGCTCCCCCACCGCATACCGCACATGCGTCGCATCATAGACTACAATCCCGAAAAATGCCAACGACAATATAAACAGCCCCGAATCAAACCCTGCCGCAAACCCCAAATACATCGTCAACGCCGCCATGCTCGCCGCATGCCCAGAGGGCATCCCACCCGCCCGCGTCAAATCGCCAATCACCTCCCCGAAATTATTGAAATGCAATTTTCCGCGCCGCCGAATCAGCCCTCCGACAAATTTCCACAGCTGTGCCACCACAAACCCCCCGAAAAACGCTCCTAACGCATACCAACCATTCATAAGCTTATTATACCACACTCTCTAACCAAACTCTCAAAATAGCCTCGCCCCATAAATTACCTTGCCTTAATCCCACTCTGTTGCCGCTTCCGCTTTACCTGTCGCACCACAACCACCGCTAATCCACCAACTACCATTATCACCAGCCAGAACCACCGTTTCAGCAAAATCCACGCCCCGCTTTTCTCTTCTCCACCCAGCTTCGGTACTTCCACCTCTTCACTCTCCACCGCTCTCACCACCTCTGTATTCTCTACTGCTTTTGCCACATTCTCCACCTCAGTAACCGCCTCAATCTCAACTCCCGCTATCGACCCCTCAACCACACCCACTCGATTCGTTACATTATCTCCACTTCCCTGTTCCACCCCTGTCGCTTGAGCATCCCGATTCATCACAATCGCCGTCCACACCTCCTCAACTTTCCCAGCTACATCCTTCCCCGTCCCATCACCATCGACATCCCCACCACCAACTATTTCACCCCCTTCGCCCACCTCATCCCCAAGTCCACTATCATCCCCTCCACCGCCAACAGCCCCGCCATCTCCGTCGCCTTCTCCCCCCGTTACGACATCTCCGCTCCCCTCATCGCCTCCACCCGTTTCATCTCCTCCGCCCACTTCCGTGTCCGTCTTTCTACCCCCCAAAATCATCAGTCTATCCCTCAGCGCCTGAATCTCCTCCCCTAGTTCCTCCCCATACCCCAACCCCTCAATCTTCGCAGCTTCCTGTCCCAATCTCTCTAACATCGAATCAATCCACCACCCCGCCACCTCCATCCCCTCCTCCTTAATCCCCTCTTGCGTCACCACCTGTCTCTCTATATCCTCCAATTTCCCCTGCAAAATCCCCTTCAGCTCCTCTTTCCAGCTCAAAATCCCCTCTGGAACTACATAATCATCTGGCGTCAAGAACACATACTTTCCCGTTTCGTAATCAACCTCCGCCCGACAACGCATACTCTCCCCCGCCCGATACGCCGGCGAATGCACACAGCTCCGATAATCCAACTTACCCCTGATCCACTCTTTCTCCGCACTCGAATCATCCACATTCTCAAACTCCAACGCATAGTACAACGTATCCGCCTTATTCATCTCTGTTAAATCGCCCCTCACCACATTCTGTTCCAACCAAAACCCACTCGACGCCCAATAAGTAGGCTTAAACACCTTCTTATTCCTCACCCAATCCTCCTCCATCTCCTCCCCTAACCTCAACGCCAATACATTCGCCTCCGCCTCTGGTATACCAGATTCGAAATTATACGTCGCCACCACCACTTGACTCAAGCCCCAATTATAGTCAAAGGTATAATTCCCCAACCTCAGTTCATAAAGCCCCTCCTCCGGCACAATCCTCAAAAACTGCACCCGCTCATCATACACATTCGCCACCAGCCCCACCTCAGTCGCACCACTCCCCACCTCACCACTTCCCACATCACCACTCCTCACCTCATTGCCTTCTACGCCCGCTAATCCAGCCATCATCCCGCCAGACCCTACACTAAACGCCATTCCTGCCCCTCCCGAACCAACCTCCACCCCAGTTGCCACCATTTCCGTCCTTGCTATGTCAATTTCATTGTCCAATCCCCCCGTTTCTAATGCCAGCGCTCCCGCACTTGACAAAACTCCACTTGCTAGTAAACCTACCGTTGATGTCATAATCGCAATTTTTTTCATATTTCCTCGCAATTTAATTTTATTTTTGTGAGTGTAACAAAATTTTTTCAAAAATAACAAGCACTAGCACGTTATTTTCGCAAAAAAGTCCCAAAATGCCCTATTTTGAACAATTTTATTACTCAAAATCAGCCATTGAACACATTTGTTACTCACCAAAATCTCCACTTTATTCACCCAAATCCTCCACATTACACCATAATATACCGAAATAGTCCACTTCTTCCAGCCGTCATAACCGCTCCCAAAACCCATACTACACCACATTTAACCAAAAACATCCACTAATCCAAGTCTTCAAAATCCACAAAAACCATAATATTACATCACATTTTTCACCAGTAATCCACCATTCTTCATCGGCAAAAACGCCCTAAGTTTTTTCAAAACTCCTCCAACTTTTTGCCGATAAACTAGCCCGACATTATTTTTCCTCACCCCTTCACTAAAAAACCGCCCCAAACTCCGAATCCAAACTCCTCCTCACCAAACGCCATTTTCACATTTCCATATTTTTCCCCACAACCGCCAAAACCGTGTTAAAATAGACAAGAATACACAATTTGTCATATTTACGATAGACCATTATTTTGGTACAGAATTTTCACTACAGAATGTAAATGGCACCGTGAGGTAACAATTTTACTCTGTAGTGAAAATCTATCGGGCAAGTTGTGTATTCACCCTCGCGGTGTCATTTTTGTTTCATCCCCATAACGCCCGCCTGGGTATTCCAATATCTAATAGGAGGGCAACCATGCGAAACATCAACCTTAAACCTTTAACCCTACTAGCGTCGATTTTAGTTAGTGGTTTTTCTCTTCTTCCCCGTTCCGCTTTCGCTGCCAACGGCTGGGAAATCTCGCTAAACGCCACAACTACAACAACCTCCCAAACCACCTCCTCCGTCTCCCTTTCCCTCCCTTCCGGCGCCCCTCAAACCAACCTCGATGCCGCCAACGCAGCGACTAACCCCGATGAAGCTGGCAAAGTCTTATCTCAAACCGCTACAATCACTGTAGGTAATACTGATGGCTATACAGTTTGTGTTTCTGGCAATACGGCTTTGACTGGCAGAAATAATACTAATCACAAGATCCCCAGCATTACTTCATCAAAGACCCTCGGAAGTATGAGTAATGAGTGGGGATATTATGGAGTACTAGGAGATAGTGAAGCAAGCTTTAATCCTAACACAAACTTCAAAGCTCTTTCTACTAGCCAACAATCCGTCGCCACCGGCAGTGCCACAACCAGTAATATCACGAAGAAACTTACGCTCTTCTACGGCGCCCGCGTCAACAGCTCTATAACGGAAGATTTCTACGGCAACACAGTTACGCTTTCTGTCGTCGCTCAACCTCGCACCGTTGCTTCTACCGTTGCTACGTTTAACGGGATCACTACAATGCAACAAATGACTCCCACCATCTGCAAAAACGCCAAAGAAAACGACACCGCCTACCTCCGCGATACTCGGGACAACAAGTATTACTGGGTGACAAAACTTCTCGACGGAAATTGTTGGATGAGCCAGAACCTAGCGTTAGATTTGTCGACAAGTAAAACTTTAACGAGTAGTGATACGGATGTAAGTAGTTTTACGCCGGGGCATAATACGACGTCGTCAGTGACGACGGGAAATATGACACAGACAGAGACCTATTCGTGGAATCTGGGAAACTACATAATTATTAACCCAACGGCGACAACGACATGCAGTCAGAACAGTACTGGCCTGAGCGCGTGTTCTGGGCAATTTATGGCGGTGGGGAGTAGGACTGCGAGTACGGATCCAAACTTCTATAAGAACAATGGGGCGACGTATACGAGCACGGAATATGATGCACACTACCTAGCTGGGAATTACTACCAATGGAATGCGGCGACGGCAGGGACGGGAGGGACGATAACATCAGCAAATGCAACGGGGAGTATTTGTCCGAAGGGCTGGAAGTTGCCGAATAGTAATAGTACGGCGAAGAATAGCTTTGATTATTTATTATCACAATATGGAGTAAACAGTAGCGTATCTAGTAGTAGTGACGTAAACCAGAATACGTATAACATAGCCCTAAGTCCGCTATTCTTTGTGCGGGGCGGCTACGTCTTCCCCGGTAACTCTAAACCGTTCTTCAACGCTGGCCGGGGCGTCGGCTACTGGTCCTCTCGAGCCAACTCTAACACTAACGCCACCTACGTCCTCGACTTCGATGCTAGCAGCGTCTACCCGTCCGGCAGCAGCAATCGCTACGTCGGCAGTCACCTCCGCTGCCTCGTCCCCACCTCCTAAACCTCACTAGTTAGCCAACAAACTCTCCCCTCCCCACCCCTATAAACCCAGTATTGAACTTTTAAAGGATTTAAAAGTTCAATAATTGCTAACCTACCGACGAGGTGCTGCCGGAAGAAGGGGCCAGCTTAATCTTGCACTCTCCACTCCCTAGCTATTACGAAAGACTAAAAGAACCGCCTCTCAGAGAGAAACGGTTCTTTTTTAGTCCCCCATAGCTGCTAGTGTCTTGAGTAAAGCTAGGGAGTGGAGGGCGCGAGTCAGCTTACTCATCCTCAGGCAAGACCACCCCAATACTCGCCACCGCATCCCCCTCATTCAACCTCATAATCCTCACCCCTTGCGTCGCCCGCCCTTGCGTCGGAATTTCCTTCACCGCAATCTTAATCGCCTGCCCCTTCGTCGACATCATAATCACTTCCTTCGCCTCCGGGTCTAGCGTATGCACCGCCACAATCGGGCCAGTCTTATCCGTCACCATCGCCACCTTAATCCCCACGCCACCCCTCGCATGCGTCGGGAAATTTTTCGCCAGCGTCGCCTTCCCATAACCATTCGCCGACACCACCAATAACTTCTGCTCCTCGTCGTTAATCACGTCCATCCCTACAATCTCATCTTTCGGCCGCAGCCTAATTCCCCGCACCCCACGCGCCGACCGCCCCATCGCCCGCACGTCCTTCTCGTTAAACCGCATCGCCTGCCCCGCCGACGTCGAAATCACCACATCATGTTCCCCTGTCGTCTCCTGAATCCACTTCAATTCGTCCCCCGCATCAAGCTTAATCGCAATCATCCCATTCGCTCGCATCGTCAAAAATTCCTTCACCGCGGTCTTCTTGATCGTCCCCTTCTTCGTTGCCATAAACAAGTATCCGTCCGGATTGCCGCCCTGCTTAATAATCGCCGTCACTTTCTCATCTGGATGCATATTCAGCAAATTCACCGCCGCCGTCCCCTTCGCCGTCATCGACGCCTGCGGGACCTCGTACGCCTTCATCCGGAAAATCCGCCCCTGATTCGTAAAGAATAACAGATAATCATGCGAATTCGCCGTTACAATCTGCGAAATCACATCCTCTTCCTTCGTCGTCATCCCCTTACGACCTTTACCTCCGCGGCCTTGCCTCTTAAAGTCCCCCTGCAACACCCGCTTCATATAATTCTCGGTCGTCAGCAAAATCACGCTCTCTTCATCCGGAATCAACTCCTCCTCCGAGAACTTCCCCACCTCGTGATTAAAGATTTTACTCTTCCGCTCATCCCCATATTTCTCTTTCAGCGCCAAAAGCTCCTCTTTAATTACTCGCAAAATCTCCGTCTCGCTCGCCAAAATCGCTTCCAGCTTCCCAATCAGCTCCTGTAATTCCTTCAACTCATTCTCAATTTTATCGCGCTCTAGACCTTGCAACCTTCTCAGCTGCATCGCCAAAATCGCCGCCGCCTGAATTTCACTCAGCCCAAACCGCTCCATCAATCTCTTATCCGCATCATCATAACTCTCGCGGATCGTCTTAATCACTTCGTCAATATGATCCAGCGCAATCTTCAAACCTTCGAGAATGTGCGCCCGCTCCTTCGCCTTCCGCAGGTCAAATTCCGTCCGCCGCCGCACCACCTTCTGTCGATGTTTAATAAACTCCGCCAGAATTTCCTTCAGTCCCAAAATCCTCGGCTGCACCCCATCCACCAAAGCCAACATATTATAGTGGAACGTCGTCTGTAGCGGCGTCATCCGATATAGTTGGTTCAAAATCTTCTTCGGGAACGCATCCTTCTTCAGCTCGACCACCACCCGAATCTTCCCTCGCGCCGACTCATCGCGCGCATCCGCAATATGGTCTAGCTTCTTATTCAGCACCAATTCGCGAACCTTGTCAATGAACCCCTCCTTGCTCATCCCGTAAGGCACCTCTGTAATTACAATCTGATAACGCCCATTCTTCCGCTCTTCGATGTTTGCCACCGCCCGAATCACCACGCTCCCCTTCCCCGTCGCGTAAGCCTGTTTCATCGGCGTCCCACCATAAACCTCCGCCCCCGTCGGAAAATCCGGCCCCTTCACATGCTCCATCAAAGCATCAAGACTAATCTCTGGGTTATCAATCTGCGCCACCGTTGCATCAATCAACTCCCCCAAATTATGCGGCGGAATATTCGTCGCCATCCCGACCGCAATCCCCATCTGCCCATTCAGCAGAATATTCGGCAATGCCGCCGGCAAAACCTCCGGTTCCTGCTCGCTACCATCGAAATTATCCCGAAAATCAACCGTTTCCTTCTCAATATCTGTCAAAAGCTCCGCGCCAACCTTATCCATCCGCGCCTCTGTATACCTCGAGGCCGCCGCGTCGTCACCATCCATCGATCCGAAGTTCCCCTGCCCCTCGACCAAGGTGTAGCGCATTTTCCAAGGCTGCGCGAGATTCACCATCGCGTCATAAATCGAACTATCGCCGTGCGGGTGGTATTTACCCATCACTTCCCCGACAATCCTCGCCGATTTCACGGTCGCATGCGGCGCCTTCCAGCCATTTTTATTCATCGCATACAAAATTCGCCGGTTCACCGGTTTTAGCCCGTCTCGGACATCCGGCAACGCGCGATCGATAATCACCGACATCGAATATTTCAGGAAGTAATCTTCCATCGTCCCCTCGACCGGTTTTCGCTCAATTCCGCGTACGACCTCACCAGACGCTTCCTGAGGCCCTTCTACCTCCGCACCTTGGTCATAGTCTACTTTTTTCTTATCGTCGCTCATATCGCCTCCTGTGCTCTCTGGCTGCAAATTACCGTCTTTTTCACTCATTTTCTACCCTCCTAAAAGTCCAAATCATCGAGATTAACCGTTGCTGCGCCCGCCTGGATGAAGTTCTTCCGAAGCTCGACTTGATCCCCCATCAACTTCGTAAACACCGCATCCGCCTTCTCTGCGTCGTCTATATGCACTTGTACGAGCACCCGATTCTCTGGGTCCATCGTCGTCTCCCAAAGCTGTTTCGCATCCATTTCTCCCAAACCTTTGAAACGATTTTGTGCCGTATATCCCGCCTGCTTAAATCGCTCCTGGTTTTCGTCAATTTTCGTCCCCGCAGCCCTGCGTTCCTCAATTTTCTGCGTCAATCTCTCCTCCAGCGCCACTTCGTCATAAGCATAATCAATTTTCCGGTTACTCCCCGTCCCCTTAATCAGTCCAAACAGCGGCGGTTTCGCGAGATAAACATGCCCCGCTTTAATCACCTCTGGCATATAGCGGAAGAAAAACGTCATTAGCAGCGTAGCAATATGCAAACCGTCGACATCAGCATCCGTCATGAAAATCACTTTATCATATCTCAGCCCGTTAAGATCAAACTGATCGCCAATCCCCACGCCCAACCCCTTAATCAAGCTCACCAGCTCCTGATTCGCCAGCATCTTATCCAGTCGCGCGCGTTCCGTATTCAAGACCTTACCCCTAAGCGGCAAAATCGCCTGAATTTTCGGATTTCGTCCCTCTTTCGCGCTTCCTGCCGCCGAATTACCCTCGACGATGAATAGCTCGCACTCGCTCCGATCCCGGCTCGAACAGTCCGCCAGCTTGCTCGGCAAATTCAGCCCGTCGAATGCCCCCTTCCGGATGACATTATCTCGCGCCGCCCGTGCCGCTTTTCGCGCCCGCGCCGCCAAAGTCGCCTTCATGACAATCTTCTTCGCAATCGCCGGATTCTCCTCGAGATAATACCCGAAATATTCCGTCATCACGCGGTCGACATACCCCCGCACCTCTGGATTCCCCAGCTTATTCTTCGTCTGCCCCTCAAACTGCGGATCCGGCAATTTCACCAAAATCACCGCCGTCAACCCCTCCTTAATATCATCCCCGACCAGATTCGGTTCTTTCTCCTTCAAAAGCCCATTTTTCCGCGCATAATCATTAATCACCCGCGTCATCGCACTCCGGAACCCCTCGACGTGCTTCCCTCCATCAGGGGTCAAAACATTATTCGCAAACGGCTTAATCGTCTCCGCATAAGTATCATTATACTGTAACGCCACCTCAACCATCACATCTTCAATCTGCTTCTCAACATAGAAAATATCATCCGTTACGACTTCCTTCCCCTCGTTCAGCCGCCGCACATAACTCCGAATCCCCCCTTCGAAGTAAAAGCTCTCGCGCTGCCCCGTCCGCTCATCTATAACCGAAATCAGCACTCCCTTTGTCAGATAAGCCTGATGCCGCGCGTAATTCGACACCCAACTATAATCAAACGTCGTCGTCTCCTTAAAAATCGACGCATCCGGATAAAACGTAATCGACGTCCCTGTCGCCCAAGCATCATTCGCGCTCCCCTCTTCAACCTTCGCAATCCCCTCCGTAACCTCTAGTCCTTTATCCCAGGTCTTCCCCCGCGCAAACTCAATATGATGCGTCTTGCCATTCTTCCGCACCTCTGCCACCATCTTATCCGACAGTGCATTCACCACACTCGACCCCACCCCGTGTAGACCCGAAGATACCTTATAGCCACCCCCGCCGAACTTACCGCCCGCGTTCAGAACCGTCAGCACCGTCTCCAGCGCCGACTTCCCTGTTTTCGGGTGAATATCCACCGGAATGCCACGACCATTATCATCCACCCGAATCCCCCCATCCGCCAAAATCGTAATCTTAACCTTATTCGCAAACCCCGCAATCGCCTCGTCAATCGAGTTATCCGCAATCTCCTTCAAGAGATGATGTAACCCATCAAAACCCGTACTCCCGATATACATCCCCGGACGAATCCGCACATGTTCCAACCCTTCCAAGACCTGAATCTGGGAACTATCATAATTTTGCCCACCACTTGTTTGTTTTTCAGCCATTCGGATACCTCAGCTTTAAATTACCTCTATATTCTACCGCACCCCCGCCACAAAATCAACCCCTAAGCCCCAATTTTCACCTAAACAAACTACCCAGATCCGCTACACCTTCACAATACCATAATTAACTCAAGTCCACCGCGCCGCCACCGCAATATCGCCCCCCCTAAGCCTCCTCTTCCAACCCAATATCGCTCAAATTCAATTCCTCAAACAGTCCAAAATCCCGCTTCTCTCCCTCATCATCCAATACTTCATCCACTTCGTCAAGCAAAGCATTAAACTGTTTTTCCTCCATTTCCGCTTCGGTCGCACCCGGCTGAAACGGCAACCGCTGCTCCCGCACGCACTGCGCCAGAAAAACATTCATCGCCCCCGACGCCGACATCCCCATCTGCTTAAACACCTTCTCCGCCTCTGTTTTCAGCCTCTTATCCACCCTAAAAGCCACTCTCACTTTTTCGCCCATCTCTTATCACCTCTTATCTCAATCTCGTCGAATCTCTAGCCAAAATTCACCTTTTTCGCCCAAAATTCGACCTTTTCTATTGACATTATACCAAACCACGTTCTCACGCACAAGACCCTTGTGTGCACATTGTGCACACAATAGGTACACATTGTGTGCCACAGCCCATTTAGCACTCTCACCCCGCTTATGCTAAACTTTCCTTCTCTATCCTTGACAAAACACCCAAAAACTGCCAAAAATTCTTGACAGAACCACAAAAAAGCACCCAGAAATCATCCTGCGTACCTCACCTTACAGCTTCCTCACCCCTAGAACAAATCGCTATGACTCCCTGTTTCCACCAACAGTAAAACCAATGCATCCCCATCCCGCCGATACACCAACAGCCAATCCGGCGCCACATGACACTCCTAGCAATCTCGAAACCGCTTATTGTCTGTCAATTTATGGTTGCAATACCGCTCATCCAAGACCTCGCCGTCCGCCAGCATATCAATCACATCCAAAAGCTTCTGTACTTTCAATCCCCGCTTTTTCATCAACTTAAACTGTTTCCGAAACTTACTGGATTGCTCAATCTTATATTTTCTCATAGATCGTCCCACAATTCCTGCGCGCTATTATAGCTCTTCACCTTCTTCTTCCCACTCAAAATCTTCTCCGACTCCCTATACGCCTTCTCGAGCCGCTTATTAAACTTCCGCGTCGCGTCCGGCTGAAACGGCAACTTCCACTCATGCACACTCTGTTTCAAAAACATATTCAACGCCACCCCCATCGTCATCCCCATCTGTCCAAACAACTCTTCCGCCTCATCTTTCGTCACCTTATCTACCCGAAACGCAATCGTTGCCGTATCTTTTGTATTCGTACTCATACTCTCTCCTCTCACCAATTCTTAACACTATTTTAACACATTCTTAACAAAATCAACACTTTTGCTAACAAGTTTAGTCCACAAAATCACCCTCTCTACCCACCACAAAAGAAGCCCCGAAGAGCCTCCTAACCGCCCCCTGTCCCCGACCTACTCCCCCATCATCGCCACAAAAATCACCGCCGCCACGCAAATTACCACCCCTATCACGACCACCGTCACCACCATCTTCCTCCCCCTCTGCCCCTGTCGCAGCCCCTCTTGCGTCTTCCGTGCCTCCTCCGCCAGCAAAATCCGCGCCTGCTCCTTCGTAATCCTCCCCGCAGTACCCTTAGGCCCTTTACCATTACCATTTTGAGGGCCTTCAGAACCTCCAGAAGCCGCCTCGAGCTTCGAGCCTTCCTCCGTTCCCACTCCAACTTTTTCGTCGCTCTCCGACGTTCCTAGCACCCTTAAAAGCTCTTCTTGCTCTACCTCGCTCATGCTTTATCCTCTCCTTTTGCTTCCTTCTCCACCAGCTCCGCCCGCTTCCGCTGCCAACTCGACAAAAAGTCCAACTTTTCATCCTTCGCCTGCACCCTCTCCAGCTCCCCAATCGGCCCTGTCGCCCCCGTCTTCTCAACTTCCTTCTCCTCTTTCACCACCGTCTGCCACCTCTGTTTAATCTCGCGCTCCACTTCCTCTCGACTCTTCCCAAACCTCGCCGCCGAATATTCCTTCATCGTCGCCAGCAGCTCCTCATTCGCCTCCCCCATCGGCGGCAATAATTTCATCGTAAACGGCGCACTTGGCAAATTAAACATCATCACCGTCGCAATCGCCTGGTAATTCCCCTGCTTATGCAAATCCTCCGCCACAAACACCGGCGCAAACGCCTTCTCCATCAGTTCCGCATCCGTCACCCCAATTCTCCCACACAAAATCGTCCCCACATTCCCGAGAATCGCCTCTCGAATCTTATCCGTCAGCTGCGTAATGAACTGATTCGCCAAGAGCAAATTCAACCGATATTTCCTCGCCTCTGACAAAATACTCTCAAAACTCTCCGTCGCAAAATTCTGAAACTCATCCACAAACAGACAGAAATCTTGTCGCTCATGCTCCGGGATATCCGCCCGACTCATCGCCGCCTGCTGAAATTTCATCACCAAAATCATCCCGAGCAACTGCGAATTAATATCCCCAAGCCGGCCCTTTGACAAATTCACGAGAAATATTTTCTTCTTATCCATAATTTCTCGAATATTAAAACCGCTTTTGGTTTGTCCAAGAATATTTCGCATAATCGTATTCGATAGGAACGGCCCCCACTTCGACGCAAACCACGTTATCACCTCCCCCGCATCATTCGACTTCTGACTCGCCGGAAACTCCTTCGTCCAATAATCATACACCGCCTTATCTGTTACATACTGCAACTTCTCCTTCACAAACGCCGGATCGTTAAAACATTTCGGAATATCTATAAACGTCGCCCCATTCGGGTCGCTCATCAACAGCAACGCCGCATTTCGGAACATATGCTGCCCTCGCGGCCCGAAAAACCCCTGATTCGAAGGATCGAACAAACTTTGTAACATATTTATCCCCTCTTGTACAATAAAATCCTTCTGATCTTCACTCGTAAACTCAAACATATTCATCCCAATCGGATGCTCAATATCCGCCGGATCAAAATACACCACATCATCAATCCGATCTTCCGGCACTTTCGACAATAATAATTCCACCGCATCCCCGTGCGGATCAATAAACGCAAATCCCCGCCCTTCCATCATATCCTGATACGCAATATTCGTCAGCAGCACCGACTTCCCCATCCCAGTCGCCCCAATCACATATGTGTGCCGCCGCCGGTCATTCTCACTCAGCCGAATTTCCTTCTGTACTCCCCGGAACTCATTCACCCCTAGCAGCACCCCTTCCGTCACCAACTTCGCCGGCCCCTCCACCTGCTTCGTCGCCTGTCGCTCCACCTGCGAAGTCGGAATCGCATTCTGCGCCGGCAGATGAAAAATCGACGCCAGCTCCACGCTATTTAATATATTCTCCCGCTCCCCTCTCGGAAATTTCCTAAACACATAGTCCACCGACAGCCGCTTCGTATCCTTCTCTTCCTTATACTCGAACCCGTTCAAGCTTGTCGAATCAAACTGCGAAAACGCCGCCGCTAGACTCGACAACATCGCCTCCGACCGCACTTTCGATTCCGAACTCGCCACCAGCCGAATCAGCGTCTCAAACCCCGGATATTTCGTTTTCTGCTCAATCGCCCCGATTTCTTCCTGTTTCAAACTCGACAACCCCTGTTCCGTCTCCTCTTTCTGCCGTTCCTCCGGCGGATGCCAAAACGCCAGTGCAACATCTTTAACCAAAAGCGCGATATTGTATACGAAATTTGTTCGCCCCGTACTTTTTTTACCCTTTTTTATTTCTTGTGTTCGCGTTTCCGCAACTTTCGCCCAACTCCCATCCGTCGGTCGGAACAAAATTTGTACAACCATCCCCTCCCCCACCTTCGTACTCGACAACGCATTCAAAATCGCCAAACTCGCATCCCGCTGCGTCTCTTCATAAGTGCTAATCGGATAGATATATTCCTTCTTTAGCACCATTTCCCCGCCCGTAATCTGCTCCACCGTCGTCTCCGCCCCAAAAATACTATCCGGCTCAATCTCCTCCAGCCTCGCCGACGGATACGCCGAAATCACCGCCTGCTTCACCGTCTCCGTCAACACCGCCGGCACCACTGCATAATATTTAATCAGCCCGTTCGCCGCCACAATCTCAAACGACAGATGTCGCTGCCCAAAAATCTTACTATCAAAATCCTTCTTCAACGTTGATGCGATAATCGAATACATCACCTGCGCCTGGCTCAGCGCCTCATTCACCACATCTCGCTCATCTCTCCCCTCGCTCCGAATATCATCCGTCGACGGCGGCAGATGAATCAACATCGGCACCATCTTCAGCCCCCGCTCATAGTCCTTCGCCTTCCGCCGCTTCCCTAGCTGTACCGCCACAATCACCCCCGCCATCAGCACCAAAATCAATACAACCACTACCACTGTCAGCATAGCACCCCTCCTCTCAAATCCCTAATCTTTCCCCCACCAAACACCAACACGGCACCTTCCCTATCGCCATTCCCCCGCATCACCAGCATCATCTCCCCTCTCATCCTAGTTCCTCTCCCCAAACTTACGTCCATACGTCGCCAAAATCGCATTCATCCCCAAAAACCTCAGCTTCTCCAGCTCCGCCGGCCGCACCTCTCTCTGTTTCACCGCCGCATCAATGCTCTTCACCGCCCCATCCGTCAGCCTTTCCTGCCCCTTCGTCAACAAATCATGTTCCCAGCCAGCCCCCTCCTCCATCTTCAAATCATCCCGATCATCCCGCAACCGCTCGCGCACCTCTTTCTTGCTCTCCGCCCCCACCACATTCGCCCCCGCCTCCAACTCACTCCGAGCATAACCGTTCTCCGCTGCCACTAACTCCTTAATCCGCGCATCACTCGCCAGCGCCTCTCGCTCGGCACTCCTCGCCTGCGCCTCGCCCCCACTCACAATCATCTCGCTCCTGCTTGAAATCACCTCACGCTCCCCCGCAACGACTCCTCGCCCACCAAGCATCACACTCCGCTCACGCCCCGCGTCTTCCTGCCTTCCAACCCCCTCTCCGCGCGCCCCTGACAACGCCGCCGCTTCCGCTGTGTTCAATGCCTCTCCGCGTTCCGCCTCACCCACCGCATCCAACGTCCGTCCCCCTATCGTCGCTCGCACGCTCTGTTCCGCCAAACTCGCCACACCCCCCAGCCGAGCCACACCTGAACCACTCGCAGCCCCCCTCGCATCCCGAGCCACATCCACACCATTCGCTACCCCCATCGCCTGCTCCGCCGCCACCAACTCTGCCGCTCGGTCAATCTCCGTCGTCAACAATTCCGCATCCTTTTTCGTCCGCCCGAACCTAGTACCTTTCATACCTCCATTCTACCATATTTTATACCGCTTGTGCTATGGATTGTGCACATTTTTTACTCAATTTTTCACCCCTTCAAACAAAATTTTACACTCCCATTCCGCTTATGCTAAATAGCGCCCATTTCTTAGCAATCTCATCATATCTCCGCCAAAACCAACCACACCCATCTAGCACTCTCATCATGCCTATGCTAAACCAATTTCACTTTTTAGCACTCACTCTACGCTTATGCTAAAAAATAGTCCTCTTTCTAGCACTCCATCCCATCTATGCAAAAAATCCCCTCAACGCCCTGTGAAATCAGCAGAAAGAGCGCATGACAAATCCCATTTATGCAAAAAAATCCCCTCAACACCCCTATCATACCCCCCCTACATCCGCTTGCTAATCAAGAAACACGCCAAAATCACAAACGCCGCAATCAATACAACCGTAATCGCATTCACTGAGCCTAGTGACTGCGCTAGAAGCAGCATAATCGGCCCAAACGCAATCACCGCGCTATACAGATAGCTCTTCCGGCTCAACTTGTGCCCTATCACCCTCGTAAAAATCTTCACCAGCGCAAACGCCACCCCAAACACCAGCATATATACCGCCACAAAAAAGATCAGCACCCCTAGCGGCCCGATCCCTACCGGCGTCGTAAAATTCATCATTGTCAGCAAAATCACCGCCGCCAACAAACTCAAAACCGGGATAAAACGCTTCGACATATCTACATTATATCATTTTCAAGCATAATAATTTCATTTCCCCACATTTCCTCCCAAAAATTCCCCGCTCCTGCGAAGAACTCTCAATAATTTCAACCATAAGCCAAATCAGGCTCGCACAGAAGTCTAACCGCTCAAAAAAGCGATTCAACCTCATCACAGGCTACAAGAGTAACCGTTTTAGACCTTGCCGAGACTCGCTTTCGATCCACTGCCACCCAGAAATACTACAAAGGTCACATAAAGCGCGTCATCATCCGAATTTCGCCATCGCCTCGGCAAAGTCAAAACTAGCATCGCCGCCCACGTTCTCATTCCCCGCCGTTCTCTGTCAATCTCGTGCGACACAAAAAGTATCGGCTCAACATTCACACCGCAGACACTTCGTAGCATCCGTCAGCGCAAATCCAGCCCCTCGGTTATAAACCGAGGAGGAGAGGGGTCAGTTATCTGGCAATATAAATCATTACTTTGGGCCACAACTTCACCCATCTCCACTTGATCGCTCCACTCGCAGTGGGGCATAGGTTTACTGAGTTTTACGATTGTTCATCCCTGTTTTCAAAGTACTATGAAACAATCCTCAGTTTTTGCGAAGTTCCTTCCCTTCTAGGTCTAATCTGTATTTCTCACTTTTTCAAGTTCAACCTACAGTTCTTCCCCTTCCGAGTCGGATCTACTTAGATTATCTATATCTCTCGACATAGTTCTAAGCTAGGTACTATAACTCTTCGCAGGTTTTAGGTAACTCCTAGAAAAGTGTAATTTATGGCTAGAAATTACCTTTTCACCCGCGAAATAGCTATCCGCTAATTTGGTTTTGCTCTTTTAAATTGCATTTTTGTTTGTCCGTTTTTATTTTGGCTTGGACTGTCTTTAGAATATCACGCTTACGCTATTTTTTCAATACTTTTCGCCAAAAATATGTTGTATTTTTTACAACAAACACTAAAATAACCCTGTAAATTCTCCTAAAATACCTGTTGTGTTTTTTACAACATCACCAAATTCAATTCCCTATTTTGTTGTACGGATAACAACACTCTTTCCTCCCATGTTGTTATCCCCACAACACCCCACCCCTGTCGTCACCCCAACAAGAACGCCCCAACATCCACCACCCACGCAATCCTCAATCTCACACAAAAAACACCCTTCCCGGGCGTACAATCTTACCACCACAGCAACTCATTTTTATCGAAGCCGCAACATTCCATAAAAACACCAAAGCCAAGAAAAAGACCGGTAACTGCGAGGAAAACCGGTCTTTTGTAGAGTGTGGAGTTATGATTTTGCAATGTTTGTTTTTGGTTCCTGAATAAATTTTGTATTCATGAACTGTCTCTATAATACTCCCCAAAAGCGCTTACGTCAATAACTTTTTGAACAATTTTTTTATGAATTTTTAATGAGTTTTCCACAGCCATTCGTGCCTCCAAAAAATACCAAATTTCACCCCACAAAGCGTCTAATCAGCAACACTCAGCACCCGCCATAATATCCAAACAACAGCCAAAATCCCCGCTAACTATCAATCCCCCAAATAATTTCAATCAAATTGGTGGAGCTGCCGGATACTGCCTCCGGGTCCGAAAAATCTCCATAATA
>CAYTZL010000017.1:0-17558 GCA_964442535.1 uncultured Candidatus Saccharibacteria bacterium | reverse complement strand
GGGGATGACATTTTAACGGGATAAAAAGGGTGACATTTTGATGGGTGGTTGACAGTCGAACAACCTTGTCTATACACAATATTAAATATTTATGTTACAATACAAAACGTGAAAATTAAAGAACTCGCAAAAGTTAGTAAAGACAAAATTGGCTATATCAATAGAAACGGCGTCAAATCCGAACCGAACGAGGAAGCGACTTTTCGTTACCTTACATTGTTTGGCTTCAACATAGAACTAATAAAACCCACAGGAACCAAGAAAGCTAAGAACCCAGACGTCCTTATTATGGGCTCTATATGGGAAGCCAAAACTCCAAATTAGCTCTAACCGCAATACTATTAAGAATCGTTTCCGAGAGGCTTCCAAGCAGGCAACAAAGGTGATCTTTGACCTCAGGTTCATTAAGAGTAATGCTAGCGGTGTAGAGAAGCAAATCATTCAAATGTTCGAAAGCGGTGGCCGAGTTCGTCGCATGATGATTATTACGAAAGACGGAAAACTACTTGACCTTTACAAATAAGTATGCTACAATAGAAACAATGAGGGGCGACCTGGTTCTTCACTGAGCGAGGCCAACCCTCTCATTTTTTTATTCTGTCAGTATTAGACCAAAAATCGGCGCCACCTTTCGGTGACGCCTTGAGAGTTTTTAGTAGTTAATCCAATATCGTGCATGCTTGAGGCCGTCGTCGTTTTCCACGAAGTCCCACAGCTCACCGCCACATTTTTCAATTACGCGGCGACTCGGCCAGTTATGGTCATGTACCGTCACAAGAGCTTCCCGTAAGCCATGCTCACGGCACTTCTCCAGCGCCGCTTTTAGCGCTGCTGTTCCATAGCCTTTGCCGCGGTTCTCAGGCGACAGCCCATAGCCAATATGACCGCCCTCCTGTAACAGCTTCGGCGTCAGCAAGTAGTGCAGCTTCACAATCCCAATCAGATCGTTAGCCTCGTTCTGCACCCACCAAGTTTCTTGTGGGACGTACCCCTGTTGCAGTCTCTCCAGATTCGGCTTCTCTTTGTCATTGAGCTCCTCCAGCCGTTTTTGGAACTCTCCGACGTTGGGAGCATTGATTAGCCCTACCGGCCAGCAGAATCCATTCGTGCTATACTCGAACAGATTTCTGCAAAATTCATATGCTTTCATAGCATCCGCAATCGACGCGTCCGCACCGATCTTAATCAACTCGACCTCGGGACTAGATGCACGAGGCACTTCCGCACCCCTTGCCACTCCAGTGGAGTTCTCCTTCGGCAATTCTGTCCCCGTAACACCAACACTAGACAAAGTCTCTTCAAACATAACCAAACTCTCCTTTTAAAAACAACTTAGGCCAATTTTTCCCGACGCCAGTCCTAATCTTCAGCCCTAATATCCTTAACCGGATCATCCTCGAGCTGAAACCAGGGAACCGCACATCACGATAGCCTACCCTTCCATTGTATCACACTTCTCCTAAAAAGTCAATACTTTTAACGCTTTTTCGCCCAATTCCGCAACCTTTCTCCACTTTTTCTCAAAATTTACAACTATTACCACACTTCTATAACTTTTTAGCTACTAGTCTATTCTTTGTATGAACAACATTACATAATATAAAAACTCCGCAAGCTCAATCAGCCTAATCCCTACCTCCCAGTCCTAAGCTAGGGAGGAAGGAGAGAAAAGGATCTGGAGGGAGTTTTTTGCCAAAACACCACGCTAGTGCTTGCTAAAATTTTTCAAATTGTGCTACTCTGGGAGTAGGTGGACGGCAACCTCTTGGCTTTAATAACTTTTGTCGGGTCGGGAGATTGGAGCGTTGTATGGCTATAGTTCTCGCTATACACTTAGGGCGTTTTAGCCTTGAGCATACAGTGGAAATTAGCGTCTCTAAGAAGAAACGCTAACTATAACTTAATATAACCCCATCTTACACTAGCTTTACAAAATTGTCAATGTTGTCGCTCACCCATTTTTGCCTACTCAACCATGCCACAATTTGCTGACTACACCGCCACCTTTCAAACCTCGCTCCGCCGCACCCCTAAACCAACCCTACTCATCCGTCACCCAGTGGAACGGACTCGACTGCTGGAACTGGAATAACGGACTCGGCGACATATCTTGCGCACCATGCACTAAATCAGAATCAAAAACCGGGAAGAACCCCTCGTCAACCGTAATATCTTGCAGGTAAGGCTGCGCCTTGATGTTGTAACGAATCATCGCATAGCTCAAATCGCCCACCATCAACACCCCAATCACAGTAACTATAATCCAAAAGTTACGCGCAGCCCGTTCAGAGAAAATCGCACGCGACAGCAAGAACCGACTCGCATACAACCAAACACTCGCATAAACTGTAATATAAACCGGCGCCATCAGCCGCACATAAATATCATCATGCATCGCCAAAATCGATGTCGCACCAACATAAAGCACACAGAAAACGAAACAACCCACCAGCAAAGCAAGGCGCTGCTCCCGCTTCTGTCGATAGTTAGCGTACTCAAGCAGCATAATAAACGCCATCAGAATAATCGCAAAATGCAACCCTCGAATATTATAAAAGAAATGCCGCACAAGCTTTCCGATCGTTATAATTGGATCGCTAAATATCCCCAGTGGCGAAACGTAATCATATACAACACTATAGCCGCCATCAGTACGCGAACTAAGATTAACCCCGAGATAATAAATAATCAAACCACAAATAAGCCCAATCGCCCCGATAATCTGGAGACGATAACGCCGCCAAAACTCACGCACACTACGCAAGTTCGGATGAATCACGAGCTGCCAAATCGCAAAACCAGCGAAAATTATCAACAAAGCCACCGGAATAATCTCCGAAGCGAGACCGAGCAAAGCACCCAAAATTAACATCCCGATCAAGACCGCCGGATGTCGACTCGATAACCCTAAGCGATAAGGCAGCGCAAAAGCAACCATCAGCAGGCCAGAAATCACATAATTATGAGTATAAGAAAAGTTAAACGTAAAAATCTCGCTCGTACCGAGCAAAATCAAACAGATAAAAAGACCGAGAAAAATAAACGCATCCCGGTAAGCAAGGCGCGGTCGCCGACCGAGTACAAAAACCGTCAAGAGATAAACTAAGCCGCTTGCCATCGCTGCAATCGCCAGCCGAAACACTAAGTCCCACCCAAAACTCAGCTGCGGCGTCATCAGATGCACCGCCAACCTCTGCCAAATCTCGCCAGTCCGCGGCAACCAATGATAAATCCGATCCAGCACCGTCCCCACACTATCATCAAGGTAAGCCTCCCTCTGATAGAGATCCTCATAATTCATCGTCATCGCCAAATAAAGCACGACAAAGAACACCGGCACAATCAAATACGAAATAAAACAAACAACTTGAGACCTCTTCAACTTTCGCATGTTCCAATTATAGCATAAAGCGCCTCCCGCGCCACAATTTTCGCCAATTTTGGCCTTGTTGCATAATTTAGCGGCCAGCTATACGGAAGCGCTTCCGCCTCTTTTCGACGAGGGTCCGGAGCCACGGCGAACCGCGTAGGAGCCGAGTAGAGAACCGAGCTAGCTCGATTCTCTTGAGGCGACGCCCGCGGAGAGTTCACGAAGTGAACGAGGATTAGCGCGCGGCACCCGCAACGGCGGGCTGACGCGACGCGCCTCGAGAAAAGACGGCGAAGCGCCTCCGCATTCTGGATAAATGATTGTACAACAAGACCTGAAATTGATTAGCAGACTTGACACCCGACTGCTAATTTGCTAAAATAAGTCTAGTTAGCACTATTGACATTCAACTGCTAACGATATAAACTAGATATAGATTTGATTTTTAACATGTGCGAATAAAGCGTAGACGTAGGTATTACGAAAGAATAAAAGCGCGTCAGAGCCTGACGCGCAGAGCAAGCGCCCCGTGAAGACGGGCGCGCGAGCGGTTCTTGAGTAATATCTACGCCTACGCTTCATCAGTGCATGATTAAGAAAGGAGATATATATGTCAAAAATCATCGGAATCGACCTCGGTACGACGAACTCGGCTTTCGCCTACATGGTCGCCGGGAAGCCGGAGGTGATTACTAATAGCGAAGGCGATCGTACTACGCCTTCGGTCGTCGCCGTTACGAAAAAGGGCGAGCGCCTCGTCGGCAAAGTCGCCCAGCGCCAGCGCGTCACGAACCCTAAAAATACTATTTACGGTATCAAGCGCCTGATCGGCCGCAAGTTCGACGACAAGGAAGTCCAGCGCGATATCGACATCATGCCGTACAAAATCGTCAAGAAAGGGAACGGCGTTGCTGTCGAGATGGATGGCAAGGAATATACCCCTGAAGAAATCTCTGCCATGATTCTCTCGAAGATCAAGGCCGACGCCGAAGCTTTCCTCGGCGAGAAAGTCACCGAAGCTATTATTACTGTTCCGGCTTACTTCGACGACTCTCAGCGCCAAGCTACGAAGGATGCCGGCAAGATTGCTGGCCTCGAAGTGAAGCGTATTATTAACGAGCCTACCGCTGCGGCTTTGGCCTATGGCCTCGAGAGCGGCAAAGACGAAAAGATCGCCGTCTTCGACCTCGGTGGTGGTACTTTTGATGTCTCGATTCTCGAGCTCGGCGATGGCGTCTTCGAGGTGAAGTCCACGAACGGCGACACGCACCTCGGTGGTGAAGATTTCGATAATATTATCGTTAACTACCTCCTCGACGAGTTTAAGAAGGAATCCGGTATCGACATCCGTAACGATGCTGCCGCGATGCAACGCGTTAAGGACGAAGCCGAAAAGGCCAAGAAGGAGCTTTCCAGCGCGAAAGAAGTCGAGATTAACCTTCCGTTCCTCACTGCTGACGCCGATGGTCCGAAGCATTTCGAATACACCCTCACCCGCGCGAAGCTCGAAGAGTTGGTTAAGCCGCTCCTCGATCGCCTCGCTGGCCCGGTCGAAAAGGCCCTCAAGGACGCTAAGCTCACCGCTAAAGACATTAACGAAGTCGTTATGGTCGGTGGTATGACCCGCATGCCGGCCGTCGTCGAAGAGGTGAAGAAAATCTTCGGCAAAGACCCAATGCAGGGCGTCAACCCTGACGAAGTCGTCGCCGTCGGTGCCGCGATTCAGGGCGGCGTCTTGCAAGGCGACGTAAAAGATGTCCTCCTACTTGACGTTACTCCGCTTTCCCTCGGTATCGAAACCATGGGCGGCGTTTCCACGAAGCTCATCGAGCGAAACACTACTATCCCGACCTCGAAGTCCGAAGTCTTCTCGACCGCCGCTGATAACCAGCCTCAGGTCGAAATCCACGTCCTCCAGGGCGAACGCGAAATGGCCGCCGACAACAAATCTCTCGGCCGCTTCATCCTCGATGGCATCGCTCCGGCCCCTCGTGGCGTCCCTCAGATCGAAGTCACCTTCAACATCGACGCTAACGGTATCCTTAACGTTACCGCGAAGGACAAGGGAACCGGCAAGGAACAATCTATCACTATCCAAAACTCCGGCAACATGAGCAAAGAAGACATCGAAAAGGCTCAGAAAGAAGCCGAAACTCACGCCGAAGAGGATAGGAAGAAGCGTGAAGCGATCGACGCCAAGAACCAGCTCGAGAACGCCATCTATCAGGCCGAAAAGATGCCTGACGAGTTCAAGGATAAGATTTCCGAAGACGACGCTAAGTCGATTAAGGACGCCATCGAAGAGGCAAAGAAGACCTTAAACGACTCCGACGCCGACAAGGACCGCTTCGAGTCCGCTACGAAGACCCTAAACGACGTCCTCATGCCGATCGGCGCGAAGATGTACCAGAACACCACTACCGACGCTAACGCCGACTCCGATGCTTCGAGCTCCGACGCCGCCTCCAGCGACGGCGAGCCGGTCGAAGGAGAAGTCGTCGACAAATAATCACCTATCAAAAAGCCCCCTCCCTGAGGGGGCTTTTCCTATCACGGTGTGTCGTCAGTCGTAATCTGCGCGAGAATCCAGTCCAGAATCATCCTCGCGTACTCGAAAGTTAGACTCACGATCGGCATCTCCGCCGTCAATCTTGCTGCAAGAACACTATAATCCCCGCCGACCAGTACTAACTCTGCGCCACTTATCCTCAGAGACTCCTCAACCGCTCGGCAAAAATTCTCGAACGCACTTCGCCTGCCGCGATTATCTTGCAGGTCGTTATTTGCCTCACGAAGCATCGTCGCCAGCTCGTGCTGCGTCCGCCTGCCCATGTCTCGTACTTCTATTTCCGCCTCTTGTGCAGTTTTCGTCAGAACTTTCGCCAGCCTATCATGGGTTGCGACCACTTGCACCTTAGCAGCGCCTCGCCGCGCACACACATTCGCGATCGCATCGCTCATCCTTAAAACCTTCAGCGTCATCGGGCTCAAACTCCGGCTTTCCGTATCAAGCGCTTCCTTCACCTCGCCGATATATTCATCCACGAGCGAATCTGTCGCTACCAAGAGGCGACAATCCGCCTCATCCAGCTCCCCGATCCCGCGCTCCAACAAGTCCCGCAGCCGCTTGAACGGCCGCGCCTCAAACGTAATTATTGGTAGATTCTCGTAACGCGGAATCGCCTGCCTTGCCATCACCTCACGCTGCACTATATCGTGCATCATTCGGTCGAGTCCTGGAATCAGCACAGTGCGCATTAGCGATCCCGTCACATTCGCCGACACCCCAACTATTATGACCGAGACCTTTACGTTTTCCTTAATACTCATGGCTCACACTCCTCAAAAATACTCTATGATCAAGCTCATAGCTCTCCAGAGCGCCTTTATCGCACTCTACTCGTAACTTTAGCACACATCGCCTAAAATGTCAAGCCCCGCCCATCTACCCCTTCAACTCACCAACCCGCCTACCCCTTCAATTTCGCAAACCGATATAACATCGTAATCGCCTGCTCCCTCGTACAATCATAATCCGGCGCAAACCTATTATCTCCCACTCCGTTCGTAATCCCATTCGCCGCCGCCCAATACGCCGCCTGGTAATAATAATCATTCTCGTCCACATCCTCGAACTTCTCCGTCACCGCCGCCGACGGGGAACCGGCCGCCCGCCACAACATCGTCACGAACTCCGCCCGTTTCAACCCCCGGTCCGGATCAAACAATCCATCCTTAGCCGCCACACTCGTACAATCCCGCGTCCCGTTCGTAATCCCTTGTTCATACGCCCACTTTACCGCCGCCGCATAGTACGCATTTCCTTCCACATCACTAAAGCAGGTCTGTACATTCTCATGCCCATCACCCCGGGTACTACCAGGAGCAGGATTCACATTCCCATTCCGCCTGCTCAAAACCTCCCCCGGATACCCATTTAGCCGCCACAGCAGCGTCACCGCATCGGCTCGCCGTACCGTCTGTCCCACTCCGAAGCGCCCCCTTTCCACCCCTACCGTCACTCCATTCGTCACCCCCCAGTCGACCGCCTCCGTATAATACGCACCATCCGGCACGTCCCCAAACGTTCGCCCCTCTACCGTCACATTCCCGAGATCGACTCGCCTCGACCCTCCCGAAAAATGCACATCTACCCTTGTCGAATCCGTCGGCACACTTACAAGATTATTGTAATATACATCATACGCCCACTCCCCGCCGAAATTATACAAGTTACCTTCCGCGCGACAATCCACCACGTAGAACGCGTGCGCATCCTTCGCCTTGATCGCCTGATAATCGTCTACATTAAACCGCCCCTGATGCTCGAAGAAGAACCCGTACTTCCGGTTATTAATCGCTACGGAATCTTTAATCGTCATCGACTCGTTGTCCGCATAGCCAGTCCCGATCCCGAACCCCGACGCCCCAGCACTCTCATCCGTCTCCGCATCCTTCCCACAACCTTCCGCCTTCGAATTCGTAATCTTCCCATTTACCGGCGCATCCACTCCGAACCCCGTCCCGTCCGTATTCTTCACCACCATATTATCCCACTCGCAATCTCGGAATAAGTTTATCATAAATCCTTTACCACTCGTGCGCCAAACCACCCCCTGTGTATCCTCGCTATTGATCACAAAATCATAAAAATCCGCATCCTCTAGGTAACTCGCATCCGCAAACTTATAAGCCGCATAATCATTAAAGAAGAACATATCCAGTCCGCCCTCTACTTTTCCATCATTATTCCCCCGAATTTGCTTTGCCAGCGCATTATTCGTAAATTCGCTCTCATCACTATACGGCTTCAGCACCGTCCCTTTCCCGTCCTCATCCGTTCCTTTTCCCACTAAGTCCACAAAACTCGCCGGCCGAATCACGTGCCGCTCAAAATCATCGAGCCACAACCCCGGCGCTTTCACTAAATGCCCACTCATAAAATAAAACGTCCCCGCCGGCATATATACCGACGAATGCGCCGGCGCACAAGCCAGCGTATGCTGCAGTATCCAAGTGTTATACAACATCGCCGCTCGCTCTGTCTCCGAAACGCCATCCTTCACATTCACTCCGTCCACCATCACCGGATTCATTCCCGTCGTCGTACAATCTACCTGTATATTATCCAGCACCGCTACTCCCGCCGACTTCTCCGCTAGTCCCGCCTCCGCGAACCCCTCCACGCTCATCTTATCTAATGTCGCGCTCGTCGCTGCCCCCAGTCTCCGTCCCGGCGCAGTCGCCGCCATCGTCGGTTCCGAATTTTCCGCCCACATCATCAGCGCTCCAATCACCAAGAATCCCACCAACGCCAATCTCACTCCCCGCAAAATTCTTTCCATCACGACCTTTCTGCTTATCCTATTTCCAGTATAACATCTTCGCCTTCGCCCTACAATCATCATTAGCTAATTCCGCTACCATTCTTTCGTCCTATGCTATAATTATATACATAAACGGAGAACCTATGTCACCAAACGAACCAATTTTCACCCCCGACCCAGCGCAACCTACGCCGCCGCAGCCCTCTACTTCTGTTCCTTCCGCCGCTCCTCAATCTCAACCTCCAATCTCCACTTCTCAGCCCCAGCTTCTGGCCTCCGCTCCGGAGACATCCATACCTACCCCCGCATCACCTGAGCCCTTGACTTTGCCGCAATCTCCCGCTCAGCCAATCGCCTCCCCTTCCGTCGTTTCTCAGTCCTCGCCCAAAGCCCCCAAGTCCTCCTCCCGCACTCTCATCTTTGGCTTCGCCGCTGCCCTCGTTCTTGTCGCCGCCGGCGTCATTTTTCAAATCAGTCGCCAATCCTCTAGCCCTTCCGGCGCCTCTATCTCCTCCACCGAACAACAAATCGCCGACCTCGACTCAGAAATCTCCCGCCTCTCCGCCGAAGACTCCGCCATCTTCCAAAGCACCGGCTTCAGCGAAGAATTCTACCAGTCTTCCTCTCGCCGCACCGAACTCGAGCTCCAAAAATCCGACCTCGAACACGACCGCGATCTCGCCATCGCCGCTTCCGCCTCCGCCAACATCTTCCGCACCGGCGCCTTCGTTTTCTTCCTCGCCGCCGCCCTCATCCTCGTCATCTCGATCACTATCTCCCTCCGCCTCCGCAAAGCCTCCGCTTCGACCGGAGCCTCAGTCATCTCCTAACTAGCTGACCGCCGGTCATTTTTGTCCCGCTTATCCACCTCTGTCAACTTAAGCATTTTGACGGAAAACTGACCGCTGGTCACTACCGATCCGCCCAGCCCTCGTCCCCCGAGCCTACATTCCCAAACGGCCCCGGCACATCTTCGCTACCTTCCTCGCGACTCCCGATCGCCCCCGCACCGCCCGAGCTGCTCGCATCTCCGCCGCCCGATTCCGCACTGCTCGTCTCCTTCGTCGCCTCTTCTGGCAGCCCTCCCGGCATCAGCCATGACGCTCCCACCCCTAAAACCGCAAATAACAACATCCCCACCGCCACGCTCATCAACCGCTTCTTCGCCGTCGCCACTTGCGCCTCGTTATCTCGCGCCGTTAGATACATCAGCCCCGCAATCACCACGCCCAGAATCCCCAGCACCCCCACTCCCGCCGACAAAATCTGCAGCACAGTCCTCAGCACATAAAATACGCTCCCGCCTTCTTCTCCCGAAACCCCCTCACAATTAATAATATTTGTATCCACCCCCGCACAGCTCGCGAACGCCTCCCCCGAAACCCCCAACACTACCCCACCAAAAACCACCACCCCCGCGATCGCACTCAGTATTACCTTCTTCATCATTAAAACAATTATACCATAACACTGGGCATTTTATAGTAAAATTATTGGGACATAGTTTTTCCTCAGTTGTGTTTCGCGCCACTTTATGTACAAACTATGTACACATTATGTACATAACGTGGTAAAATCGGTACATAAAGGAGAATATAATGAGCGCAGCACAAGCAGATATCCATGTTAAAGTCGACCCTAAGGTTAAGGCCGAGTCCGAGGTTGTCCTCAAACAAATTGGCATCTCAATCTCCGATCTTATCAACATGACCTTACGCTGCGTCATCCGCGAACGCCGCATCCCTTTCGACACTCAGGTTAAAACTTCCGACCTCCCCCGCTGCATGAACATCCGTACCGAGGCTGAGCTCGAGGAGTATCTAGCGGAGATTATCCCTCCTGTCGGTGCCGAGGATGAGATGAATTTTTCTACTATTGATGAAGTTCGAGAAAGACTAGGTGTCTAAAAATGAAATACTCCGTTGTCTTGTCCCCGGAAGCCGAAGCAAGTATTCAGACTATCTCCGAATATATTTCCGAAAATCTCGCAAGCCCTCAAAGCGCACAGCGCATAGTTCAGCAAATCATGAAAAAATGCTATTCATTGCAATTATTTCCTCACGCTGCTCCCTCTCGTTTAGTTAACGGTCGCAAAGCATATACAGTTCATTACCGCCGCTATACTATCGTTTACACCGTCGATAAAGCTAAGCGGCGTGTCTATATTTGGGGCGTCATTTTCTCCCCTCACCTAAAATAATATGCTATAATATAGAAATCAAAGGAGTTAAAATGGAAAAATTATTTCTAGTCACTAATCCGGGTTCTTCTTCCCGTAAATACGCCCTCTATCGCGGCGACGAGGAGCTTTGCACTCTTCACTTCGAGATTGAGGATAAAGACGTCGTTTGCACGCTCAAGCGCCCCGACGGCACCAAGAAAAAACTCACCGACGGCTTCAAAAAACTAACTGAAACCGTTAAATACGTTAAAGAAATCCTCGAGAACGAGGGCTACCTTAATAACGGCGCTCAGCTCGACGCAATTCTCGCTCGCGTTGCCTCGACTGGCGACTATTTCGCCGCTGATCACCTTGTCGACGACGACTGTCTGAGGCGCCTCGACGCCGCGAAAAAGCGCGCCCCGCTCCACGTCCCTGTTGTCGCCGCCGAGATCGAGGAATGCGTGAAGGCCTTTAAGGACACCACCGTCGCGACTATCTCCGACTCCGCCTTCCACACGACCCGCGACGCTGTCCATACCTACTACGCTATCGACAAAGACCTCGCCGATAAGTCTGAAATTAAGCGCTACGGTTATCACGGCCTCAGCGTCGGCTCGATTGCAAATTATCTCGCCGAGCATAACTTGACCGCCGAAAAAGTCATTGTCTGTCACCTCGGTTCTGGTAGCTCGATCACTGCTCTTCAAGACAACAAATCCTTCGACACGACCATGGGCTACTCCCCGCTCGAAGGCGTCATGATGGCGACTCGCTGCGGCGATATTGATGCGACGGCCGCCCTCGCGATCGGCCGCGACCTCAAGCTCGACAGCGAAAAACTCGAAGAATACCTTAATAAACAGTGCGGCCTCAAGGGCGTCACCGGCGAAACCGACGACATGCGCGAAGTCATGAGCCTCCGCGACGACGGCGACGAACGTGCGAAGCTCGCCTACGAAATGTTCATCTATCGCATCCAGCGCGCGATCGGCCAGCTCGTCGCCTCTCTTCACGGCGTCGACGCTCTCGTCTTTACCGCCACGATCGGCGAGCGCAATGCCGAAATCCGCCGTGATATCATCTCTGGCCTCGAACACCTCGGTTTCAAGATTAATGACACTAAGAACGATGACGGCCTCGGCGATGCTCATCATTGCATCATCTCCGGCAGCAACTCGAAGCCAATCTACGTCATCCAAACCGACGAAACCGGCGAGATGATCCGCCGCGCGAAAGCACTCCTCGCCGACTAGCTCCTGGTGTGTCGTCTGATATTTGGCTGTGCGTGGAGACTTTTTCGCCACTTTTTGCAGGGGGTACGGAGCTACGGCGAGTATTAGCGCGCGGCACCCGCAACGGCGGGCTGACGCGACGCGCCCCAAGAAAAGATGGTGAAAAGTCTCCCATGTGCGGCCTAATAAAAAGCCCACCTCTTACCGAGGTGGGCTTGGGTAGGTTAGACACGCACTAGCGGCGGGAACGTCTTGTCGTACAGTGTTCGTACCGGCACTATAAATCTATCTGCACCAGCATCCTTTCTACTCTGCGCACCGAACAAATATTCCCGAGCCTGCATCAAGCTATCCCGCGCCTGCGGATGCCCGAGATACTCATATGCCCGTACATCCGTCCATGTCCCGTGCATTATGTCAAGCGAATCCGCCACCTGCACGTCGTACGCCCAAATTTTCCGCGTATTCCGCGCCGGCCTGAACCGTAAATGCACTTCTTCCGTCACGCACACAAAATGCGCCACCGCGTAGTCAAATTCTGCATTTTTTGACCCGATTACGATGTTTAGCTCCGGATACTTCGAAACGAAGAATCCGCCGACATAAGTGTCGCACGGCTCCATCCGCACTAGCTTTTGCATCTGCTCCCGCAGATATCTCGCCTGTGTGCGTCGCTGTTCATCTGCCTTAAACGGGTCGACATCAGCGTCATCCTCTTGGATACAAGTAAACGACACCGCTTCGAGCGCTCGCTTCCACCGCGCCAAGACCTTCGCCTCGTCGCCGCAGTCGTTAATTAACCGCATCGAAATCGGCGTTTCCGGATCCAGCATCGCCCGCACACCGTGCCTCTCTATCGTCGACACGCCACACCGCACATTACTGGAGAGGAAATACCCCACCTCCTTATTTAGCCTCCGCACTGTCTTCACCGGCTCCGCCTCGGAGCGCAAATTCACGTTCTCTAACATATGTTACCCCCCTATAAACTACAAATTCAGGTACCAGGCCCGTCACGGTTTTATTCCAATCAAAACCCGCCGACACAGCCCTCTCCTTCTATTGTATCACAGAATACCAAAAATGTCAATGGAAAGTGCCCCAACTCAACCCCCAAAGCGCAACATAACCGGGATGGAAAGTTGCTCGATTCTCAACATGCAAAAATAAAAACGCCCGGCCTCCTCGAGACCGGGCAAATTTGTGTTCTGGAGAATTAGTCATGAGTAGTGGCAACTAGGAGCCAATAGTTCATCAGTGATTATTTGTCATCAGAACGACAAAAGATCTGCACTTGTCTCCACAAGTATTGCGGAATTACTGATATAGCTTGGGCTAAAGACCAAGCGTCTCAGCTGTTCTGTGCAGCCTTTGTGCATAGTCGTTAAGAAAATCACTGACGCAATAATTTCCGTTGCTACAAGAAAATACAAAGGCAATTCCTTGCTAGTCACTTGGTGTGACCAGGTTTTAAAAGGAGGCCAGCATAACATATGCAAGACCTCTTGTACTCCCGTCGTGCCAGAAAGCTCAAAACCCCAAAATTGCATCACGTCCGTAAAACCGACCACGAAGGCGGCAAACTGGTTATGATCGCGCTGGTTGCCTCGGTATAGTAAATATGCCATTGTAGTGAGATTATATTGGCTTAGGACAGCACAGCAGTCATCCTGTACTGCAGAAATACCAAGTGCGACTATACCCATTAAACAACCATCACGTGCGGCCAGTTGCTCTGCTAACGGCAGTTCGTCATATTTCCTCAACAATCGCCGGACGATTGAATCAAAATCGTCTAGGTCGGTCTTTACGTTCAAATTCCTGAAATAGCGGCGTAGATTGTCAGGTGTCATACGTGCTGCTATATCTACAAAAGCCCCAGCGAATACACCATTTGTCCTTTTCGTATTAGCATTCCCTACGTTCATCACTATGGATACTCCTTTGTTGTAGTCTTATCCACTTTACCAAAACGCGACAGGAATAATTTCCCCGCATGCCGCGCCCGCCACTGACAAAGTAGATAGTTCCTACAACAAATCGAGCTACTATCAAAAACAACAATTTTAGAACACTTTTCAATATACCTAACCTTTTCACAAGGCTACACTGCCATTATAGCACATGTTGCTAAAAATGTCAATAAAAATGCCCAGTCTCGATGAGACCGGGCATCTGTACGCTTTGGAAATTCTTCCCCCCGTGCTTGTAATACGCTCCGCATGTTATGGCCGCAACGCTGTTTATTACTCTGTAGACATCGGATGACATTGCCTCGAATATTATCGACGTGGCCTCATCGTCTATGCTCATAGTTAACGCATCCAGCGCCTTTTGTATCCCAACTACACAGGGAAGCTCGTAAGACTTTAACTGCATTGCATCCGTGAAGCCTACTACGAAAGCGACAAACTGATCGTGTTCACGCTTACCTCTCTCTTCCTTAGCGCATAGCATATACGCGAGCGAAGTCGCCTGGTTTCGCTGTAAGACTTCATAGCCACCAAACTCTTGGAGTAGCCTAAAATCCCCCAATGCAACCATGCCCACCATGAAACCGTCACGCGCTGCTAGCTGTTCTGCTGGTAGCATTCCAGCGTAAGACCTCGTTGCTACTTGCACAGCCTCCTTGAAATCGCTGTACTCCTGCGGCATGTTTACGGATCGTCCTTGCTCATACTCACTCATTGCCTTCACTAGCTTCAGATTGTTAGACGTATACATTTTAACACCCCTTTGTTGTAGTCTTATCCACCTTGCTGTGGCACATACAAGCCAACCTCCGCAAGGTAAATAATTTCTACAACAAATTAACCAGCTTTCTTTGCAACAAAAGTAAGAGCCCACAGGAGGAACTCCCAAAACATCCTAACGTGCGTAACCTTTCGCAAGGTTATACCACCATTGTATCACACATTTACAAATATGTCAATACACTTTATGCTTTTTCGTCAAATTTGCAATAAAGTTTCCTAATTATGTTATAATTTACCCATGAACGACCAAGTCACCAGGGAAGAAACCTCCGCCCTCCTCCGCCTTGCCGAGCAAGCTCTCGCCGCGGAAGGCGATTTCGTCGAGCTCGGCTGCTATCGCGGCGACACCTCTGTTCTCCTCGGCCAGCTCCTTCAGAAAACCGCCGCCAAACGCCAGTCCTCTCTTGTGGAAAACCCTGTGGAAAAAACTGTGGAAAACTCCCAGACGACCACCCCTCAAACACTAAATCTTCAACCATCGGCCCCCTCGAAATGCCTCTGGCTCTACGACTCCTTCGCCGGTCTCCCCGAGAAAACTCGCGAAGACGCTTCCGGCGCCGGCGCCAACTTCCAGGCCGGCGAACTCGCCGTCACCAAGCGCGAAGTCGTTGACAAACTTCGCAAACATGGCCTAAAAGTCACTAGTAACCTCCACTCAACCTCTCCCGACGCCCCTAGCATTATCGTCAAAAAAGCCTGGTTTAGCGACCTCACCGATCAAGATTTACCGTGCCGCATCTCCTTCGCCTTCTGCGACGGCGACCTCTATCAATCCATCAAAACCAGTTTACAACTCGTCGTCCCGCGCCTCTCCGAACAGGGAATCATCGTCGTCCACGATTACGACAACCCCGAACTCCCCGGCTCCTCCCGTGCCGTCGACGAATTCCTCCACGCTCACCCTGAGTTCCATCTTTCCCGCCGCCACAGCCTCGCCATCCTCACCAGACGGCTAGCGAAACCTACCCCTGGCACTCCTCTAAAATCTCTGCCAAAATCCCCAAAACAGTAAAAAACTCTAGCACTCATCGCAAAAGTGTGCTAAAATAGTCGGAGAAGGAAATTATGGCAAAGCGAGATTATTACGAAGTATTAGGTGTATCGAAGAACGCCTCCGATGACGAGATTAAAAAAGCTTATCGCAAGCTCGCGATTAAGTATCATCCTGACAAAAATCCCGGCAATAAAGAAGCCGAGGAAAAGTTCAAGGAAGTCTCCGAAGCGCACGAGGTTCTCTCCGATAAACAGAAGCGCGCCCGTTACGACCAGTTTGGTCATGCCGGTGTCGGCGGTGCTGGCTCGGCCTCTGGTAATCCGTTCCAGAACGGCAACTTTAACTTCAACGGCCGCGACTTTAATTTCGACTTTGGTGGCGGCGGCCTGGATGATATTCTTGGCTCGATTTTCGGCTTCGGCGGCGGTCAGCGTCGCCCCGCTCGCGGCGCCGATTATCGTACGACGGTCGTCCTAACTTTCGAGGAAGCCGTTTTCGGCACTACGAAGACCGTCACCTCCGACGGCAAGGATCTTAAGATTAAAATTCCCGCCGGCATCGACGATGGCATGTCGATTCGCCTCAACGGCAAGGGTGGCGCCGCCCCGAAAGGTGGCACGAAGGGCGACCTCTATGTCTTCGTCCGCGTGAAGCCGCATAAGCACCTCACCCGCGAGGGAACTATCATCCTCTCCGAAAAAGTCGTTTCCATGGTCGACGCCGCCCTCGGCACCGAAGTCGACATCGAAACCATCGACGGCAACGTCCGCATGAAAGTCCCCGCCGGCACGCAGTCCGGAACTCCGTTCAAGCTCTCCGGCCATGGCGTCCCGCTCATGCGCAGCGACGGCGACCGCGGCCCGCACATCGTCACCATCATCGTCGAAACCCCAAAGAACCTCTCTAAGCGCCAAAAGGAGCTCCTCGAAGAATTCCGCGACCCGAAGAACAAAAAACGCGGCTTCTGGGGCTAATCGCCGCGCCACGCCTTGTCCTCGCCTCGTCCTCTTGACTTTTTGACCCCAGTGTGCTATAATGGAAATATGGCAATAAAAAGCGCTACCCCTGAAAATTCTCCGCGAAAGTCCTCTCCGACTTCCGCCACTTCCTCTGCCCGTGGTGCTAGCGCGAAACCGCTCAAAATCATCGGCAACAACGCCCTTATCACTATCGCTGGCATTAAAAATATCCCCGCGAAGGTCGACACCGGTGCCGACTCTTCGTCCGTCTGGGCTACTGGCATTCACATTAACGCCTCGAAGCAGCTCGTTTTTCGCCTCCTCGGCCCGAGCAGCCCTCTCTATACCGGCGAAGAAATCATCGTTGATGACTTTCAGGTTCGGCAAGTCCGTAACTCCACTGGTGACGTTTCGATTCGCTACCGCGTCACTCTCCCCGCCATAATCTGCGGCAAGCGCATCCGCGCGAATTTCACCCTCAGCGACCGCAGCCGCAACAAATTCCCCGTCCTCATCGGTCGCAAAACCCTCCAAAACAAATTCCTCGTCGATGTCTCTCGCGTCAGCGTTAAACGTCCCCCCACTATGAACAACGCTAATCTTGCCGACGAGCTCCGCTGCGACCCCCACACCTTTCACTGTCGCTACATGCAAGATGATTGCCAATAGCGCTACAACCCTGCGGTTACTTGCAACAAAGCTATGTCAACCACCCATCAAAATGTCACCCTTTTTATCCCGTTAAAATGTCATCCC
>CAYTZL010000016.1:0-19830 GCA_964442535.1 uncultured Candidatus Saccharibacteria bacterium | reverse complement strand
GGTTATAGGGATTGCTATGCCTTCGAAAGAGACCCTAAAAGTGGAGGTAATACTTATAATCTATGACCGTAAAAGAGAAATCATAGACCCTAGGGGTTTCAAAAGCACGCAATTTCGCTACCTAGAAGCAAGCTTCCGAGGTAGTAAAATTATGATTTATTTAGGTGCAGTTAGGAGTAACGAATGTTATTAACTCTAACTAATAAGCATTATAGCACACGGAGTTTTAAATGTCAACACTTTTTTCACAAAATCTTTTAAAAAACAATGAAATTCGACCCCAAGAGGCCGATTTTACAGAGGTGTTAACGTCTATTGCGCTTGCGCCTAAAATGTTATATTTCCATGGAAAAATACCGAAAAAACGTTCTAAAGTGGTGGCGATTGTGGGGACGCGGAAGCCGACGAAATATGGTGAAAAAGTGGCGTATGATTTGGCGTTTGCGGCGGCGGAACGTGGGGCGGTGGTAGTGTCGGGGCTGGCGTACGGGATTGATAGTATTGCGCATCGCGGGGCGCTGGATGCGGGAGGGGTGACGGTGGCGGTGCTGGGAACGCCGATTGATCGGATTTATCCGACGAGCCATATTGGGCTGGCGGAGCGGATTGCGGCGACGGGCGGGTGCGTGATGAGTGAATTGGCGCCGGGGGCGGGATTTATCCCGAAAACTTGCTTTTTGCAGCGGAATCGGCTGATTTCGGGACTGGCGGATGTGGTGGTAGTGCCGGAGGCGGCGGAGCGGAGTGGGTCGCTGAACACGGCGGCGCATGCGCTGGAACAGGGGCGGGAGGTGCTAGCGGTGCCGGGGGATATTATGCGACCGATGTCGGTGGGGTGTAATCGGCTATTGAAGCAGGGCGCGACGCCGTGTCTTGGGACGGCGGACTTATTGGAGCTATTGTTCCCTACTCCGCGGAAGAAAAAGGCGGCGCAGCGGGAGGTTTCGGGTGATTCGGAGGCGGAAACGCTGATTTTGCGGGCGATTGCGGAGGGTGTGGAAAATGGGGAGGCGATTATTGAACGGACGGGACTAAAGGCGGCGGTGTTTAGTCAGAATATTACACTACTTGAGATTAAGGGGCGAGTAAGGGCGCTAGGGATGAATTGCTGGGCGTTGAAGGGGTAGGTAGGCTAAGAGTCGGGTAGGAGCCTACTGCGTGGGGCGACGGGGCTTGGAGGGCGTTTTAGAGGGTTCTGAGAGCGAAAAAATGCCCCATCCGTGAGGATGGGGCGGGCTCAGCGAGCCGGTGAGGTATTTTAAGTTGTGCTTTTGTCGGTTTTAGAGAATACGGGGAGCTTGGGGATTGCGTCGTTGTAAGGGAGCGAATACGTCTGTAACAGCGTGTCGTTGCAGAATGTCTCAGTTCCTAAGGCGCTGGGGCCGTCGGAGTTAGCTACCTGGTATGACGTGAGTGTACCGATGTTTTGTGCCCAGTTCAGAGTAAGCGTCAGCCTCGATCCAACTGGGAGCAGTCGGTTGTCGTCAATACTTTCTTCCTTCGTGAGCGTCTCGGATTCGTCATCCCAGACTTGCTTTGCGAGCTGGGGCGTGAAGTCGGCATCGGGTAGCGTGATTTCTTTAGCAATGATGCCAGTAATAGAACAGGATCCGCCGTTATCCAAGTAGGAAAAACTTACAGGATACAGCATTGCTCGTGTCGGCTCGCCCAGGGGCCGAAGGAATCCATTCGGACTCAGGTTGAAAGCTTTTAGCTCGAACGGTACGCTGTGGCTCCGGGTCGATGCGTAGCGGTCAACTTTTGCTCCGGTCAGTGGCGTGTTGCCGCCGAGCGAATAGACCGTCGCCAGAGCGGCGAAGAAATCGGTCAACTCATTGCCTTCTAACTTTGTGCTATAAGGTGTATTGTTGACTAGAATGGTGCTCATAAGAATACCTCCTAAAGAACTTAAATTGTGGAATTTCACAAGGTTTACTCTTTCATTGTAGCACACTTTTCTGTAAAAGTCAATAGTTTTTATGTAAAATTCGCGAAAAAGGCAAGAAAATAGTGTGCGGAGTGTGGAAAAGTGGCGAAAATGTTGTATTGGTTAGGCGGTGTGTTGGTCGATTTCTTGGCAGATGGTGGTGAGGAGGGCGGGGAGAGTGGACTTTTCTTCGGGGGTGAAGCGGCTGAGGACGAATTTGATGTCGCCGAGGGTGTGGCGGAGGTCGGGATTGTCGGTGCCGAGACGGAGGCGGGGGAAGTCGGGGGTATTGAGGTGGCTAGTGATGGATTTGAGGCCGTTGTTGCCGCCGCTGGAGCCGTGGAGGCGGTAGCGGATTTTTCCGAAGGGGAGGTCAAAATCGTCGCAGACGACGAGGAGGTCGCTCGGGGAGAGTTTATAGAAGTCGAGGAAGGCGCGGACAGCTTGGCCGGATTCGTTGTAGAAGGTCTGGGGTTTGATAAAGAGGCGGTCGCCGTCTTTGAACCAGAGGGCGTTGAATTTCGGTTTTTGCCAATCGAGATGATGGATTTTTGCGTAAAAGTCAAGAGCGAGAAAACCGAAATTATGGCGGGTAAAGTTGTATTCGTTGCCGGGGTTGCCGAGGCCGATGATGAGTTTCATGGGGTAATTATAACAGATTTGGAGAGGTTTGGGGAGGATTCTGGATGGTGTAGGGTAAGGTTTAGGGACGAAAAAGTCGCCCCTGGGGAGGGGCGACGGTGGTTAGTCGTCGGCGCTGTTAAGGACGACTTGGAGGGCGTAGGGGTGGCGGGTGGAAAAGGTGAGAATTTTCTCGCAATCCCGCAGTGAGGAAACAAGTGGAAAAGGAGAGGCGGATTGAGTGGTCTGAATTTCGGTGATGATGTTGCCGTCGTGGCGGGATTTGTGAATCGATACAATAATTGGCTCGATTGGGAAGACTCCGTTTTTGTCGTTTAGCCAAGTTTGGCCATAGAAGACGAACTGGAAAGGGCGTTCTCCGGGTAACATCTGTTCGAAGTTAAGGACGAGGCGGTCGATGGTTTTGCTAACTGTGTTGTAATAGTGTAGGCCAATATGAGCGGCACTGATGTTCACCTGCACGAGACAGCGCGAAAACCAGTTTAAGACGTCGTTGCGCGGGGTAGCGGCGATGATGTCGGTGATGCTGAGCGATTCGGGAGTTTGGATGACTGCCATATGAAATGGGTAGAGGATACCCTTTGGGTCGGGTTCCTCTTTTGGGCGTTTGAAGCAGATTTCGGGCCGATTGTAGCAATTCTTACACAGAGTAGGGTCGGCGGTAATTCTGAGGATGTTGAGCGGATTGTGGACAAAGTACTCATGTTTCATGAGAAAGACCTCCTTAAAAACTAACCTGGTAATGAGCGAGAGAATCAGGGTCTCTACTTCTATTGTAGCACAGATTGGGCAAAAAGTCAATGGCGGAACATAGTTCCGCCATTGCCGGCTGCGTCGCTCAAAAGAAAAAGTAAACTTTTTCTTTGTTCGCTATCCTCGCCAGTTCAATGATAGAATGCGACTTCGGGGTTGAAAATGGTAAAAATGGAGGTTTTGTGGTATTATATAGAGGTATGATGATGGCGATAAAGCGAGGTATGGTGGTGGCGACGGGGCTGCTGTTGCAGCTCGGGTTTGCGTTGGTGGCGCAGGTGTTTTTCAGCGAACATGTGGCGGTGATTGGGCTCTTGTATGAGGTGATTGGGATTGTGGTGGTGCTGATGATTTTGAAGGATAGCTCGCGGCTGTCGAATGATTTGCCGTGGGTGATTTTGATTTTGCTGTTTCCGGTGTTTGGGATTGCGGTGCTTTTGATGCTGGGGCGGGATTTTCGGTATAATAAGTTGTTAAAAAGCTTGATCAAGACGGAGAAAGATTATACGAAGTATCTGCGGCAGGATCCGGCGGTGAAGAAGGCGATTAAAGCGGGAGAGATGGATAATTTGCGGTATATTCTCGACTGCACGAATTATCCGATTAGTCGGGGAAATCAGCTGACGTACTATCAGATGGGGGAGGAGTTTTATCCGGAGTTTCTGAAGGAGCTGAAGAAGGCGAAGGAGTTTATTTTTATGGAGTATTTCATCATCAATGAGGGGGAGATGTGGAACGGGGTGCTGGAGATTTTGAAGGAGAAGGTGAAGGAGGGGGTCGAGGTGCGGGTTTTGTATGATGATGTGGGGAGCTTGGCGCTGCTTTCGACGAAGTATCCGAAAGAGTTGGCGAAATTTGGGATAAAATGCATTCCGTTTAATAAGATTAGTCCGCTGAAGGGGCTGTTTATGAATAATCGGGACCATCGGAAGATGACGATTATTGACGGGAAGGTGGCGTTTTCGGGTGGGCTGAATTTGAGCGATGAGTATATAAATCTAGATCAGCGACTGGGGGTGTGGAAGGATAACGGGATTAAGATTGTCGGGGAGGCGATTTGGAATTTGACGGTGATGTTTTTGACGATGTGGAATGCGAATGTGCCGGAGGATCGGGATTTGTGGCAGTTTAAGCATGATTTTTCGGGGCGGGAGGAGACGCGGGGTGACGAGAAAGGCTTTGTTGTTCCCTACGGGTTGTCGCCGATTCATGGGGATACGATTGGCGAGGATGTTTATGTGAATATGATTAATAGCGCGAAGAAGTATTTGTATATTATGACGCCGTATTTGATTGTGGATACGGATATGGTGAATGCGCTTTTGCGGGCGGCGAAGCGGGGCGTGGATGTGCGGATTGTGGTACCGGGGGTGCCGGATAAGAAGATTGTGTATAGTCTGACGACGTCGTTTTTTAAACCGTTGGTGGAGGGCGGGGTGAAAATTTTGCGGTTCGATCAGGGGTTTGTGCATTCGAAGGTCTTGGTGTCGGATGATGTGCGGGCGGTGGTGGGGACGATTAATATGGATTATCGTAGTTTGTATTTGCATTTTGAGAATGGGATTTATATGGAGGACGTGGCGGAGATCGCGGCGATTAAGTGGGATTGCGTCGAGACGATTGAGGCGAGTTATGAGCTGCAGGAGAAGGACGTGAAGGTTGGAGTGTTAAGGAATCTTTGGCAGGCGTTTTTGAGGCTGTTTGCGCCGCTGTTTTAGGAGGTGGGGACGAGGCAGCGGATAGAGCGGCCATCGTGGCCATGTGCGTAGTAGTTAAGTGGGAGAACGGTGCTGGAGTTGAAAAGGAGGTAGTATGCATATTCAGAGTCGGAAACATGCGCTCGTGAAGACCAGTACTCACCGTTTCCTCCTGCAGAACCAAGAGCGCTAGTGTATGACGAAACGTCACCACTGCGCACGAAAAACAGTGGTGATAAAACTATGTTGTAGGTATGCTGGTCGATGTTGCTGTTTCCGGTAAAATTACTAGTTATTCCATATTGCTGTAAGTAGTAGCTAAATGATCCGTTTGAGTCAGAGTTAGCATTTGGTAATTTCCAATTTTGTGGGCAGATGCTCGCTGTTGCATTTTGATCACGCCCCGAAGAATTTCCTGTTCCTGCTGTTGCTGCATTCCACTGATAATAATTCCCTACTAAGTAATGAGCATCGTATGTTTTCGTAGTTGAGCTTACTGGCGAATTACTATTGTTTCTATAAAAGTTTGGATCGGTCGATGCTGTCCATCCAGTTACGTTCGTGAAGCGCTTACTGCATTCTGACAAACCTACTGTGGTTGAGGCGCATGATGTCTTTATTGTAGGGTCTGTGATTATATATTTTCCCAAATCCCAGGCATAGCTAAATGACCGATTGCTTAGTTGTGCTTGCCCGAGGTTTGCCATACCGCTGTAATTGCCTGTTGTCCATGTAAATGTTTGTGAGGGATCGGCATTATATGTGGCTCTTACAGCACCCCTAATATCTAGATCAAGATTCTGGCTCATCCAGCAATTACCGTCCAGCATTTTCGTTACCCAGTATTTATTTCCATCACGTTCGTCGGTCAAAAAAGCAGTGTCGTTAATCGTTGCAGCTTTGCATATGGCTGGAGTCATCTGTTGCATAGTTGTAATCCCGCCGAAAGTCGCCACCGTATTTGTCACTGTCCTCGGCTGCGCAACCACTGACAAGGTTACCGTATTCCCGTAAAAATCCTCTGCAGCTGAGCTAGTTACTCTTGCGCCGTAAAATAGCGTTAGTTTCTTCGTTACGCTACTACTGGTCGCTCCACCAGTCCCAACACTTTGCTGACTAGTAGTCATTGCCTTAAAGCTAGTGCTAGGATTATAACTTGCTTCTGTATCTCCAAGTACTCCATAATATCCCCACTCATTACTCATACTTCCGAGGGTCTTAGATGAAGTGATGCTGGGGATCTTATGGGATGAGTTATTTCTTCCAATTAAATTAGTATTTCCAGAAACATACACTGTATAGCCATCAGTATTGCCTACCGTAATAGTAGCCGTCTGGGACAAAACTTTCCCAGCCTCATCGGGATTTACTGCAGCATTAGCCGCATCGAGATCCGTCTGTATCGTTCCCGACCCAATCGAAAGGGAAACAGAAGAAGCAGTTTGAGAAGTTGTCGTCGTAGTCGTATTGAGCGGTATCTCCCACCCATTCGCCGCACTCGCCTCCTCCGCCCCGGCGAAAGCTGCTATTACTCCCGCTATTATTCCGATTATCCTTTTCCGCATAAGCCCTCCTTTTGGTTATTAAAAACACCCAAGCGGAGCAATGATAAACATAACAAAAATGGCACCACGAGGGTGTTATCACAACCTATCTAGTAGCCTAGTGGCAATACCAGATGAATTGGACCTCGCGGCGCCATTTTAGATCTGGTATTGTCGATATTGCTACAAAATAGCACTGACTACCTTAATAAGTTGTGATAACAATTTTATTTTATCATGTGGATGAAGTTTTGTGTGAAAAATCTTTTTGGTCACGTCGGTTGCCTTTCTTCTCTCCTTCCTCCCTAGCTTAGGACTAGGGGGTAGGGATTAGGCAGCGTAGGGAGTGACCAACATAGCGGCCATTATTACCATCAGACGGAGCAACGCTAGTATAGAGAACAAGATAATAGGCGTTGCTATTACTAGAATAGGTTCGTGAAGACCATAAATAACCGTATTCGCCAGCATAGTTAATATAGTACCCTGGAGTAATACCCCCGCCCCGCACAAAGAATAACATACTCCCGCACTTCACAATCATGCTCTTGAATTTTAGCACTATGCTCCAAGTATTTAAGCACATTTTAACTCTGTAATTACTCTAAAATCCACTACTTCAAAAATCATGCTCCCGACTTTGTAAAATATGCTTCGAGAAATTTAAATCATGCTCGGCAATTCGAGGCATATTTTTTAACAAAAAACTTTTTTGTCAAAACATCGTGCTAGTGTTTGCAAGTTTTGGAAAAATTTTGCTATGCTAAGACAATAGTAAAAATAGGAGAAAAATGAAAAGTACGGAAAATTACGCTTTTATCGACGGGAATAATCTTTATCTAGGGGCGAAAGCGCAAGGAATTAAGGTGGACTATCGTAAATTAAGGCTTTACCTTAAGCATAAGTTTAATGTAGCGGAGGCTTTTATCTTTATTGGGCACGATTCTACTCGTGAGAAGCTGTATTTGACTTTGCGGCAAGCTGGGTTTCAGCTTATTCAGAAACCGACAATTAAATTTTACAAAAATGGTAAGAAAACTATGAAAGGCAACGTAGATGCGGAACTGGTTTTGCATTCTGCTGCGATTGAGTATGCTCATTATGATAAGGCGATCGTCGTTACGTCGGACGGGGATTTTAGATGTCTGATGATTGAATTTGACCACTAAAAAATGCCGGCATTTGCGGTCGGTCGAAACCTTAGGCTAGTCCGGCGTGGTGATATCTTTATCTTAGCAAATAAGTTTTAAGATGTCAATAGCAATTTCCAGCTTAGAAGTGGGCTTCTTATTCTTTGTGCGGGGCGGGTATGTCGATCCAGGCAATCAGCTGTTCTTCATCGCTGGCTACGAGGGCGATTACTGGTCCGCCTGGGCCTCCTCTAGCACTAGCGACGCCTACAGGCTCTACTTCTATAACAGCGGCGTCAATCCGTCCCACGGCAGCAGCAGTCGCTACTACGGCCGTTCCCTTCGCTGCCTAATCCCTACCACCCAGTCCTAAGCTAGGGAGGAAGGAGAGAAGAGTGGCGTTCGGTGTTGCTCGAAATTATATAAATTAAGGATTGCTTTTTTGCTTAAAGTGTGCTAATATAGAGCCATAGGAACGAAAGTTCCATCGTCGGGGACGTAACTTCGGTACCGTTCTCATGAGGGCCCGCCAGAGATTGGCGGGTTGCTCGATGCTTAAGACCTAGAAATGTACTTTCTGATAGTGTTAACATTGACAAGAACCATATCATTCGGCAATTCATTTCTTAAATTCTTTAGTCGTACTGACAAACAATTATTTGTTTTTGTCGTAGGCGTTGCCATTACTGTGATAAAAACATTAGGGTTTACGGATAGGATGCCGCGGATTGTTTCGCTAAAATCTCCATCACAGGATACTAGAATGATATGGATTGGCTCTGTTGCCTGTACGGCGCGTTTTATCATGTCGACCGTCATATAAACATCAACGTTGGATTTTAGTTTGGTAGTCTCTGGGAAAATCTGTACAGCATTCACCGTTTTGCACTTTGAGCATTCAAAAGTTGCATATTTCGCTCCATTAGTATAGCTTTTTCGCTCTAGGGAACAAATCGTATAGCCAATTTTTGCTAAATGACGAAAATATTGTCGTTTTTTCTTATCACCGCTAGCAATGCCTTCATAATAGCGAACTTCCTGAAGGTTTGGATATTTGTTTTGGAGGTATTGATAGTATTTTTTAAAATCCAACTCGAAGCCTAAGCTATATTTGCAAGCATAGCGAATATTACTTACATCAATAAAGACAAAAGTCTTACGAGCTTTTAGTGTATGTTTCCCTTTTAGCATATTGGGCTTATTATAACACCTCGATGGTCGTTTTAATAGGGGAGAAGTGTGATCGACTTATTCTTTGTGCGAGGCGGCGTTATCTACCCCGACGCTCAGCTACTCAACGTCGCTGGCCAGTACGGCTTCTACTGGTCATCCCGAGCCTACTCTACTACTATCGGCGCCTACTACCTCTACTTCACTGCTAGCGGCGTCAATCCGTCCGACTTCGGCTACCTTCGCTACAGCGGCTTTTCCCTTCGCTGCCTAATCCCTACCACCTAGTCCTAAGCTAGGGAGGAAGGAGAGAATGAGTGCTAATGGCTCGGGCTTTTGGAACTTGGCATAAAAAATGCGCTGTATATAGTGTAGCATACGCGCATCCTTTAGTTTTGTATGGCATGATTAAATGCGAGAAGTTCGATGTTTGAATTTCGCACTTATGGTGGTCCCTATTGGGCTTGAACCAATGACCTTACGAATGTGAATCGTACGCTCTAGCCAGCTGAGCTAAGGGACCCACCATAAATGTGAAATACTTTTGCTAATGAACTTGTTTTTCGGATATCCTAGCTAATTGAGTTAAGGAACCGGGCTGTGAATTTAACCATGTAGGGTTGGATGGTAGAGATCACAAAAACTACTTCTCCAGCCCTATATATGATATAATAGCACAAATGATGAATGATTTCCATAAACTTCAAGCAGAAAAATTAAAAATTGAGGACTTTTTGGCGGCGCCAGAGGCGTATGCGCAGGAAGACTTCGCGGAAAAGTCGCGGCGGCTGGCGGAATTGAATACGATTTTGGGGCTAGTGGCGGAGATTGAGCAGTTGAAGAAGAATCTTGAGGAGGCGCGGGGATTGCTGGAGGATGCGGAGCTAAGAGAGCTGGCGCAGGCGGATGTGAAGAGTCTGACGGAGAAAATTGCCGCGAAAGAGGCAGAGTTGGAGGAATTGTTAATTCCGCGGGATCCGGCGGATGATAAACCGGCGATCATGGAGATTCGGGCCGGGGCGGGCGGCGACGAGGCGTCGCTGTTTGCGGCGGAGCTTTATCGGATGTATGTGCGGTTTGCGGAGCGGCACCACTTGAAGGTCGAGCTGATGACGCAGAATGAGAATGAGGCGGGCGGAATGAAGGAAGTGGTGATGCGGATTTCGGGGGAGCGGCCGTATGGACAGTTGAAGTTTGAAGGTGGGGTGCATCGGGTGCAGCGGGTGCCGGTGACGGAGTCGCAGGGGCGGATTCATACATCGACGGCGACGGTGGCGGTGCTGCCGGAAGCGAGCGAAACGGATCTCGAGATTAAGCCGGAGGATCTGCGGATTGATATTTATCGGTCGGGTGGGCATGGTGGACAAGGCGTGAATACGACGGATTCGGCGGTGCGGATTACGCATTTGCCGACGGGGATTGTGGTGGCGATGCAGGATGAGCGTTCGCAACAACAAAATCGGGTGAAGGCGATGGCGGTTCTTAGGAGTCGGTTGCTGGAAAAGCAGAAGCAGGAAGAAATGAAGGCGGCGAGCGACGCGCGGAAGAGTTTGATTGGCTCGGGAGATCGGAGCGAGAAGATTCGGACGTATAATTTTCCGCAGGATCGGATTACGGACCATCGGGTGCATTATTCGCGGTCGAATGTTTCGGCGGCGATGGATGGGGATATTGATGATCTTGTACATGAGTTAATGCAGGCAGAGCGAGAGATAAAAGCATAGAAAAGCGTAAATAGTATTGACTTTTAGAGCAAAGTGTGATACAATAGAAGGATAGGGATATGAAAAAGCTACGGGCGTGGCGGCGCGAGAAGAAAGCGGAATCGGCGGGGGTGGATATTGCGAAGGCCGATATGGAGAAGATTGGGACGGTGGGGGAGTGGCTGAAGTGGGCGAAAACCGTGATTCCCTCGCTGGATGCGGAGGTGATTGCGGTACGGAATTTTGCGGCGGGGCGAGATCGGAGTTGGTTGGTGACGCATCAGGATAAGGAAATTTTGTCGTTTTTTGCAGAAATGGCGCAGGAGATGGTAATTGAGCGGGCGGAGGGGGTGCCGCTGGCGTATGTCTTGGGGGTGAAGGAATTTTATGGGCGGAATTTTAAGGTGACTCCAGATGTTTTGATTCCGCGGCCGGAGACAGAGGAACTGATTGATCTCGTGAAGGAGCTGGATCTGCCGGCACAGGTGCGGTTTTTGGACGTGGGGACCGGGAGCGGTTGTATTGCAGTGACTTTGGCGTTGGAATTTCCGCAGGCAGATGTTTGCGCTTGTGATTTGAGTACGGATGCGTTGGATGTGGCGGAGCGGAATGATGCGATGCATGAGGCGCGGATTCAGATTCGGAAGTCGGATTTGTTGCGAGATTTGATGCTGGGGGAGGATAAGCAGTTTGATGTAATTGTGGCGAATTTGCCGTATGTGAATCCGGCGTGGGATTGGTTAGACTTGGAGAGTTTGGAGGCGGAGCCGACGACGGCTTTGTTTGCGCTGAATGAGAACGGGCTGTCGATTTATCATCGGTTGTTTGAAGAATTGGCGGAAGGGCTGGCGAGTACGGATTATTTGGTACTAGAAGCCGACCCGTGCCAGCATAAGGATTTAGTTAAGCTGGCCGGGTCGTATGGCTGGCGGCTAGAGAAGAGCCGTGGCTATGGGTTAGTCTTCGTAGGCGCCGAGAGTTAGGTTAATCGCCTGCTCCTTGTTGTCGCGAAGGGTCGTAAGCTGGACGGTGTCGCCGGGCATGTATTCGCCGATGAGAGTCGAGACCGATCCGGCACTGCCGACGGAGACGCCGTTGATTTTTGTGATGATGTCGCCGTCCTTGAGGCCGGCTTTTTCGCCAGGACCGCCAGCGATGATAGCGCTATCTTTGCCGTCAGTGAAGATGTAAGCGCCAGCGGAAACCGGGAGATCGTAAGTAACGGCGAGGTCGGGGGTGATGTTAATGTAGCGGACGCCAGCGTAAGCGCGTTTCGCGGAGCCATGTTCGGTGATATTTTTAAGCATACCCTTGACGCTGGAAATTGGGATAGCGAAGCCGATGCCGTCGGCGTCGGAGCTAGTGGCGGTGTTGATACCGATGACTTCGCCGGCGGCGTTGACGAGCGGGCCACCTGAGTTGCCGGCGTTAATGGCGGCGTCGGTCTGGATCATGTCGCTAAGGTTTTCGGCGGAGGTCATATCGCTGCTGTAAGCGGTAAGCGAGCGGCCGACGCCGGAGATAATGCCTGCGGTGATAGTGTTATGATATTGTCCGAGGGCGTTGCCGATGGCAATGACCTGTTGGCCAGGGGTGAGGGTTTTAGAATTGCCGAGGGTGACGGTTTTAAGGCCGGAAACGTCGTTGATTTTGAGGTAAGCGACATCGTTAAAGGGGTCGGTGCCAACGAGCTCGACGTCGTCGTAGCTCGTGCCGTCGTCGAGAACGACTTTAATTTTGCGGGCGCCGTCGATGACGTGCTTGTTCGTGAGAACATAACCATCAGCGGTGACGATCATGCCAGTGCCGGCGGAAGTCTGAGTTGAAGATTGTCCGAACCAGCCTGAGGTGCGAGTCTCAGTAATAATCGAGACGACGCCAGGAGCGACTTTGTTCGCGACTTCGGCGATCGAGCCTTCGGTAAATTCGATGTCGTTGCCGTCGTCGCCATAGTTAAAGGTAATCGGGGCGTCCTCGGCGGTGAAGTTGATAATGGAAAGCGCGAGCCCGGTACCAGCGGTAGCGAGAGCGATGACGAGCAGAGTGACGACGGTGACTTTAAAGCCGGTGCCGGTCTTTTTCGCTGGAGCGGGTTGTGGCTCGGGGTTAGTGGTTGTGACTTGAGTTTCTTTTTTGGTAGACATGTTTCCTCCTAAAAATTAAACTAAACAGAAGAGTAAACTAATGGATATTAAAGCGTGGCTGGCTGAAGCCGATGAGCAGAACGGCGATTACGACGATACTGAAGACGATCGGGAGGGCGACGTTGCCGAGTTTGAGTTTGTAATCGTGTTTAACGAGATCGGTGTAGATTTTGAAGTAGGCAAAGGCGATAATCGTCAGAACAAGCGAGAGCTGCGAGACGCAGATGCCGGTCGAGCCGAGAGTATAGATAATCAGCCAGCTATGAGCGAGCCAGGCGATTTCGGCGAAGATAAGGCCAAAAACGAGCGAGATATAGGAAGGATCGTCGCTGTTTCCCTGGACGAGGACGTGATGAGAGGCGGAGTAGCCGATAATAAATTCGCAGATAACGAGGACGGCAGAGTCGGTAATCGCAGCGAAAATGCTAGCGGCAGTACTACCAACCAAAATTGCGATTAAGGCCTGGATAATGGTGAAGACTAGCGAAGAGCGAGGCTTAATGACGATTAGCCAGATTGCATAAGCGGCCATGAGGACGAAGTGCACGGGAAGAAAAGTCGTACCGGCAGCATAAGCAAGTAGGACGAAGCCAACACCAACGATAAAATCAACAAGGCTGGAGCGTAAGTTGAGTAGCCAGTAGCGATGATTGACGGCGAAAACGCGCCATTTCGAGACGACAATCAGGATCAGGCCAATAATACAATTCCCTGTCACGACGGTCGCTCCGATCGAGACGACGGCGAGGAGTAAATTCAGCACAATATGTAATAGCGAGCTAATCGCATTACGGCTTTTACGAATAAAAATATAATCGGCCATGTGATATATATTATAGCAAGAAAATAAGTTGTGTGGGGAAGATTTTTGGATTTTATGGAAAAAGTGTGTGATTTTGGGGAGGTGTGATATAATGAGGTAATGGAATCACAACCGAAATCAGTGTTTTTTAAGAAGCATCCTTTACTGAAGGATATGCTGAGTTTGTTGGTGTTTGTAGTGGCGGTGGTTTTGGGGACGGTGCTACTGAATGCTTATGTCTTTCGGTCATATAATGTCGTAGGACAGAGCATGGAAAATACGCTGCATAATAATGATCGCGTGATTGTGAATCGGCTGCCGGTGACTTGGTCGCATTTTTTGGGGAAAGAGTATGTGCCGGAACGCGGGGATGTGATTGTGTTTGTGAATGGGGACTCGTCGGGACCGTTAACTTGTACGGCGCCAGCGAGTCAGACGGATCAGTATTTGATTAAAAGGGTGATTGCGTTCCCTGGCGAGCGGGTGACGGTGAAGGATGGTGTGTTGACGGTTTATAACGAGGAGCACCCGGACGGGTTTTCGCCGGACGAGGAGACGCGCGTGGATGAGAATAACGGGCCGAAGGAATATACTTCGGGTGAGGTAGATATGATTGTGCCAGAGGGAGAAATCTTTGTTTCGGGGGATAATCGTGAGGGCTCACATTCGTTTGATTCTCGGTCGGGGTTGGGGACGATACCGTTCTGTAGGATTATTGGTCCGACGGCGTTGCGGATATATCCATTCGACAAAATCCGCACCTTTTAAGGTGGCGGATTTTGTCGGGGAGGGGCCTTTGCGTAGAACGGTCTATTACTTCGTCAGAAGCTGCGTTGCTCAGTCGTCGTATGTCAAATACGACTCCTTCCGCTACTCGCTTCTTCCTTGTACTAGACCATTCTACGCAAAGGGTTCTCGTATTGGAAGTTACAATGTTGCGGTGCTGAGGCTATTGACTGATTAACTGTTCAACTACTTGATAATTTTCAACTTTTTATACCAGTTTTTAGCCATGAGGTTGCCCGTCGAGTCTTCGGCGGGCCCTTTTATGGTTTGAAAATGCCTTCTTTTTCCGCTGTGTCTAGTACCGCCCGCACCTCATCCGTATTCCGACACTCCATCAGTTTTGCCCTGAGCTCCGCCGCCCCCGGAAATCCCGACACATAGATCTTAAAATAATGCTTCAGCGGCTCAAAGGCTAGGCCGCGCACTTTTCCATTCATTTTTCGCGCAAATTCCGCATCTTCTCGCATTATCTCCGCTTGTCGTGCTACGTGTTGCATATCCGCTTCGTCGAATAGGTCTAAATGCAGCCGAAATAGCTCCATTAACTCCGGCAGCGTCGCCTGATGTTCCGTAAAGCAATAAATATTTTCAAAAACGCCCCGCCCAATCATATACCCATCAACACCCGGATTCCGTCGCTGCATTTCGTGGATCTGTCGCAAATCTTTAATATCTCCATTCACAACTAGCACCGTCTGTGGCGCAATCTCATCCCGCATTTTTACAATTTCCGGAATTAACTCATAATGCGCCGGCACTTTCGACATCTCTTTCCGTGTCCGTAAGTGTATCGTCAAAGCCGCCAAATTCTCTTTCAAGAGTAACGGCAACCACTCTCGAAACTCCTCCACATAAGTGTAACCCAGCCGCGTTTTTACCGACACCGGCAAAGCCGTCGCCGCTTTCGCCTCACGAATACACTCCAGTGCCAGCTCCGGCGTCCGAATCATCGCCGCCCCACCACCCGCCGCGTTCACATGCTTATCCGGACACCCCATATTAATATCCAATCCCGCAAATCCTAGACCTTCAAGCGCTCCGGCAAGTTCCGCAAAGTGTGCAGGATTTTTGCCCCAAATTTGTGCAACAATCGGCGCATCACTCGGCGCTACTTCTAGACGCTCTAAGGCATTATATCGGCCTTTTTCCGATGCAAAGCTCGACACATTCGTAAATTCCGTGAAAAACAAATCTGGTCGCCCCGCTCGCGCCACCACCTGCCGAAAAATCACATCCGTCACGCCCTCCATCGGTGCGAGCACTGTAAAGCCTTTTGGTAATTCTTTCCAGATATTCATAGTTAAGACTATTTTTCTGAAGTATCGTTATCTTTGCGATCGTGAGAGCTGTTGCGGAGGTCGCTGTCCTTACGGTCGCGGTTGTCGTTGCGGAAGGAGAAGAAAATCGGGGTGCCGACGAAGGGATATTTTTCGCGGATTTTGCGCTCTAAGAAGCGTTTCCAGGACCAGTGGAGAAGGCCGAGGTCGCGGCCGTGGACGACGAACCAAGGTGGGCAAATGTCGGTTTGGACGATGTATTTCGGTTTGGGCTTAGTGTTTTTAAGGCCGGCGGGGATGTGGCCAGTGATGGCGTCGTTGAGAATCTTGTTAAGCTCGGAAGTCTTGATTTCGAGGTGACGAGTGGCGTCGATTTCGGTGGCGAGTTCGAAGAGTTTAGTAATGTTCTGGCCGGTTTCGCTGCTGGTAATGAGAACGGGGGCGTAAGGGAGGAAGTTGAAATCGCGCTCGAGCTGGTCGAGGATGGAGTCGATGTTGTTTGCGGTGCGGGCGGAGGCGAGGCGTTTGGTTTCGTCGGTAATGCCAGCATGAGGATTCTTGTCGATATTGGTACTGTCGGCGACGCTAGTATCGAGAGCTTCGTCGTTGTCGGCATCGGGGCGTTCTCTAATGAGGTCGGACTTGGTGAGGACAACGATAATTCCCTTTCCGGCTTCGATGATCTGGCCGGCGAGGGACTGGTCGAGTTTGGAATGCGGTTCGGTGGCGTCGACGAGGAGGGCGCAGATGTCGGCTTCTTCGATTGCGGCGAGGGTGCGGAGGGCGGAGAATTTTTCGATGCCGACTTCGCGTTTGCCGGGCTTACGGAGGCCAGCGGTGTCGAGGATTTCGATAGTGCGGCCGTGGAATTTAATTTCGACGCGGTTAATATCGCGGGTAGTTCCCTGGCGGGAGCTGACGATGGCTTGTTGTTTGCGGCCGAGGGCGTTGAAGAGACTGGATTTGCCGACGTTGGGTCGGCCGATGAGAGCTAGTTTCAGCGTATTTGGGCTAGCGGTACCGTCTTTTTTGGAGGCGCGTCCGGTCAGCCCGCCGTCGCGGGTGTCCGGCGCTAATCTTCGCCGTAGCTCCGGACCCTCCAAAAAAGAGGTACCGTTAACCCCAAGACAGCTAAAGATTGCCTGTTTGAGATTATTTATGCCTTGGCCGGTGGTGGCGGAGAGGCGGAAAGTGTGGTCGGGTTTGATACCGAGGCGGAGGAATTCGTCGTCGGGGAGGCTTTCGCCGAGGTCGGATTTATTAAGGAGGAGGAAGAGGGGCTTCCCGGACTTGAGGGCGTTTTTCGCGATAGCCTTGTCGCGGTGGTCGGGATACTTCGAGGAGTCGAGCGTGAGCAGGATGATGTCCGCAACTTCGATAGCGTCGGCGATTTGGTCCTGGATGCTGGCTTCGAAATCGTCGGTCGGGTCCTTGAGGCCGGCGGTGTCGATGAGGAGAAAACGATCGTCGATGCGCGCGACGACATTATCGCGGGTCGTTCCCTCTTCGCGGGCGACGATGGCGATGTTTTTGTGTGCAAAGCGGTTAAGCAGGCTGGATTTGCCGGCGTTAGTTTGACCGATTAAAGCGACGATGGGAAGTTTTTTCATAAAACTATTATAACATAAGTTATGGAAAATGATTGGCGAGAAAAAAATTTGTAAAAATGTGGTCGGATAATTGTGTGATTGGCGGTTAAGTTGCGTAATGACGATTTTTGTAAACATAAGCACTTTTATTTGGAAAGCAAGTGTGGTATAGTGGTTGCAATGGATAATAATAAGTCCAAAGAAACTGCGAGTGAATCCTTTGGGAAAAGGGATTTTCGTGTGGAAGATATTATGAGCAAGACAAATGGACCAGAAATAAATAAATCTAATGATCCGGTGATGGTGCCGATTGATCAGGATATAGCTTTGGAGAAGCTGATGGGTGGGGCGAGTGCGAAGCCGGTTGATGGTAAGGCGTTGGCTGAGGAAAAGCCGTTGGTTGGTGGCAAGCCTCTTGATGGGGGTAAGCCGGAGAAAAAAGTGGTGTCGCAGGCGAAAAAAGTAGCGATTGATGCGGAGAGTGATTTGCAGAAGAATGTGAAAAAGTTGCAGATTGCGGTGAAAGAGAGTGCCGAGAGCGAGAAAGAAGAGGCGGCAGAGAAGGCTGGTAGTACAAAGAGTGCGCAACGGACGTCGAAAAACACGAAGGCGAAAAAGGCGGTGTCGGTGAAGGTGACGGAGGGGGCTGATTCGGAAGCGGCAAAGGACGGGCCAAAAGAAGCGGCGAAGAGTGCGTCGAAAAGTGCTAAAGCGGCTAAGACGACGGCGGTGGCGAAGGTTGAGGGGACGCGCGAGGTAGCGACGACGGCTGATAGTCAGTTGGCGGTAGTGAAGAAAGATAAGGCTTTGCCGGCGAAGATGTCGGACGTTGCGGCGGGGTCGACAAAAAAGAACGGTGCGCGAAAAGAAGCGAATAGTACGAAGAAAGCGGCGGCTGTTGGAACTGCTGGGGGAATGGGCGGTGCGACACAGCGGCGGGGGGCGGCGATGGATATGATGGCGGCTGGCGGAGTGGCGAAGTCGGCGATGAAAAAGGATGCTGATGTGGCTGGTGCGGTGAAACCGGAGAAAAAGTGGGACTCTGCGGAAAAGAAAACTGACGCCGAGAAGAAGAAAAAGCGTTTTGAGAAGCCGTTTTCGAAGCCGAAGGCGTTTCTGTTTGCAGCGATTGTGGCGGTAATTGTGGCGGCGATTGGCGGGTTGCTGGTGTGGGCGTTTAGTCCGAAGGCGCCGCAGTATTGCTTGGTGCAATTTGAATCGAATGGCGGGTCGTTGATCGAGGACGAGGAGGTTGTTTGTGGGGAGACGATTGAGCGGCCGGAAGATCCGATGAAGGAAGGGTTTGATTTTAAGGATTGGCTCTACGAAGGTAAATCGTTTGGATTTGGGAAGACGAAAGTTAATCAGGATATGATTTTGCTGGCGGAATGGTCGGCGATTGAGGGTACGGAAGTGGTAAAAGTGACGTTTGATTCGGACGGTGGTTCGGAGGTGAAGGAGATTGAACTGGCGAAGGGGCAGACGACGCCAGCGCCGATTGCGCCGACGCGGGATGGGTATACGTTTGTCGGGTGGTATCTCGGCGATGAGGAGTTTACTTTTGCGGATCCGATTGAAGAGGATATCACTTTGAAGGCGAAGTGGGAGAAGGTGGAAACACCGCAGGATAATAAGAATGACGCCGCGCGTCCGCAAGAACCGGCGCAGTCGAATAACAGTAATAGCAGTAACGGTGGTAGTCAACAGAGTAAGCCGAGGGTGAGTGCGCTGAGTGCAACGAATCAGGAGATGAAGGCGGGGTCGACGTTGGACGTGACGGTCGGGGTAGTGCCGGGGTCGGCGGAGTACAGACTATCGGCGTCGAGTTCAAATGGTAATGTGGCGACCTGTCATGTGGTGAGCGGAAATCGGTTGAACTGCGGGACGGCGAATTCGACCGGCAGTACGACGATTACGGTGAGAGATGAGATTAGTGGAAGGACGACGAGTTTTACGATTACGGTGAAGCCGACGACGCCGTCGGTGGTTCCGGTGAGTAGCGTGACGGTGACTGGTAATATAAGCTTGAAAGTTGGCGAGACAACGGTGTTTAGCGCGCAGGTTTTGCCGGATAATGCGGCGAATAAGACGGTGACTTGGAGCAGTAATGATACTAGCGTGGCGACGGTGGACGCGAGCAGCGGCAATGTGACGGCGATAGGACAGGGTACGGCGGTGATCAAGGCGACGGTGGACGGAGTGTCGGGGACTTTGATGGTAACGGTGGCGCCAGTGATTGAAGAGATCGTGACGCCGGAGGGTGGTGGGGAGGTGACGGAGTAGGGGGCTTGGTGTCGTGTAATCATTCGACCAGTTAATCATGCGAAGGCGCTTTCGCCATCTTTTCGACGCGACTTCGTCGCTATCAGCTGGCGTCGGCTCGAAAGAAAATGCGTAGCATTTTCTTTGCTCGCACTCCTACAGCTGGACGAGGCGCGTCCGGTCAGCCCGCCGTTGCGGGTGCCCGGCGCTAATGCTCCTCGTAAGTCCGCACCCTCTTCGCAAAGACTAATGCTAGTTCCCGTACGCGCCCCAAATAGCCTGATGGGATGGTATTATTGAGTAAAAATAGGGGTTACTTTCTTCAGGAAAGTATGTTATACTAAGAGTAGTGGTTCCGTCGTCTAGTGGTCTAGGACGTCTGGTTCTCATCCAGAAAATCGCGG
>CAYTZL010000015.1:0-20334 GCA_964442535.1 uncultured Candidatus Saccharibacteria bacterium | reverse complement strand
TAATCCCCAACTGCTTCTCCACAAAATTCTCCGCCGGCAGTCCATGACAATCCCACCCCCAACGCCGCTCCACCCGCTTCCCCCGCATCGTCCAAAACCGCGGCACTGCGTCCTTCACAATCGAAGACAACAACGTCCCATGATGAGGCATCCCTGTAATAAACGGAGGCCCGTCGTAAAAAACATAAGCATCATCCTCCGGCCGCTCTTCCACCGACCGCTCAAAAACCTTATTCTTCTTCCACCATTCAACTAATGCTCTTTCATATTCCGACGCCCGACGTCGCTTCCCTGCCTCATATTTCATTCCTTCATTATACCACACCCACCCCATATCGCCAAACCTAAATCCATTCAAATTTTTCATTCACTTTTCCTCGAAGCCTTAGGACTAGGTGGTAGGGATTAGGCAGCGAAGGGAAAAACCGTAGCCGCGATTGCGATAGTCGGAAGGGTAGACACTGCTACCATCGAAGGAGAGTCTATGGGCGTTGTATGTATCTGAGTGGGACCGGGAAGACCAGTAATAGCTGCGCTGCCCAGCGCCTTGAAACTGAGCGGCGTAGTCCAAGAATATACCACCGCCCCGCACAAAGAATAATCAGACCAGCACAAAACCTGTACAGCCGTACAAGTTTTCTGTATCATTAACAGGGGTCGAACAGAAGCAGAACTTATGCAGCTGTACAGGTTTTCGCCCTATACAGGTTTCAGAAAATTTAAGCTCTTTTCCTCAATTTCTACACCAGGAATACAACAAAAACGACTTTTTCGCAACCTTAGCGCTTTTTAAAAAAACGCTAACCCTCTTTGTTCGGTAAAACAAAGGTAGAAAAACCGAACTACCTTAGCGTTTTTCCGCAAAATAACAAGATTTACAAAAGCCAATTTTATGTCATTATCTAGAACTTAATTCCCTGCAAACTCTATAACGTACTATAGAGTTTATAATCCCCTCACCCCTGTTACACCAATATAAAGCTCCCTAGTATACTATAGAGTTTTGCATTTCAAAGAAAAACTGGTTTTTCTTTGTGCGGGGCGGACGTATTACCTCTAATAGTACTAATAAACTCCTTGCCGTTGGTCAAGTTGGTCACTGCTGGTCGTCACGAACCAGTTCTGATACTGATTTTTCCTCCGATCTTGACTTCTATACCAGTGTTTATCCGTCCTATAGCAGCAATCGCTACTACGGCTTTTCCCTTCGCTGCCTAATCCCTACCCCCTAGTCCTAAGCTAGGAAGGAAGGAGAAAACATAAATCTCCGCCCCAGCCGCCGCCTCGCCAAAATCTTGCCAAGCCAGGGTCCGCCACGCGCCAGCGTCGCCGTGCCAAGCATAACAATATATCTTATCAGAAGGTACCATATTGCCTCGATTTTAAAGTAGCATATACGAGGGTCTTTGACGAGCGCGGCGGCTGGGGCGGAAAAATTGGGCTACTATTGGATAGTTGAGACCATGCAGCGCACAGAATAACCTTTATAGCTACTGTCCCCCTTAGCAAGAAAAACAGGCCAATCACTCATCCAAAATTCAAGACCATCCCCATAAACTCCACTAGAACCCTGGTTAGTAGCCGACCAATAAAAGCCCTGTATGCCCAAACCGCCAAAACCAGGATCTTGGCTATTCACCGCAAGATAAGGGTAAACATATCCACTTCTCACAAAGAAAAGAGGACTGAGCGCAATATCGTACGTCATCGAGTTAATACTGCTCACCCCCGTCACCGTGCCATTAGTGGGACTAGTTACTAGCCCATACTTTTCAAAAAGCTTCGTAAATGAACGCGACGCACCGTTATAATACGTGGTTGGTAACTTCCATCCCTTCGGGCAAATCGAACCAGCAGTAGGCGAGGAAATATCCGTCGTATTTGTCCCTGCAGCCGCCGCATTCCATTGATAATAATTGCCTACTAAGTAATGCGCGTCATATTGTGAACTCGTGTATGTCTTATTCCCATTATTCTTATAAAAGTTCGGATCCATACTCGCTGTCCTACTCCCCACCACCGTAAAAGCCCCTGTGCATGTTGACAAGTTTTTTCCATTAAACGATGATCCGCAACCGTCCCATGCTGCTGGATTATTTATTATGTAATCTCCCACATCCCAAGAATACGTACTCAGATAAGCATCGCTTCCCGCTCCCAAAGCACTACCGCTCGAGGTGTTATTATATGTCGCCCTCGCCGGATACGTACTCGAACTCGTCCAATTACTCGTCACATCCGAATACGCCGTCGTCACATTATTCGTAGAAATGTTAAAATCCAAATTCTGACTCATCCAGCAATTCCCATCCAACAGCTTCGTCACCCAATACTTCTTCGAGTCTCTCCGGTCAATCAGCTGTGCCGTCTCATTAACACTAGCGTTTTGACAAGCATTAACCGTCATATCCTGCATATAAGTAATTCCCCCGAAAGCCTTTGTGCTTGTAATGACCGTCCTCGGCTCCGCCACCGCACTAACCGTAACTGTATTGCTGTAGTTATCCGCTGCCTGGCTCGTACTCACATTCGCCCCAAAGCACATCGTCACCGTTTTCGTTGCCGCCGAACTCAGCACCCCTGAAGAAACCGTCTCCCCAGCCGTACTCATCGCCCGATAAGTCCCCGCCTCATCACAGCTAACATCCCCCTCAGCACTATACCAACCCCACTGATTACTCATCTGCTTCAAAGTAGTAGCGCTTGAAACACTCGCAATCTTATTATTAGCATTATTCCCCGTCAAGTTCGGATTCCCGGAAACCTTAATCGTATACCCATCCGTCGCCCCGAGCTGCACACTCGCCGTCCGCTTCACCGTCCCGAGCGCCGTCCCATTTGACCCACGCCCCGGCGACAAGGTCGCATTCCCCGAAGAGCCAATCGAGATCGTCACCGAACTCGCCGTCACCGACTTTGCGTACAAGCTCAAATCCTCTTCCCACCCATTCTCCGCACTCACCGGCTCCGCCGGCAAACTCCCAGCCGTCAGTCCAACCACCAGCATCCCCGCCAGCCCTATCGCCTTAAATTTTCTAGTTCTGCTCCGCATAAGCCCTCCTTTGATTGTTTAAACACCCAAACGGAGCAGTTATGGACATAACAAAAATGGCACCGCAAGGGGGTCATCACAATCCGCTAACAGACTCAAGAGATTGAACTGCAAGGAATCGGACCTTACGGCGCCATTCTAGTCCTTGCAAATTCTTCTCTTGATGTTATCCAACAAAAGTCTGCTACTTTTTACGAATTGTGATGACATTACTATTTTAACATACTTTTTCACAAACCGTGGAAAAAACTTTTTCCTCCACCATTTTTTCTCCTTCCTCCCTAGCTTAGGACTAGGGGGTAGGGATTAGGCAGCGAAGGGAATAGCCGCCATAGCGAACGTAGCTACTGGACGGACCGACGCTACTATCACCGAAGTAGAGGCTGTAGGCGTAGTCAGTGCCTGAGGTATAGGCTCGGGAGGACCAGTAATAGGCTCGCTGGCCAGCGAAGCGAAACTTATCAGTCTGATACGGAGTAACATACCCGACCCGCACAAAGAATACCAATCTCAACCATTACTTCACATAATTTTCAAACACCAAAGTGGCTACCTTTTTTCAAAAAATGGTAGCCTAATTTCCCGCTCTACCACTGTTGATGCCATATTCGGTGGCTGCACTTTTTTCAAAATTTGCAGTCTAAGTATATAACTCTGAGGAGCTGTTGCATAATTCAATAGTCAGTCACGCGGGGATGCTTCCATCTTTTTTCGCAGGGGGTGCGGAGTTACGACGAGCATTAGCGCCACGACCCCGTAACGACGGGCGTCGTGGACGCGCCTCAAGAAAAGATGATGGAAGTATCCCCGCGTGACTAGGTAATTTTTATAATTATGCAACGAGACCGCTACCCCCAATACGCCACCTCATCAAACGTCGGCAGCATCTTCCCCCGCCACGACGCCAGCACCGCACCGTCATCCCCTAGCGCCAGCAGCGTCGGATATTCCACCACATCGTAAGCCCGACAAAAACTCACCCCTTCTCTCGTATCCGGGTCTACCGCCTCAACCTCCCTCCCCGTTCTCCGCGCGAATTCTGTCAGCCACTCCTCGACCATCCGCCCATAATCACTCCGATCGCGCCATACGCAAACCACCCTCATCTTCTCTCCTTTCTCTTAAAATCCGCTCGAAATCCCCCAACGTCTTAAACTTCAAAAACACGCTCGCAAACCGCACATACGCCACCTCGTTCTCCCCCGCCAAAACATCCAGCACCGCATTCCCGACCTGCTCCGAGCTCACCTTATCCCCCGTCGCAATCTGTCTTAACCTCTCTTCCACTCGGCTTACCACATCCTCAACTTCCAAGTCCGACCCGATAAACTTCCCTACGCTCCGCTTCACCGACATCAACAATTTATCCCGATCGAAAACCTCGCGATCCCCGCTCCGCTTCACCACAATCAGCTGTGGCAATTCAATCCGCTCATACGTCGTAAACCTATGCCCATCCGAACTCACCCGCCGCCTCCGAATCGTCGTACCATCGTCGGTTTCCCGGCTTTCCAGTACTTTGCTATCTCCTATCCGCGGCAATGACATTTTTACTCCCGATTCTTACCCCTTAGGCGCTCACGCAACGTCGGTGGCACATCTAGGTCATCCTCTTGATCCGTCCGAATCGAATCCCACATGTTCGAACGGTCACTCCCCGTAAACTCTGTCGCTCCCCCATCACGCTTCGGCGCCTCCGTCTTTATCGGCTCCTCTCGCGCCGGCTCCGGCTCTTCAACCCGAGTCCTCTCCTCTGGCGCACTATAATTCCCTGGCCTGTACTCCACCCCAGTCGACACCGAACTCAAGCTCCCTACCGTCGGCACACTCAAACTGCTCGAACTCCCCCCGTTTAGCCCTCTGTAATATTCCGAATCAAACCCGGTCGCCACCACCGTCACAATCATCTCGTCCTCAAGCTCCGGACGGATCGACGCCCCGAAGATAATATTCGCATCCGGCGAGACCGCCCCCGTAATAATCTCCGCCGCCTCCTGAATCTCACTCATCGACATATCATAGCCCCCAGCCACCGAGAACAACACCCCGCGCGCCCCGTCAATCTTCACCTCAATCAGCGGCGATTCGATCGCTTGCTGCGCCGCCAACGCCGCCCGATTATCCCCACTCGCCCGACCGATCCCCATCAAAGCCGAACCGGCATTCTTCATAATCGCCTTCACATCCGCAAAGTCTAGATTAATCAGAGAGTGTTCCGTAATCAACTCAGAAATTCCCTGCACCCCCTGCCGCAAGACATCATCCGCAATCTTAAACGTCTCCGTCAGTGGCGTCCGCGGGTCAATCGTCTGTAACAACCGGTCATTCGGGATCGTAATCAAAGCATCCACTCGTTGCGATAAAGAGTCAATCGCTTTCTCCGCGTTCTCACGCCGCTTCGCCCCCTCGAAAGTAAATGGTTTCGTCGCCACCCCGACCGTCAGAATATCGCGCCCCTTCGACTCCTCAGCTACCACTGGCCCCGCACCCGAACCAGTCCCGCCACCAGCCCCCAGCGTAATAAACACCATATCCGCCCCCTCAACAGCTTTTCCGATCGCTTCACGACCGCTCTCCGCCGCCTCACGACCTTTCTCCGGATCGCCGCCAGCCCCCAAACCTTGGCCAATATGCACCTTCACATCCGCCGCCGAATGATGCAGAGCCTGAGCATCCGTATTTATTGCCACAAACTCCACCCCCGACAATCCAATTTCCTTCATCCGGTCTACCGCTGAACCACCCGCACCGCCGACACCGACAACCTTAATGCTTGCTGAACTCTCTACCTCTGTTGGCTTAATCTCAGGCATATCTTTCTCCACTTATCTTCTTCTAATATACCACACTTTTCCAAGAAAAAACACCATTTCCCCTTACTTTTATCCAACCTGTGGAAAAATGAACAATTTTAGTGTTCAACCACCCCTAGAACTTCCCAAAAATCTTCTTCAAAAATCCCGCGTTCTTACTCTTTTTTGCCTTTTTATGTGCCTTCTTTGGCTGCGCCACCCCGTCCCCCTCCGCCGACAGCTGCATCAAGCCCACCGCCGTCGCATATTCCGGTCGCTCAATCGTATCCGACACCCCCGACAGACCATGCGGAGCGCCAATCTTCACCGACATCCCCAGCGTCGCCCGCACAAATTTATCAATATCTCGCATTCGCGCTCCTCCCCCAGTCAGCACTACCCCCTCCGGCAACCGTTGTTCATATCGCGCCCGCTTCAACTCCTTATGTACCAGCGTCAAAATCTCGTCCAACCGTGCCTGCACTACTTCGTCGATCTGATCCCGTTCGAACCGCAAATCCTTCCCTCGCCACCGAATCGTCACCGGCCCCTCAGTCTCACCGAAGCTCCCCGACGCGAACCGCCGCTTAATCTCTTCCGCCACCTCCGTATCAATCGCCAGCATCACCGCCAAATCATTCGTAATATTATTCGACCCTACCGGCACTACACCAATATACTGCAAATCATTCTCTTCATAAATCGCCACCCCCGTCGTCGCCGCACCAATATCAATCACCGCCACACCATTCTCTCTCTGTCGCTCCGACAAAACCGCCTTCGCCGCCGCCACCACGCTCGGCACCACCCGCTCCGGCGTCACCTTCGCCGCATCCGCCACTTTGCACAAATTATCATAATTCGGCGTCATTGTTGACACTACGTTCGCCCGCATCTCCAGCCGCGAGCCCGTCATCCCTAGCGGATCCTTAATTCCGCCCTGACCATCAAGAATAAACTGCAGCGGTACTACATCTAAAACTTCCTGATTCGCCGGGATCCTCCCCTGCAGAGCCACCCCCTCAACCCGTGCCAGATCATTCTCATTAATTTCATGCTCCATCGCCCCCACCGCAATCATCCCCTCCGTCTGCGTCGACAAAATCTGCGCCCCGTTAATCGAAATCACCGCCGAGTTCACCTCATAACCACTCATCCGCTCCACTTCCCCCAAAGCCCGGTCAATCCCCTCCGCCGGCCCTGCCAAATTCGCCACCACCCCCCGTCGCATTCCCGAGTTCGGCGCCTCCGCATAACCAATCACGTTCAGGCGCCCCTGATTATTCACACTCGCAACCACCGCCCGAATCGTACTCGTTCCGACGTCCAGCCCAACTGCGTAGCGCGAAATTTCATCCATAAGCTCATTATACCGCTTTTTCTCAAAACTCACAACCCACCAAATTGAGATTTTTTATTCATATATCAAACTTCTAAGTCTTCATTGGTTTCAATGTTATACACTGCGTAAGTTAACCTTCCCGCTTAGCCGTTGAGGCTTGTCAGCTGAGCGTAATGCGAGTTTGTGTGCGCTTTACGAGGCATAGCTACCAGGCTGGCGCGGGTCGCGAGCACAGCCCGAAGGGTTCGCTCGCGAGAGCGCCACCGCCGAGTAAACGTACATAAACTCGCATTGCACCCAAACTAACAAGCTGTCAACACCTCACACCCCTCCTCAGTTACCAATATTGTATGTTCGCAATGACATCCTATCGACCCATCCTTCATCTTCACCGACCAATTCGTCTCATCAATATAATTCCCCGGCTTTCCCAAGCACGACATCGGCTCAATACAAATCGTATCCCCCACTTTCAAAGTATAACCATGCCCCCTCACCCCATAATTCGGCACGTCCGGCGGCATGTGCATTTCCTTCCCGATCCCATGGCCAATATAGTTCTCAATCCCCCCGAGTTTCCCCTTCCGCAACACTTTTTCAACCGCATAGCTAATATCGCCAATCCTCGCCCCCGGCTTCACCTGGTCAATCCCCGCCCACATCGCCTGTTCTGTCGTCTTTATCATCTGTTTCACCGCCGGCGACCCCTTACCGCCCACCAGCATCGTAAACGCCGAATCTGTATAATATCCATCGTACAAAATGTCCAAATCGAACGACACCTTATCCCCCTCCTCCAACGGTTCATCACTCGGCGCCCCATGCACCAAAGTATCATTCACCGAAATACAAATCGCCCCCGGAAACGGCTCCTCTAGATAATCATATGCCACCTTCGCCCCTCGCCGCACAATCTCGCTCCGCACCCAAGCGTCAATTTCCTTCCCCGTCATTCCCGGCTTCACGTACTCCTTCAAGTCTCTCAGCAACTCACCCAGAATCCTCCCACCTTTCCGCATCGCAGTGATCTTCCGCTCTAAATCTGCATTCCGCAAGTATTTATCCAACCCTTCTCCAGTAGCCGATTGAACACTTTTGTTACTCATTTTCTGCCTTTCGCTCCTTTGTCGCCTCCATCAGCCGCCGGAAAACCTCCTCCGGCGTCCCTGTGCCATCTATACGCACAATCTCCACCCCCGCCTTCTCTAGAATATCACAAACTGAACAAATATTTTGTTCAACAATTTCAAATCTCTTCGTAATCGCTTCCCTAGTATCGTCCGCCCTCCCCCGCGCCAGCAATCTCTCAATCAGTTCCTCCTTTGGTACATCGATCCGCACAACCTTCTTAATCACTTGTACGATATTTTCTACTACCCAGTTCGCCTGATATACATCGCGCGGAAAACCATCCAAAATCGCATCCCGCCCGCTCCGCGTCACTCTCGCCATCTCTTCCGCCATCAGCTTCACCACCAGCTCATCATCCACCAGCTGTCCCGTATGCATAATAGCATCATATTTCCCTGTTTCTCTTAATACTTGTCCAGCCGAAATCCACACCCGCCCCGTCGCCTCAGCCAACATCTTACCTTGCGTACTCTTGCCAGCACCAGCAAGACCCATCAATACAATCATTTATACTCCTTACCTTCCCATTATACTATATTTCCTCCCCCGACTCCAGATTTTTATAATAGGGGTTGGCAGATTGGCTAACCTTTGGTATAATACATGCTATATGGCAATCAAAGTAACGAGAAAAGATCAGAACGAGGCAAACGAGAACCTTATTCGCCGCTTCAACCGCAAAGTTTTGCAGAGTGGCATTATGCCCCTCAAGAAGTCGCAGATGCGCTTCTCGAAGCCTATTTCTAAGCGCGAACGCCGCAAGAAGGCTATTATCCGCGAAATCCGTCGCGTAGAGAAAGCCGAACGCATGCGCCTCGGTCTTAAGTAATCCAGTAGCTATTAGCCCCGGCTAGTAGCTACTTTTTTTGTCGCCACCTTCACCCTGGACCTAACCCCTGTACTCCTACGCCTCCACCATCCGCACAATCCTCCCCTCCACGCTCCGAACCCCCTTATAATTATTCTCACTCAAAGTAACCCATAGGTTCAGCGTCTCCCCGCCCCGCAGCCCCAAATACTCCTCCGGCGCATAAAACGCCATCACCTTCAAACTATTCCCAAACCGATCCCACAGCATCAACCGCAAATGGTTCTGATCCGCCCCCAGCTTCGCCGCCTCCACCACTCTCACCTCTGGTAGCAAAAACACCGGCTCTTGATTCCCCATCCCATAAGGCTCCAAACCCTTCATCTCCTCCAGTAGTTCCAGTGTAAACTCCGAAAAATCCTCCACCACCAAGTCCTCCCGAGTCAACAAATGCTTCTCCTGATCTTTCAAGTTCAAACTCCGATAGTATCCGTTCATCTCTCCCCGAAATTCCTCCAGCCGCTCCTTCGCCACCTTCAGTCCACAAGCCTCCGCATGCCCACCCCCACCAATAATACAATCCCGGCACGCCTCCAACGCCGTCGCCAAGCTAAAATCGCCAAAACTCCGCCCCGACCCCTTCAACACTCCATCAACCTCACTCAGCACAAACGCCGGCCGCTTATATTCCTCCGTCAAACGCCCCGCCACAATCCCCAAAATCCCCTCATGCCAATCCCCCTGCTCTACAATCACTTCCCCGTCGACCACCCCGCGCTCCTGAATCTCCTTCAACGCCGCAACCTGTTGCAACCTCCGTTGTTCATTCAATTTTTCCAATTCCAGCGCTAAATTCGCCGCCACCGGCCGCTCCCGCGCCATCAGCAAGTCCAACGCTCGCTCCGCCGAATCCATCCGCCCCGCTGCATTCAGCCGCGGCCCAATCTGAAACCCAATCGCCTCCCCGTTAATATTTTTCACCCCCGCATTTTTCATCAGCTCCTTCAACCCTGGCCGCCGCGTTTTCTCTAAAACCACCAGACCATACCGGCACAATCTCCGATTCTCCCCCGTCAAAACCATACTATCGCACACCGTCCCCAGCGCCACCAAATCCAACAACCACTTCTCCTGCCCCTCCGCTATCAGCCCCTCTTTCACCAAAGCCTGTGCCAGCTTAAACGCCACCCCCACCCCTGCCAAATTCCGCAATTCACCCTCTTCCTGGTCACGTCGCTTCGGATTCACCACCGCCACCGCCTCCGGCAATGTTTCCTCGCACTCATGATGATCCGTCACCACCACATCCACCCCCGCCTTCTTCAATTCCGCAATAATCTCAAAGTTCCGACTCCCGCAGTCTACCGTGAACACTAAATTTACTCGGTCTTTCACCGCTGTTTGAATAACTTTTTTACTCATTCCATAGCCGTCCGTAAACCGGTTCGGCAACATCACCGAAACTTCTTTGACTCCCGCCATTTTCAGCGTATCATACATCAAAGTACTCGCCGTCACCCCATCCACATCATAATCCCCGTAAATCAGCACCTTTTCCCCCTTCTCTACCGCATACCGCACCCGCCGTACCGCCTCCGCCATCCCCAGCAGCGCCGCCGCATCCGCACATTCCTCATATTTCGGGTGCAAAAACCCCCTGTCCACCCCCCGCGCCTCCAATAATCGCTCAAATAATCTACTCACCCAATCACACGATCAGTTTTATTAGCTTTTGCCATTTGCTGCGATTTTATCACCATACTCTGCAACTCCTTCAACAGCGGAAACTGCTTATTCATCTGATAAATCCGCGTATTCCCCTTCTGTGTCACCAGCAAGAAACCGCCCCGCTCCAACCTCTGTAACTCCCGCTGAATATTCCCCGGATCTTCCTTAATCAACTTCGACAGCGCTCGCACATGTGTCTTAAAATCCGGATACTTCGCAAACACTACCACAATCTTTCGCCTCACCCGTGACGTAATAAAAATATCTAACATTTTCCCTCTCTTTTCCCTAATTATACGCCCACGTTGTATTTTTTACAAGCAAACTCCGCAGCCCTAGCCTTATCTCACCTCCCCCATCTCCCTCGCCCGCAATTTCATCACATACAGCTTCCCTATCGCCCCAATCGGCAACGCAAACGTCCCTAAAAGCTCCTCCACATGCCCCCGAAACCCTTGTTTAAACAAATACACCCCATCCCCTTCCACCGGCCGCGTCCCGTAAAAATTATACCTCTTACAGCCATTTTTCATCGCTTCCTGAATCATCTGCCACTGAATCAAATACGACCCGTTATACTTCTGCAATTTCCGTAGCGACCCGCTATAAAGATACACGATTTCCCGAGCATCTTTCACAAACATCGCCGCCGCCAGCGGAACCATTTCCTCATTAGAACCCCCTAACGTCGCCCTTGTCGCTTTTACCCCCTCAACCTCGCTATCATGGCTCCCCGAATCTTCCGACCCCTTAGAAGCCTCGTACGCGCCTCTAATCGCCGTTTTCGGCAATTCCGCCACCAAAAACTGCACTTTTTCCCCAAAAGCCTTCTTCATCGACCGATAATATTCCAATTCCGGGTCCTGAAACCCGTGCCTCGCCCCCGCCTCGTTCGCAATTTCCTTCAAAATCCCCAATTCATCCTCCCCCAATTCCCGCACCTTCACCCCCTCACGCTCCGCTTTCCGAATCAACTGCCGATGCGTCGTCCGAAAACTCGCAAACAACTCCTCCGGCTCCCTCCCTGTTAGCTCCAGCACAAACAGCCACTTCGCCTGCTCATATTCTCCCAAATACTTATACCCCATCCCCTCCAATTCCCGCTTCACCTCTCGATGTCCCCGCCCCTGAACAATTTTATTATTCATATCTCGCGGCTGACTCACAATATTCGGCGAAATCTCCAGCATCATCCCTTTCCGCTTCCGACAAAACCCCTTCGCCTTTTTCGTCAAAAACTCCAATATCCCCTTCCGATTTTCCGCATCATAATCCATCAACCACCCCCCAGGCACCCGAAAAATCTTCTTCCCAAAATGCCAATTTCGCCCCAAAATCAACCCCGCCGCCAAAATCGCCCCCTGTTCATCGCGCACCCCCACCAAATACGCTTCCCTCCCTAAGTCGCGATACCTCTGATACATCTCCCCACTCTGCAAAAAACTCCCGCACTCAAAATCCAACTTCTCAAACTCCCCCTTCTCTAACTCCACAAATTCCATATATTTATATTATACCATCCCTACGGCTTCGTGTGGGCTTTTATCGAACAACATGGGTTTATTATCTCAGTAAGATAGTCAAGGATTATTTTGGCCATAAATTATGTTGCAAAAGCTACCCTTATTCCTTTTCGAAGAGGGTGCGGACTCACGAGGAGCATTAGCGCGCGAAATGTCGAGGATAGCGAACAGAAAGAAAACAGCGTTTTCTTTCTTGAGCGACGCAGACAGAGAAGGACGAAGTCCTGACCTCCCGTAACGACGGGCGTCGTGGACGCGCCTCAAGAAAAGGAATAAGGGTAGCTTTCATAGCGAGAATAATTAGTGGCCAAAATAATCCGTGCTTCTCTATTCGTGTTATAATAAACCCATGTTTTTCGAGGTAATACCCACCGAAGCCTACCGCAATGGCGGCGGCGCACTCACCTACCGTTCCGACTTCGCCCTCACCCCTGGCCAAGTCGTCCTCATTCCGCTCGGCAAACGCACCATCCTCGGCGTCGCTCTACGCCGCGTCCCCCCTGTTAAATTCCCCACTAAGCCCATCACCCGCCTCCTTCTCCCCACCCCTATCCCAAAACACCTCCTCACCGCCGCCCTCTGGCTCTCAAAATACTACCTCTCGCCCCTCACCTCCACCATCAACCTCATGGTCCCCAGCAATCTCGGCGCCCGCACCGCTTTCCAACATCTCAAAGACCCTTCACCCCCATCCGAACTTAAATTGCCCCTCATCCCCCTCAATAATGCCCAAAAAACCGCCCTCCAGAGCCTCCAGCAAGCCCCAGGAACCACCTCTCTCCTCCGAGGCGTTACCGGTAGCGGTAAAACTAATATCTACCTCACGCTGGCCGCAGAGGCCCTCAAACAGCAAAAATCCGCCATCCTTCTCGTCCCCGAAATCGCCCTCACCAGCCAGCTCGTCAAAATCTTCTCCCAAACCTTCGGCGACCGCATCATCCTCATCCATTCCGGCCAAACCCTCGCCGAACGCCGCCAAATCTGGCTCCAAATCCAACAAACCACTTATCCATGCAAAAACGTTGCTAGCCCCGCCAACGCTATCGAGCAGCAAAAACGAACTGAGAGTATGGAGGGCTTCGCTAGTGTTGATGAAGCGCAAGGCGGCGTCGAGCAACGGAGGGAGGCGCACTTAGGGGTGCGTCGACCGAGTAGCGCAGACGACAACGCCGCGATTCGCGACAATAGCAAGCCCAGCATTATAATTGGACCCCGCTCTGCTCTCCTAACTCCAATCCACAACTTAGGCCTCATCATGATCGACGAAGCCCACGAAGCTGCTTACTATCAAGAAAACACGCCTCGCTACTCTACTCTGCGCCTGGCTAGTTTTATCGCTAAAAACCTCAAAATCCCTTGCATTTTCGGCAGCGCCACACCCAATATCACCGATTATCACCTCGCCAAGTCCAAAGGCTCCCTCGTCGAGCTCTCGACTAAAGCCAAAGATACCGCAATCGACCCCAAAATCTCCGTCATCGACCTCAAAGACCGCCAAAGTTTTACCAAAAACCGCTACTTCTCCAACCGATTATTGACAGAAATTCAAAAAAACATCCAAGATAACCATCAAACTCTCATTTTTCATAATCGTCGTGGTTCCGCCCCAATTACCCTCTGCGAAGAATGCGGCTGGCAAGCCCTCTGCCCCGAATGCTACCTCCCAATGACCTTACACACCGACACTTACACTCTCTGTTGCCACATTTGCGGCAACTCCGAAAAAGTCCCCACCAGCTGCCCCAACTGCCATAAACCCGGCATTATCCACAAAGGCTTCGGCACTAAACTTCTCGAGTCCGAACTCGCCCGCATCTTCCCCGAAGCCAAAATCGCCCGCTTCGACGGCGACAACAAAAAAGGCACCAACCTCGCCGACCTCTATAACGACGTCAAATCCGGCGAAATCCAAGTCCTCATCGGCACCCAAACTCTCGCTCGCGGCCTCGACCTCCCCCACCTCGCTACCGTCGGCATTATCCAGGCCGATTCCGGCCTCGCCCTCCCCGATTTCGCCGCCGAAGAACGCACCTTCGAACTCCTCACTCAAGTCATCGGCCGCGTCGGGCGCGGACATCTCGACATCGCTAGCGTCATCGTCCAAACTTTCCAGCCCGAACATCCCGTCGTCCAAACCGCCCTCAAAGCCGACTTCCCCGCTTTTGCCGACTATCTCATCAAACAACGTCGCCGCCAAAAAATGCCCCCATTCTCTCACCTCGCCCGCCTCTCCGTCACCTACAAAACCGAAAAAACCACCCTCGCCAAAATCCGCCAGGCCCACACCGAACTCTCTAAAAATCCCCACCTCTCCGTTTCTCCACCCGCCCCCGCCTTCCACGAACGCACCAGCCGCGGCTTCACCTGGCAAATCATCCTCAAATCCACCTCCCGTCAAGCCCTCCAAGAAGCCCTCACGCCTTTCGCCCTCTCCCCACAATTTTCCGTTACGCTTGACCCGCCGTCATTACTGTAATATAATATATTTTAATTATGTCTAAAATTATTACTACCCCCGATCCGCGCCTACGCGAAAAATCGACCAAAGTCCGCGAAATCTCCCCCGAGATTCGACAGATCATCCAAGATATGGTCCAAGCCTCCCTCGACTGGGAAAAGGACCATCCTTACGAAATCTCCGCTGCCATGGCCGCCCCGCAACTCGGCGTTAACAAGCGCATCATTATCGTCCGCGACGATTTCAACGACAAAAAGAACCAGTCCTTCACCGCCCTGATCAACCCCGAAGTCATCCGCACCGAAGGCAAACTAATCAAAGACCACGAAGGCTGCCTCTCTGTTCCATATATCTACGGCCTCGTTGAACGCCCACAGCGCGTCAAAATCAAAGCCCAGCTCGACACCGGCCAAGAAGTCCGCCTCAAGGCTAGCGATTTTCTCGCCCGCACCCTCCTCCACGAAATCGACCACCTCAACGGCATCCTCTTCATTGACCTCATCCGCGACCAGCGCGACGCCTTCTTCCGCATGGACGACCAAGGCGAACTCCAACCAGTCGAATACGACACCGTTAGAAATAACAAGGAGCTTTTCCCCGATGACTAAAACAAGCTCCCCCAAAAACCAACAACCCAAAAATAACACGCAGCAACCCGAACAAAACCCCGATCAATCCCCGAACACCGACCGCCCGAAAATCATCTTTTTCGGTAACGGCCCGCTCGCCGAAGCTACTCTCGCCGAGCTCTCGAAACATTCCGACATCATTTTCCACGCCCATAGTCAATCCGACCTCGCCGAAGCCGCCCGCCTTAAGCGCGAACATCCCGACGCCTTCGGCGTCCTCGCTTCGTTCGGCGTTTTAATTCGCCCCGATTTTTTCGAACTTTTCGAGCCGGAAGGTATTATTAATCTTCACCCTTCCCTCCTCCCAAAATACCGCGGCGCTTCGCCGATCGAGTCGGCCATTCTCGCCGGCGATCGTGATTTTTCCTATTCGATCATGAAACTCGCCAAAAAAATGGACGCCGGCCCGATTTATTACCAAACCACCCTCGAAAATCTTCCACTTGACAAAAGCACAATTTATCGCGAATTAGCGACCCACGGAGCGCGCTGGATTACCGAACACCTCCCCGAACTACGCCAGCTCACGCCTACTCCACAAGACGACGCCGAGGCTACTTTTACTAAAAAGCTCGACAAGTCCATGTCCATGCTACATCCCGAATCGCACACCGCCGACGAAATCCTCCGCCAAATTGTCGCCTATCAAGGCTACCCGAAGCCAAAGTACAACTTCTACGACAAAATCTGCATTATCCTCGATGCGCACTACATCGACGTCGCCGACGTAATTTGCGACGCCGCCGCTAGCGAACATCCTAATTCCCCGCTTATGTTTAAATGCGCCGACCGCAACTTCGTCGTTGTCGACCGCCTCCAACCCGAAGGCAAGCGCCCCATGGACGCTATGTCCTTCATGAATGGCCTTAACGGACTCCGAGGATCTGCTCCTTCTCGCCGAGAAGCTCGTTCTTAAACGCCGCAAACACCTGTTCGACCATCTCCCGGAACCTCGGCACATTCCGCTCCAGCCACATCATCGCCTCTTGATCATCCGAAATCCCCTCAAATTCCCTTAGCTGTGCCTCCGTCAGCTCTCGACTAATCCGTTCCCCCACTCTCACTTCCAACTCCTCCTCCGCGTGTTCCATAAAAGCCTGCTTCTCTACCGCCGGCATCTCGCCTAAGCCTATTTCTTGTATAAATTCCTCATTTATGCGCATATTTTCTCCTTCCCTCCATTATACCAAAAATAACCGAAAGCGTCTTACTTTTCTCAAAAACCACTGCTCCTTGCGCATTTTTACTAATACCAAAAATCCGCGCCAGCAGCACGGTTTTACGCTTACTAAAGGTTTGAATAACAAACTTATGGTGGGCGATAGAGGAGTCGAACCTCTGACCTCGTCTACGTCAAAGACGCGCTCTAGCCAACTGAGCTAACCGCCCGATATCTCTAGTATACCATACTTTTCCCAAAAATGTACAAAAAGTGTACCCAAAATGCACAAAAACAGCCCCAAATTGGAGCCGTTTTTGCCTAAACTATGCGATAATCGCCTACTTAGCGACGATTTTTGCGGAATGCGAGATAAACCGCAAACGCCACCACCGCGCCAAACGCAATCAAACCGGTCAGGATATAATCTACTCGCGAAATGTTCAGATTCCCTAAAACCGAGCCAGTCCCCGGAACTTCTGGCGTCTGCCCACCATTCGGATTATCCGGATCCACCGGAGTCACTGGGGATTTACCCGGATCGTAGGTGAAATGGTTCGTATTCATCGACACGGTCTCTCCATTCTTGCCACTAGCGATGATCACCAAATCATACTCCCCCGCCGCCGCACCATATTTCGCCATCGGCAAAATCACATCAAGCTGCAACGTACCCATATCAAACTGGTCACGGTTAATCGTCAGAGGCTCTTCCTTGCCATCTTTCGACACGAAGACCGGGTTTCCATTCTTGTCGTAAACCTGAACAACCAACGAATAGACATCATCACTCATCCGCACATCCGCAATCGGATCGCCATTCTCCGCCTTTTCGTCCTTCATCTCGACATATAGCGAACGATATTTAAACGTTACCACATCGCTGACCGCCCCACCATCAGCACCCGTCGCATCCGCACGCAGCGTACAATCTGCTTGTGAAGTATTCAAACTCGAAATATCGTAATCAAACTCTTGCGTCCCCGACCCGTTAAAAGTCTTAATTACTTCCTGAAATTGCTCGCCATTCCCCTTCGCGCAACTCAAGGAGTACGTTACGTTGCTCACTTCATTAGCCACAGCTTTCACTTTTAGCGGGCTTTTGTTGATAATCTCTTTATCCAGCGGCGAACTAAAACGCACATACGATGCAGCCGGCGTATCCCCCACCGTCACTACAATCGTAGTATCCGCCGCCTCCACCCCCGGTGCCGGCATCGCCAAAGCCACCGCAGTCATCGCTATCACCGCAGCGAACCCGCACGCACCCAAAAAACGTTTCCTTCGTTTTTGCATACTCACACTCTTTCTTTTTAGGTTTTTATTTTGAATTCGCCGAGCGGCCGTCTCGCAGAATACTACTCGCAATAGTATTACGGCAACCCGATCCCTAGCCTTCTTGCGCTAGACTAGCTTTCGAGCCTTACGCTCTTTGCGCTTTCTGATTATAATTATAATCCAGACAATTATGATAGTCAACAGTAGAATTAACAAAATCATCGCGAAAATCGGCATAATTACTACAACATGTTTGATCGTCTGCTCTCCACCCGCTGCCATCACTGTAAACTCAACATTAAAAATCCCCAACATCGGAGTTTCATTCCACTCCATTTCTAGGTCATAGTCAATCCCTGGATAGGCCGCCTGCGTTTTTTCGTCACTATGAATCTCTTTTCCAAAGAAAGTCCGCGCCGTATAAGTCGCTTTGATCTCGAAATCCGTATTTCCAGTATTATTAACCTTCGCACTCGCCTTCAACCCGCCACCAAAAGTAAACCGCGTCATCTCCAGATCATGGATATTCGCCTCTTCACGCGACTCCGTCGTCGACCGCCCCGTGATCACCGAACCGACCTGCCCCAAAGTCTGAATACCGCCAGCACTCTCATTCTCATTCATAATCTGCGCCCACAATACCGCATACTGCGAACCGCCCGGAATATCATCCGGAATCGTCACCTGATATTCGACCGTCTGTGTCTCCCCCGGGCCGATCCGAAACACCGCCTCATCAACATATTGGCCTTCCGAATTCTTCACCTTCACCCAGCGCGCAATCTGCGTATGCGCCGTCCCACCATCATCCGAAAAACTCAGTTCATTATCCGAACCTGTCACCAAATACGGTGTCACATATACCTTATAGCTAAACGCCCGACTTCCCGGATTCTGCACCTGCACCGAACAAGTACTGCTTAAACTCGATACGCACCCCTCCGCGTCGCCTTCAAGCACCGTACCCGGAGTTAAACTCAACCTCGTACCGCTCGGCGACACCCGCAACGAATTCGCGTCTTCCGCCGGCGCCTCTTCCTCCCCCTCAGCGAAGACCGGAGCCGGGACAATCGCCCCCACCCCGACGATCGCCGCTAAGATTAATCCTACTAAATGCTTCCGCATAACTCCTCCTCTACTTATTCCTTATTCCGACCGCGGACCCGACTAATAATCCAGAACACTACGCAGAAAATGATCAAAATTACGATGAACATAAACCAGATCGGACAGATAAATACTATCTTCTGTACTTCCGAAACATCATCTAGTACTTTCACCGTCTGCTTAACCTTAAACAACCCCAGTTGCGGCGCACCATCCCAAGAAATTGTGTTGAATCTACGCGTCTCCGGCAAAATCGTCCGCTTCTCTGGATTTTCCTCGTTCGTATAAATTTCATCACCGCCAAAAATCGAAAATACTTGCAACGTATAAGTCGCCTCGACGTGCACATTCCCCTTATTCTCAACTACCGAAGTAGCAGAAATCGGCGGCTGGAACAAGAAACTATCAACCTTATTCTCCGCGACATTTGCATCCTTCCGCGTCTCGCCGTCCACGTTAGCATACATAACGATACCGACTTGTTTCACCGTCGAAACCGCCGCACCGTCGCTTCCGCCCCCCTCACCAGCCATCCGCGCCAAAATCACCGCATATTGACCACCCGCCGGTACATCTTCCGGTACGTCAATTGTCGCCGTAATCTTCATCGAACCGTTCGGCTCCACCGTCCCTTCCTTTTCCGACAGCTTCACCCATTTCGCGAGATCATTATACTTTGTCTCGGTCGTAAGATCACTAGCATAATTCTCCCCCGACACACCGTAGGGCGACACCAACACTTCGAAATCCAAATCCTTCGAACCAGTATTTTGTACCTCGAACTCTTTCTCAACCGTCTCCCCAGGTTTCAACTCTAAGTCCATCTGCGACGGAGACACCTGAATCCGATACTCCGGCCGATCCTCAGCTAATGCCGGCGTCGCCACAAACGCACCCGCCACCAATACTAACGCTCCCCCCAAAACACCACATAAGCGTCCCCAAAATTTCACTATTACCTCCTTGAATCTTACTTCTCCTATTATATCAAATCTCCCCGCCCATGACAACATTCTTTCCGCGCTATTTCCATACTGTCCTCACATACACTTTGCGCACAAAAAAGAAGCCTCCGCGCTAAGCACCTTCTGCGCCCTGCGAAAACTTCATTACCTATATTATATCAAAGAAACACTTCAACATCAATAATTCCTCGCTTCTTCCTTAGCACACAAAAAAGAAACCCTCACGGAAGGTGCATACTGCGCCGTGCGAAGGTTTCAATACCCTTATATTACCTAATAAACTCAAAAATGTCAATAATTTCTCGCTTCTTGTTATCTTCCCGTGATAATGTCATAGTAGATTGGTTTATAGAAATGTCATG
>CAYTZL010000014.1:0-20850 GCA_964442535.1 uncultured Candidatus Saccharibacteria bacterium | reverse complement strand
GGGGATGACATTTTAACGGGATAAAAAGGGTGACATTTTGATGGGTGGTTGACAGGGTATTATTTTGTGAGCTAGTAGGTCTTGTTGCATAATTATCTATCTAGTCGGCCATACGGAGGCGCTTCGCCGTCTTTTCTCGAGGCGCGTCCGGTCAGCCCGCCGTCGCGGGTGCCCGGCGCTAATACTCCTCGTAAGTCCGTACCCTCTTCGAAAAGAGACGGAAGCGCCTCCGTATGGCTGACTGTCGATTTATGCAACAAGACCGAGCTGATACGAATTTTCCCAACAAACGGATTTTCTGTGGTACAATAAAATTGCTCTTACAGTTTGTTTATTAATGGCTGACTCAGCTTAGGCATTATAGTGCTTATCGACATGAATGGCGCCGTGAGGTTTCAGTAAGTCGATAAGCTATAATAGCCTTTAGACGAGCTGTAAGAGCACCCTTGCGGTGCCATTTTTGTTTGGGCCTTCCGTTTAGGGCTAGATAACTAAAAAGGAGGGCGACGATGCTGAGAAAAAATAGTAAAGTTAAGGGCCTGAGACTGCGGCAGTCGGTGTTGATGGGCTGCGGAGTGCTGGCGCTGGTCGGGACGGTGTTGATTGCCTCGCCTGATGTCTCGGCGGCTGATGTGCCTTCGGCATCGGTGACGATCGGCGGGACGTCGGCAGATCGGACGCAGATTTTGGATCCGGGCGACTCGAATGGTGATGCGAGAGTGATTTCGGTGCCGGTGACGGCGAGTTTTAGCAAAGTTATTTCATATTCGGTTGGGGTTTCTCTGGATTGCACGGGGAAGGCGGCGGCGTGTGTGAACAATTCGGCGTTGATCGGAGAGAACACTGGCGCGGCGATTAACGGGACAGCGCAAGGTCGAACTCGGGCGAACTTAGTCGGTACGAACACTTGGGGATTTTATGCTGATCTGACGAACAACACGATCCCGAGCGAGAGCTGGGTATATAATAAGATGCCTGCCACGACGAATACGACCAATATCGTTTCCGGCAGTAAGGGCGGACTGACGAACGGCGACGGCAAACGGGATGTCATTATAAACCTCGCGGCTGGGGTGAACTCATCGCTGGCGGCGGACAATTATCAGGGGAGGATTTTGGTTTCGGTGGTGGCGGAGCCGATGACGTCGTTTAGGTGGACAATTTATTATGATCTCGCCGGCGGAACGGGGAATACTTTTACTTCGCAGACCGGCGAGTCGGAGCTGGGCGCGACGTCGGCGACGGCGACTTTGCGGAGCGGTCAGCCGACGAGGACGGGCTATATTTTCAAGAACTGGAAAGGTAGCGACGGTAGAACTTATTCTCCAGGGGCGACGGTGACGTTTACGGGCGATACGATGCTGACTTTGACGGCGGTTTGGGAAATTGCAGGCCTCTATGACGGGCTGAACATGCAGGACGTAACGGCGACGAGGTGTTCTGCAACATCTACGGGGAGCGTCGCTACGCTGACGGATTCGCGAGATGGGAAGAAATACCTGGCCGGCAAGTTGGCGGACGGTAAGTGCTGGATGTTGCAGAACCTGGCGCTGGCTGGCGGGACGACGCTGAATACGACGACGTCGAACGTGTCTTATACTTTGCCGAGCAGTAGTACGAGCGGGTTCAATAGCGATACGACGGCTTTTATGTACAACGGTTCGCATACGGACGGGACGGCGGATTCGACCAGTAATACGGGCGCGTACTATAGCTTCCTCGCAGCGACGGCCGGGACGGCAGGCAATATCTGTCCGAAAGGCTGGAGGTTGCCAACAGGCGGCGTGAGCGGGGAATTCGTTGCCTTGGCGAAAGTATATGGCGGTACGGGTAGCAATGATGATGCTAACATTAAATACGGGAGTGGCTTCTCGAATGCCTATAAGGCGGCGTTGGTTGGTCTCTACAACGGCGGTAGCAGCTTGAGCAGTAGCGGTTCAGATAGCTATTGGTGGTCGTCTACTATCTACAATAGCACGAACAGCTACGACCTCCACATGAGTACTAGATACGGCTACCCACAGAACGTCCTCTATAATAGGTTCGGGTTCTCCGTGCGCTGCCTCCTCGGGTCTTAGAGTTCCGATTATCTGGGCGCACTAAGGCTATCCTCTGCCCGCCCTTCTGGGTCGCAATCCCCCTCGTTTTTCGAATAGAGTATGCCCTCCGTTCGAGAGCTGTGCGACCTGGAAGGGCGGGCAGAGGTGGTAACAGTGCATGAAAACGATGGAGGATTCGGAGTGAGAGGAGGGGAGTTTGCAGAGTGGGCGGGGTGTCAACGACTCATCAAAATGTCGCGGAGCGGGCGGTCTTGACTGGTGGGTAAATTTGGGCTAAAATGGTCTAATGCTGAAGCTTTTTCGATATCTAAAACCTTATTGGGGGCAGATTGTTTTGTTGTTGGTGGCGGTCGCGACGCAGGTGTGGTCGGCGCTGCAGTTGCCGGCGATTATGGCACAGATCGTGAATGAGGGGATTGTGGCGGGGGACTTGAATTTTGTGTGGGTGGCGGGGGTGAAAATGGTGCTGTTTGCGCTGATTGCGTCGGTGGGGGCGGTGGTGGCGAACTTGCTGGCGGCGAGAGTGGGGACGGCGTTTGCGCGGGATTTGCGGCAGGATATTTTTGCGCAAGTGTTGAGCTATTCGGTGGTGGATATGGATAAATTTTCGACGGCGTCACTGATTACGCGGACGACGAATGACGTGGCACAGATGCAACAGGCGGCGGTGATGTGCATGACGATGCTGGTGCGGGCGCCGATGACGGCGGTGCTGGCGATTATTCAGGCGGTGGCGACGGCGCCGGATATGACGTGGATTATTGCGCTAGCGGTGGGGGTGATGTTGGCGTTGACGGTGTTGATTTTGTCGATTGTGATGCCGAAGTTTAAGATTTTTCAGCAACTTTTGGATAAGATTACGCTGATTACGCGGGAGAATTTGACGGGCTTGAGGGTAATTCGGGCGTTTAATAATGAGGGGCTGGAACAGAAGAAATTTGGGAAGGAAAATACGAAGCTGGCGAAGCTGCAGATTTGGGTGGATACGATTATGTCGCTGCAAAATCCGCTGATTAATCTAGTGTTTAACGGGGCGACGATTCTGTGTATTTGGGTGGGGATTTCGCTGATGACGAAGGATTTTGCGTATTTGGGGAATATGATGGCGTTTATGCAATATGCGATTCAGGTGATCATGTCGTTCTTGTTCTTGACGATGTTGTTTGTGATTTTGCCGCGGGCGAATGTGTCGGCGAAGCGGATTAACGAGGTGCTGGATCTACGGCCGAAGATTCAGTGGAAGGAACATACGATTGGGAAGCCAGCGGTGGCGCCGTCGGTGGAGTTTGAGAAGGTTGGGTTCTCTTATGCGAAGGCGGAGGAGACGGTTTTGACGGATGTGTCGTTCGTGGCGAAAGCGGGGGAGACGACGGCGTTTATTGGATCGACGGGGTCGGGGAAGTCGACGTTGATAAATCTGGTGCCGCGGTTTTATGAGGCGACGGAAGGGGTGATTAAGGTGAATGGGATTAATATTCGGGATTATGCGCAAGAGGATTTGATGCGGCGGATTGGGTATGTGCCGCAGCGGGGGGTGCTGTTTGCGGGGACGGTAAAGAGTAATATTAAATTCGGAGCGCCGGAGATTAGCGACGAAAAGATGCACGAGGCGGCACGAGTGGCGCAGGCGGAAGAGTTTATCGAGAAATTGGATAAAAAGTACGATTCGCATATTGCGCAAGGGGGAAGTAACGTTTCGGGTGGGCAGAAACAGCGGTTGTCGATTGCGCGGGCGATTGCGAAGGATCCGGATGTGTATATTTTTGACGATTCGTTTTCAGCGTTGGATATGAAGACGGATTTGGCGCTCCGGAAGGCGTTGAAGCCGATTACGAAGAATGCAGTGACGCTGATTGTGGCGCAGCGAATTAGTACGATTAAGGATGCGGAGCAGATTGTGGTGTTGGATAAGGGAAGCGTAGTAGGGAAGGGAACGCACGAGGAATTGTTGCATAATTGTGAAGTGTATCGTGAGATTGCGAAGTCGCAGCTCTCGGAGGAAGAGTTTGAGCAGGAAATGAAGTTGGCGGATGTAAAAGCAGGGAAGGGAGGGAAGAAAAATGCCTAGAGGAATACAAGAAGTAGCGAAACCGAAGAATTTTGGGAAGACTTTGAGGGAATTTTTGGGGAGTTTGAAGCAGTGGCGGGTGCTGATTATTATCTCGATTGTGTTGACGATTGCGTCGGTAGTGTTGTCGCTGTTTGGGCCGATGGTTTTGGGGCAGATTACGACCGAGGCGGTGAATAGCTTTATTGCGACGGGGGAGATTGACTGGGGAGTGGTGACGGGGCTGGTGGTGAAGCTGATATTGCTTTATGTTGGATCATCGGTGTTAGGTTATTTGCAAGGGGTGGCGTTGACGGTGGTGACGGCGAGGTTTGGAGAGAAGTTGCGCGGACAGATTATTGATAAGCTGGCGTTGTTGCCGGTGTCGTATTTCGACAAGAATCAATTTGGCGATACGTTGTCGAGGATGACGAACGATGTCGATACGATTACACAGTCGCTACAGCGGATTTTGTCGGAGGTGATTTCGGATTTGGCGAGCTTGATCGGGATCTTTATTATGATGATGACGATTTCGGTGTCGTTGTCGCTGGTGACGCTGCTGATTTTGCCGTTGTCGTTAGTGTCGATTTCGGCGCTGGCGAAGAAGGCGCAGAAGTACCATCGTGTGAGCCGGACGACGCTCGGGGAATTGAACAGTTCGATCGAGGAAGATTACGCGGGGCAGTCGATTATTAAGGCGAATTCGCACGAGGAGCTAGCGATGCAGAAGTTTGGTGGGCAGAACCAGCGGATGCAAGAGGCGAGCTGGAAGGCGCAGTTTTTCTCGTCGTTGGCTTATCCGGTGATTCATGTTTTGACGAATCTAAATTATGCGATTATTTGTGTGTTGGGCGGGAGCATGGTGATTAACGGGAAGTTGGCGATTGGGCAGATTCAGGCGTTCATCCAGTACGTGAGCCAGTTTAATCAGCCGATTCAGAGCGTTTCGCAGATTGCGGCGAATATTCAGGCGACTCTGGCGGCGGCGGAGCGGGTGTTCGGACTGCTGGATGAGCCGAATGAGGCTCCGGATCCGGAGCCGGCGCAGACGGTCGAGCAGGTGAAGGGTGCGGTAGAGTTTCACCATGTGGACTTCGCGTACGATCCGGCGAAGCCGATTATTCGGGACTTTTCGGTGAAGATTAAACCTGGGATGCAGGTGGCGATCGTTGGGCCGACGGGGGCGGGGAAGACGACAATTATTAACCTTTTGATGCGATTCTATGATCCGGTGAGTGGGTATATTTCGATCGATGGCGTGCCGACGCGGGAGATGAAGCGGGCGGACGTGCGGAAATTGTTCGGGATGGTTCTGCAGGATACATGGCTGTTTTCAGGGACGATTGAGGAGAATTTGAAATATGGACGGACGGATGCGACGCATGAGGATATTGTGAAGGCGGCGAAGTTGACCGGAGTGCATCACTTTATCGAGTCGCTACCGAAGGGTTACAAGACAGAGATTGCGGAGGATTCGGATAACATTTCGGCGGGGGAGAAGCAGCTTTTGACGATTGTGCGGGCGATGGTGGCGGAGCCGCCGATGATGATTCTGGACGAGGCGACTTCGAATGTCGATACGCGGACAGAACAGCTGATTCAGGATGCATTTGCGAAGTTGACGAAGGGGCGGACGTCGTTTGTGATTGCGCACCGGTTGTCGACGATTCGGGATTCGGATTTGATTCTAGTGATGAAGGATGGCGAGATTATCGAGCAAGGGAATCACGAAGAGCTGCTGGCGAAAGACGGGTTTTATGCGAGTTTGTATAATTCGCAGTTTGTGGAGGAGTAGGGGGGCGACGGGGTTTAAGGAAGGAAAAACCGCCCCGAGAGGGGCGGTGGGAAAGGTGTGCTAGTTGTGAGTGACTGGATTGGTTTTACTCTGTCGTTGTTTCTTTGTTTTCTTTAGCGCCGTTGTCTGGTTCGCAGAATCCTGTAATAGCAAGAATTATAAGGATTGAAATAACTATGTTGATGATGTATACTAGCGGTGAGACATCTAAACACTCTTCGTAGCAAATTGCAACGAGCATAGATTCGTAACTTCCTAAGGCGGCAATTGCAAAAATTAAAATGCTAGTTATGCTACAAGCTGTGATTTTGAAGAGTGTGCTATTGATATGACTGGAGATGAAGCGGAAAATGATGACTACGGCGCAAATAGCTATAAGCTCTTCGATAATAATGACAAAATAGTCAACTGCAGGATCGCCGCTACGGACGGTTAGTGTGTGCATGATGGATTGGACGAAATCTGTCATTTTTGATCAACCTTTCTGTAATGTTGTAAAGAACTTGGGATGCCACTACTATCATTGTATCATAGAATCCATATTCTGTCAATAGCGAAACCGCGATTTTTGAAGAAATTGAGCTGAGAGGTTGTAAAATAGGGAAAATTGCGCTAGAATCGGGCTATGCATTGGAATATTATTTTGTTGGGGTGGGGAATGATGATTTTGACGGCAGTGGCGCTGGTTTTGGCGTTGGTTGGTAGCGGAATGATAAAGATTGAGGTGATTAAGGAGGAGAAACCGAAGGAACGGGAGGAAGAGGGGAAGGAAGAAGAGGATGGGGAAGGGGGAGGGAAGGAGACGGGCGGCAATTTAGGCTAGGGCATTGACTATTTCCGTAAAGTATGATACAATAGGGGTGTAGGTGGTTGTGAAAGCAACGTGCCTGGGATTTTGATAGGCTTTGAGCGTTTTCTTTCTAGAAGGAGGGGTAAAATGAGCGAAAGAAATAAAGAGATCGTAATGGCAACTGTGCTTTTCTTGGGAGCTATAGCATTAGGATTGTATGCGGCTCTAGGAAAAGTGGCGCTTGGTGCTATGTCGCTGGAAGATACGAGAGTGGCTTCTGCGATATGCTCGGTTTGGTGTGCGGTGCCGGGGATTTTTGCGGCGATTGGTGATCGTAGACCGAATGACTGGCTTGCTCCGCGCTTGAGGGCTTACTTTATGAGGAGGGAACAGGATCTAAAAGAGTACGAAGCCTGGCAGGCTGAATTAGACTTAAAAGATCCGAGTAGAATCGCGCGCAGAGAGAGGCGAGAGAAGCGTTTGCGCTTTGTGGGGAAGTTGGTGTTCCTGCTGAGTCCGCTCGTGCTTGCTATTGTGAGTGCAATATCGGCGGCGTATTTTGACAGTGACATTTGCCGGACAACGACGTTATTGTCAATGATACTTGCGGTGTGCGTGTGGAGTGAGGCTACCTAAAACTTATTTGCGTATAGAGAGAAGAGCGAAATATTTATATCAAAATCCCAAAAGTTCTTTATGGGGTACCGCAGAGAGGTGGCGGTGCCCGTTTTTTTGGCTTATGTTAAGTAAAATTCCGAGCGTAAGCTCGGTTGGTTAAAATTTGGTCGGGGCTACCAGGATCGAACTGGCGACCTCACGTCCCCCAGACGTGCGCGCTACCACTGCGCCAAACCCCGATGAGGGAATTATAGCATAGATTATGCAAAAATACGAGGGGTTGGAACGAAATAAGAGGTTGTTTCGCTGATTATTGAAAGGGAAAACCCGCGGATTAATCCGCGGGTTTGTAGGTGGTGATTTCCCAAGCGTTTAGGACACCCCCATACGCGTCGTCGCTGATTTCTTCGGGGATTGCCCAGCCGTAGAAACGGCGAGTTTTGCGACCGTTAATGATTTCGGTGATACGGACTGTGTCGTTAGTGATCGCATATGGAGATGGAGTTGCGGTTTTGCGGTCGATATAGGAACAACGTTGCTCGTAGATGTAGGCTTTATTACCGAATTCGAAGAGGAGGGTAATATCGCATTCGAGCTTAACTTCCACAGTGTGGCGTTTGAGCCAAGCTTGATACATGTTGTCGTTGTGGCAAGCTAGGTATTCTGACAGGACATCGGGGTTGTTTTCGACGAACTGCAGATGGTGCAGGAAAATGCCGTAGGGAATTCCGCTTGTGAAGCCGTAGAGTTTCCAGGCGGCTTGCGGCGAATCGCTAATAGCTAGTTCGAATTCGCCGTTGGAATTTTCAATGAGGGCATCAATTTTCTCTTTTGTTTCGATATCGTAGTCGTGATCTATGGTGATCAGGCCGGCGTCGGGATCTATGATGTCAGTGACATCGGAGAGCTCTTCACAGCTCAGAATCGTAATTTTTGACGGAGTTGTGAAGGTTTTTTCACTAAAAATTAGCGTACCTTCTTGGTCGATGTCGGTGTTGTAGAATTCGAAAAAATCGCTATAGTCGACACGGTCGTCGTATTTAGCGACCGGTCTGTGAGCGAAATATGCTCGGAAAATCTCTGCTTGTGTCATGGTAAGTCCCCCTTCTTATGACTCATGAAATGTACTTTCGGGTATCGGTAGATACCCTCTGTCTCTATTGTATCACACTATGCTTGAAAAGTCAATAGGGAATTAGGGTTTTAGATGAGTTAGTCAAGGTAGGGCGGGTTTGAGAGGGAACTTGGCGGGATTATATAGGGGTTATGGTGAAATTGTGGAGATTTTTGCGGTTTTTGAGGAGAGTGGGGAAAATTGTGGTACAATGGGAGTGTTACTACAGTTCAATCCATAAGCAACCGGATCTAGATCCAGTGAAATATGGTTCCTATACCAGGCTTAGATGACACCGTGAGGTTCAGTTGCCTGGTAGCCATATGGTTGCTGGATGAGCTGTAGTAACACCCCTCGCGGTGTCATTTTTGTTTTTAGCGCTTTGATGTCTGCTTGGGATTTTAGTAATCAAAAGGAGGGCTTATGGGGAAGCGAAATATCAAAATAATCGGAGCGACATTCGCACTGGTCGGAGTGATCGTGTCGGGAACGAACGCGAGCGCTGCTGACTCGTCAGTTACGGTAACGTTTAGCTCATCACCAACTTCAGCTACACTGCGGCCAGACGCTAATAACGAAAGATCTGCTAAAATCGACCTTACGGCGACCGTGAGCGTTATAAATTCCGGCGGCTATTCGGTCTATGTCAAGGGAAGCAGCGCAACTCTAAACGGCAAAAACTCTGTCAACAAAATCCCCAGCCTCAGCGCGCCGGCAACTTATGGAAATATGGCCGCAAATACCTGGGGCTACTACGCCGGCGAGGGGACAACAATGCCTAGCACGGCAACTTACAATGCAATCTCCACCTCTGGCAGTGGCACCAAAATTCTCGAAAACACTTCTAAGAAAATCCCCTCCGAGACCAAGACTATCGCTCTCAGTTTTGCCACGAAAGTCAACTCGCAAACCGCCGCCGATACCTACTCAAACACTGCAATCGTCAGCGTAGTCTCTTCGCCGATGACGCTATCGCTTAGTGAATATAACAATATGCAAGATATCACTCCAGATATTTGTGATGCGAGCGAAACTCACGAAACCAAGCAGCTCACAGATGTGCGGGATGGGAAGAAATATTGGGTTACAAAGATGCTGGACGGGAATTGTTGGATGAGTCAGAACTTGGCGTTGGATTTGTCAACAAGTACAGCGCTAACGCCGGGTACGAGTGATGTGAGTAGTAACTGGACACCAGGAAGGACCACGACGTCGTCGGTTACTACGGGGAGTACGACGAAGACGGAGACTTACTCTTGGGACCTTGGCGACTACGTGATTATTAACCCGACGGGAGCCACGGCGTGCGACAGTAATAGTACGGGGCTAAGCGCTTGTACTGGACAATTTGTGGCTGTCGGGAGCAGGACTCCGAGTACCGATCCAAACTTCCATAAAAACAACGGTAATAAGACTTATACGGCTACAGAATATGATGCCCACTATCTCGCTGGGAACTACTACCAGTGGAATGCTGCGACGGCGGGAACCGGTGGGGAAATTGCAAACGCGAATGCTACAGGGAGTATTTGTCCCAAGAACTGGAAGTTGCCGAACAGTAACACTACGACAAAGAATAGTTTTACGTATTTACTACAGCAATATGGAGTGTCCAGTAGTCCGTCTGGTACAAGTTCCGTTAATGGTAATGCCTACAACATTGCCCAGAGTCCCTTATTCTTTGTGCAGGGCGGCGATGTGTGGAGTGGCCAGTCTAACCCATTCGAGGTCGCTGGCCAGTACGGTAACTACTGGTCCTCCCGAGCCTACCCAGATACCTACAACGCCTACAGGCTCAACTTCGGGTCTAGTAGCGTCAATCCGTCCGCCTACACCAGTCGCTACGTCGGCTATTCCCTTCGCTGCCTAATCCCTACCACCTAGTCCTAAAGCTTGGGATGAGGGAGGTGGGAAATGAAAAATGGTTAATTAAGCGATAAAATTGCTCTTTTTACCCCTGTTAAAGTTGAGTTGAACTTGTAAAGCGTTTACAAGTTCGAACGAATCTTCTCCGCCCCAGCCTCCGCGCTCGTCAAAGACCCTCGTGTATGCTACTTTAAAATCGAGGCAATATCGCACCTTCTGATAAGATATATTGTTATGCTTGGCACGGCGACGCGGGCGCGCGGCGGACCCTGGCTTAGCAAGATTTGGCGAGGCGGCGGTTGGGGCGGAGAAGAGGTAGTGGGTGAATATGCATATTTTGATATATTTTGTGTAAAAAGTCAAATATGCCGAGATAGTGAAGAGGGGATTGGGGAATTGGCGAGAGAGAATGTGCGCGTATATTCAGAACCCTTGCTGGCGCGAAGGCTGAACGGGAATCATTGAAAGAATGCTGGCGCATTCTCGCTTAAAAATCGCTTCACTAGAATACAAGAGTAAACTATTGATTCCAGCGAGGCGACTTTTAAGAAAAAACCTGCTGGTTTTCTTTCTCCTTGATTCCCGTTCAGTTCGGGTTTTGTTCGGGTGTTTGGGGAAGGTGAAAAATAGGCTTTGCGGCGTGGTGATGTGGATGCGGGTTTGTGGTGTGATGATCGGTAGTAAAAATGGATGGGGAAAGAGGGAATTTGGAAAAATGAAAAAGAAAATGGATTTTAAGCGGATTTTTAGGTGAAAAAGCGGTTAACAGGGGTGGCGGAGTGGGCGGAAGTTCTAACAGGGGTAGCTCTGTATATAATGTCGTAAAATCTATATTGTGCGACATTAGGTTTCTCGCCAAAAGACGTAAACTAATGCGTCTAAAAATGGTGATTTTGTCATTCCCTCCGGCCGAGTCGGTGTTTTTAGGCGATCTGTGAGAGTTTGTCCTGGAGTTGGACCTTGATCCACTCGGTGAGGGTGGAATAGGCGCTGTCGGTGGCGCTGGCGCGGATAGCGGCGTGGTAGACGCGCTTCTTTTCGGCGTTGTTGCGGGGAAAGCCGGCGATGATCGGGACGTAGCCGAGGGCGACAGAAAGTTGGTCGGTGACTACGCGGGCGATGCGGCCGTTGCCGTCGAAAAAGGGGTGGATGCGGATGAAATTGTAGTGAAAATGGGCGAGGAAGCGGCAAACTTCGTCGATGTCGCCGACCTGGACGAACTCGATGCTGTCGTGGAGGTAGCGGGCGAGGCTGTAGAGTTCGTTGTAAACTTCGGCGCCGCCGCAGGGAATGCGGTGTAATTCTTCGTCGCCGGGAGCGCCAAAGCGGACGTCGTGGCCGCGGGGCCGAAATTCCCCGTTCTTGCGGTAAACGTGGCGAAATAAGGTGGAGTGCATCTGGCGCCAGTCGTCGAGCCAGTCGCTTTCGGAGCGTCCAGCGAGGCTGATGCGGATGTCGATGGGACGTTCGAGCTCGCGGACGAAGCTCAAAATTACGTCGTTGAGGCCGCGTTCTTCGGCTTCGCGGACGAGCGGGTGGACGGAGCTGATTGAAAAGCGGCGGCCGCTCTTATATTCGGGGGTTTTGCGGTATTTGCGCCAGAGGCTTTTAGCGACGTCGCTTTCGGCTAGCTCATAGCGTTCGGGCTGGCTCATAATTCCCTTTCTGTGTCCGTTTTGGTGAAATTTTGCTGGCTATCGGCGGGATTTTGCTGCGCGGAGGTGGTTTTTGCGCTAGTTTCCGGATTTTTGGTAATTCCCTGCTGATTTTGGGGATTGTGTTCGGGTGCGTTGCTTCCCTGTTCCACCCTTGTTGAGTTTTGTTCGGGTTTAGTTCCCTGTTCTACCCCTGTATGACTTTGCTCGGGCCTAGTTCCCTGCTGGGCGGTTGTATTGCCTTGAAAAGTCGTCTCAGTGGGCTTTTGGGGCTGCTTAGAGCCGCTAGGGGCGGCGGAATTTGCGTCGGGCCGTTTCTTGCGGATACGGAATTTAAGGCGCAGGAACGGGCGATTTAGGGGTTTTCGGGGCGGTTTAGCGGTGTTTTTGTCGTCGGGATACTCGAGATCGGTGCTTTCTTTGACGATGTCGGCGATCATACCCTTAAGAAGAGTCGCCTGGAGGGCGCCGGCTTTGTTATTATTGGGGCGAACGAGGCGGATTTTGAGCTGTTTTGGCGAAAATGGCGAGAACGGGAAGGTTTCCTTGAGGTCGGCGGTGCTAAGGTGGTAGATTTCGCCGTTGGAATGTTCTAGCCAGCTCGGTTCGTAGTGGCTGATATCGACGAGTTGGGGCGTAGTATAGGGTTGTAGAGCGGTCAGTGTACGTTCGATGGCGGCGAGAATGTCGCGATATTGCTCGAGCGTGGAGGTCTCTTCGTCGGAGCGGGCGTCGGGGTTAATCGTGTACTCCTCGGCGGCATAAGAGAGGCCGGCGGACGGGTTATGCTTGATGGTGATTTCGGCGTAATCGCGCAAAGAGAGAAAACCGTCCGGAATCGGCCCGAGAGGGGAGCGAATATAGGCGATATCTTCGATTTTCATGAACTTCTTGCGGACGAGCTCTTTATGAGTGAAGTAAATTGTGCGGGCGAAGCGAACTTTGCTGATCGGGTGGCGATTGAGCAATAAAATGGTGCGTGCTAGTTCGTAGAGTGTCATGTTAGTGTCGAATCGTGAAATTATCGCTGTTATTGTGGGGATTATAACCGTTGTCGCGCGGAGAGTTCAGGTTATTGTTATGGTTATCGGAGGCTTCGCGGGTACTGTTGAGGCGTGGGCCGGAGTTATAGCCGGAATAATCGCTGCGTTGCGGGGCAGTTTGAGGGGGTTTCGGGGTGTTTTTGTGGCGATTCTGGTTACGGTTTTTGCGTTTACGGTCATTTTTAGACTCTCTGGCGGGTTTTGGGCTCGGAGTGGGGTTACTTGGCGGGTAGGAGCTTGTGAAACGTTCGGGAGCTTCTATGGGCGCTGTAGGAGTGATTTCGGGGGACTGAGGGTAATTTTGGGCGGTTTGAGCATCTTGTACATTGACATTGTTTGTGTATTGTTGTGTAGTATCATTAGGGTAGCTTTGCGTGTTGTATTGTTGCGCTGGTTGAGGCTGCTGAAGCTGATGCACCGGTTGTTGTGCTGGTTGAAGTTGCTGCGTCGGTTGTTGCACCGGTTGCAACTGTTGCGGCTGTTGTTCTCTTTGCTCTTGTTGCTGAGCTGGTTGCTGCGCTTGCGAACGCTCTTTAACCATGACTCCGAGGTCTTTGAGTGAAGGACGAGACTTGTTTTCGGCGGCGTTCGGAGAGAGCTTGAGTTTGCGGAAATCGGCTTGTGGAGTCGGGTTGTACTGAAAAGTAGGCTTACGTGACGATTTCGATTCGGAGGAATACCTCGGCTCAGGGGCATTGCTGCCGCTGGCGCGACCACTGTCAGAGAGCTCCTTTTTGTACTTTTCGGACTGTTCGATCGTGGCGCGGATTTCAGCTTCGACGTCGGTGCGGGAGCGAGCGTAGAGGCGGCGGGAGGATTCGACGATCTTGTCGAAATTATCCTGCGGGGTTTTCGGGAGGGAGAGGGTGGTCGCGGAGAAGGCGGGAGCTTTTTCGCCGTTGATGATCATAGAGATGACGAAATGGCGGTTGTTCATTTGGATGAGGTCGGATTGGTCGAAGGTGGGTTCGAATTGCTTGGCGAGGATCGGGGCGTCGTCGGCGGAAACGCGGAAGGAGATAGTCGTACCGACGTTGCCGAAGACGGCGTCGCGGACGGAATCGGTCATTTGGGAAATGTATTGGTTCGCGACGGTGAGGTTAAGGCCGTATTTGCGAGCTTCGGAGAGGATGACGGCGAAGGAATCGGTGGCGAAGTTTTGGAACTCGTCGACATAGAGGTAGAACGGGCGGCGATCTTCGGCATTTGGGATGTCGCTGCGGCTCATGGCGGCGAGCTGGACCTTAGTGACGAGGAAGGCGCCGAGAATGCCAGCGTTGTCTTCGCCGATGAGGCCTTTAGAGAGGTTTACGACGAGAATCTTCCCTTCATCCATGATTTTGCGGACGTCGAAGCTGGACTTTGGCTGGCCGATGATGTTGCGGATGATCGGGTTCGCAGTGAAGGCGCCGACCTTGTTGAGAACTGGGGCGATCGACTCGTTGACTTGTTTTTCGTTCCATTGGCCGAATTCGTGCTTCCAGAATTGTAAAACTGTGACATCGGTACAATAATCGAGAGTTTCTTTGCGGAAATCTTTGTCAGTGAGCATGCGCGAGATGTCGAGGAGGGTCGTCTCGGGGCGATCGAGAAGCGCAAGAAGGGTATAGCGAAGGATATGTTCAAGGCGCGGGCCCCAAGAGTCGCCGAACATGCGCTTCAAGACGCCGATAACTTCGGAGGAGACGTTTGGCTTACGGGTAGCGTCGGAAAGCTCGAGCGGGTTGAAGGCGACTGGATATTGGGTGTCGGCGGGGTTAAAGTAGACGACGTCCTGGATACGATTTTCAGGGACAAAGCGGAGATTGTTAATGGCGAAGTCGCCGTGGGGGTCGATAATGCAGTAGCCCTGGTTATAAAAGACGTCGCTAAGCGCGAAAAGTTCGAGCATGCCGCTTTTACCGGCGCCAGTTTGGCCGATGATGTAGACGTGCCTCGAGCGGTCGCGGCGGAGCATGCCAAACTGGTGATTAATGCCGCGGAAATTCGTCAGGCCGAAGGCAGAAATCGATTCGTCGTGAGCAGGATCGCCGGTAATGAGCGGGAGCTTTGCGGGCGGCTCGGCGGTTTTAGAGGTGGCCCAGACGATGTTTGGAGTTTCGACGCTAGTATGGGGGAGATGATAGATACTAGCGAGCTCAGAGATGTTCAAAATGAAGCCGTGGTCGGCGAACTGACGCATTTTGTAGGCGTCGAAAGTGTCGTCCTTAAAACTGCCGTTGGTGAGTTTAAAACCGTTTAAATTTGTGGAATTATATTGTTTAAACGTACCGACGAGAGCTTGCATGTTGAGCTTAGCGTTAATTTGGTCGTTGCCGAGGTAGGCGAGGCGGATTTTGACTTCGTAGCCGAGTTTGGTGGCTTTTTCTTCGGCCTTAGCGATGCGGTTTTTGTCGCGTTCGGAAAGCTCGATTTTCTTATCGTCGCCGGTACCACCAGCGGGAGGTCGGAAGAAAGCGCCGAGGGCTTCGATAATCCAGGTCCAGTCGACACCGGAGGAGGAGTTACTGAGGAATTTTTTGCCGGATTTGACACGGCGGACCCATTTGTCGGTAACTTGTTTGCGCCAGCTATCGGCGATCGGGCGAGTGAGGATTTGAATCCAAAGCTCTTCGGAGGCGTCGGGATTGAGCTTCGCGAGCGTCCCAGTAATACCGGCGAGCGGGTCGACCTCGAAATTATCAAAAGTTTTAATCGGGAGTGCGTCGCTTTCGATTAGGGTGAGTTCGGCGGAATATTTGACGGGATATTTTTCGCGATCGTCGACATAATCTTCGTCCATACGGTAAATTTGGACGGTCGGATATTGGGCATAGATTTGGCCCTCGACGAAATTCTGGAGAACTTTTGGGACCCAGATGTAGAAGCGAATCTGGCCACTAGCGGAGATAATCTCAAAGCTGAGGTGTTCCTGAACGCCGCCGGAGTTTTTTAGCTCGGCTTTATCACGGAGGATGCCGTGGAGACTGGCAAAAAGTTGCTCGGCGGCAAGCTCTTTCTTGTCGTTAGTGCGGGGAATTTCGAGCATTAGCAAGACCGAGTCAACATTGAGGACTTTGAGTCGGTTAAGCTTACGGTAATTTCGAATGCTAAGAAAAGCCAGGAGTCCGACGATCGGAATCCAAACGTAAGGTTGAAGAATGAACTGAATAATGTGTGCTAGCATCGTGTACTCTAATTGTATTATATTTTGTTAGTTTTTGTGTAATTTTGTTGTCGGTTATTTTTCGGGCTTTTCGGCGAGTTTGTAGGAATCTTTGTCGACTTTGTCGAAGAGATCTTTGTTCTGGAGGTTGAGGAGGACGGTAGTCTCTTTGACTTTGCGGGCGCGGAGGACGCGCTTGACGATTTCTTCGCGAGTAAGCGGGCCGCCGGCTTCTTTTAGAATATTCGTAATCGTGTCGGCGACAGTTCCCTTCTTGTAGCCCCAAGAGCTTAACGCGTAAATTCCGCGGCCGATGAGGATAAAGCGAGAATCCTTGATTAGTTCGTTATGGATAGCCTGAGTAGTGACGTTTTTGCGACGGAAGTCGGAAGCGGAAATCGCCTTAGAAATGTCGGAGAAATGCATTGGTTCTTTCTTGGCTTCGAGGACGACAAAGATCTTATCGCGGATGTTGCGCGGATTAACCGTCGGCCATTTTGCGAGACCCCAGAGGCCGTTAAGCGTTGCGAGTTGTTTAGAAATGGACGCAATAGCACGAATATTATCTGGGTGTTCATAATCTAGGACGCTGTCAAGCTGCTCGACGGTCATCGGTTCGCCATGCTTACGGATAACCTCGACTACTTCGTCGACGCGAGCGTGAATCGACTCGATATCGCCGTAAGTCGCGATTCCGACGCCAGAATAATAATTATCATTTTCGTCGATTTGAGTAAGATTCTTCGAAATAGCGCTGATAAAAACGAGCTTTGCGCGTTCTTCGGGGGTGGAATCGTGACCGTAGATTCGCTTCGCGAGGTCAGAAGTGCGGGCTACACGGCCAAGCTCGGTAAGGTTACGGATGATTAATTTTTCAGCGGCAGCGAGCTCGGCAATATGTCCTTCCTCGGCGCCGATACGGAGGCGAACAAGAATCGCCTTTTCGAGTTGACGGACGCGCTCACGAGTGATATTAAGGAGTTCACCGATTTGTTCTAGCGTTTCTCTCGGGCCAGTGAGGCCGAAGCGACGAGAGATAATCTCGCGTTCGCGTTCCTGCTCAATGATGCTTAAGCTACCCGAAATGGCGTTTTCTATAATGCTGGCGTTCTGGTCCATCAGGTTCCCTTCGTCTCCCCACCCAAACATAAAATTTGATATTTAAATTGCTTTTATGATAGCATAATTTCATGTTGCTGTCAACGATGAAATTGCATTTTCGGTAATTTTGTTGACTTTCTAGGTTTATTATAGCACTTTTTGGACGAAAATGAGTAATTTTTGTTAAAGTTTTTGGATTCTTTTTTGTATTTTTGGGTTTAGAACTTGATAAGAAAAAGCGCCCCGGGAGGGGCGCAGAGAGAATGGTTATTTTTGGATTAAGTCGGAGTAGTTTTTGACCAGCTCTTGGGCGAGAGCGGCGGTTTTCGGGATGCTCTCGAGGAGCTTGGCATGTTCTTTCGGATTAGTCATCCAACGTTCCATGAAGACAGCGAAAAATTCACTGGGGCTAGTCCAGGCGTATTCGCGGAGATTGATGCCGGCGGCTTTGGCTTCTTCATAACATTCAGCAAGGCGATCATTAGAAATGCCGGCGCGATAAACGAGATAATGGATGAACTCATGGGCGACAGAGGTGTAGCTGTCCGTAAAGGGCTGGAAATAGATAGTTTTGTCGGCAAAGACGGTTGCGGCGCCGGCCGAGAGACCGGGGACGTTGAACTTCGCTAAAGTTTCGGCAGGAATTTCGCTGGCGAGTTGCCAGCCTTGGGCGAGAAAATCGTCGTACCAGGCGTCGGGGATCTGGTCGCGGGCGATAAGCTGAACATTGCGGAAGCCGAAAGTGCGGTAATTCCAGTCGGTATCAGCAATATCGGCGGGTAGTTCGGTCGGAGCTTCGAGGGGCTGGTAATCTTTGGCCTCGAGTCGATTGACGAGCTCAGCAAGGTCGGCTTTGGTCATGACGTTGATGTCGGTAAAAGCGGTTGGCTCGGCAAGTCCGGTGAGGACGGCAGCGATGTTGGCTTCGAGTCCATCGTTAGACGCGAGATGATTTTCACGCGCGAGGATGTCGGGATAATAGATCGAGGGGTAAGGATAAATGTCGTAAAGCGGGAGGAGGATGCTGTAAACATCGCAGAAAATGAGGCCATCGCTAGACCAGATATAGGAGTCCTTAGGGATGATCCCAAGTTCACTGATAGTCATCATGTCGCCGGGGATGTTGAGGCGTTCGGAAATGATTTGGACGAGCATGTCGGGGGTGGCGTTGTCGGTGTCGGAGCTGGTGCCGGCGTAAGCGGCGGGGACGAGGCTGAAAACGAGCGCGAGAGTAACGATAAAGGTACTGATTCTGGATAAGATTTTCATGACAATCTCCTTTCTGATGTAGGTAAAATAACCATACTTAAGGTTCGACGTAAAAGAAATCGAGTGGACTTCGAAAACGCTTATGCTTATTCTTGCACAGAAAGGAGTGGAATGCAATGAAGGTTGTAGAAAATACAACGTTATTTAGATTTGATGGAAAATTTGGGTAGGAAAATAGCTGTTTAGCTGGTTTTCTTAGCTCTGGTGGTCTTTGTAGTCTTCTTGGTAGTCTTAGCTTTCGTGGTTTTTGCAGCTTTTGCGGTCTTCGTAGTCTTTGACTTAGATGCAGCGGCTGTGCGACCGAAGCGACCGCCGCGGGCGGGCTTTTCGTCGAGCATTTTCTTAGCTTCTTCGAGGGTGATTTTCTTCGGGTCTTGTTCCTTCGGGACTTTGACATTGTTAAAGCGGCCGGGCCCCTTCACATAGGGGCCGTAGGCGCCGTTGATGATCATGATATCTCCCCAGTCGGCGATGATTGAATCGATTTTGGCCTGGTAGAGTTTTTCGGCGGTTTTGAAATCGATGGTGTAGGGATCGTAATCTTTGATCTGGATGTTGTATTTGCCGGCTTTAAGGTAGGGGCCGAAGGGGCCGCTAGAGGCGATGATTGTAGCGCCATCTTTCGTAGTGCCGAGTTCGCGCGGGAGGGCGGGCATAGCGAGTTGTTTGAGGGCTTCTTCGAGAGTGACGGTTTTTTCGGTCTTTCCCTTCGGGAGAGGGGCGAAGCGGGGCTTCTGGCCGGAGGTTTTTTCGTTGTCGCCGAGCTGTATAAAGCCACCGTTGCGACCGATTTTAGCGTAAATCGGCTGGCCGGTTTTCGGATCTTTGCCTAGTTCCCTGGCGTTGTTGTAGCGAGCAGCATCGTCGGATTTAGCAACTTCTTTCGAGAATGGACCGTAGAAATCACGGAGCATTTTAACGCGCTCAAGCTTAGCTTCGGCGATTTTATCGAGGTCCTCTTCGATATTGGCGGTGAATTTATAATCGACGATGTTGTTAAAATTATCGGTCAAGAAGCCAGCGAGCAGCTCGCCGATCGGCGTCGGGAGGAGCTTACCTTTCGTGGAGCCGGTTTTCTCAGTGACGATTTCGCGTTTAACGTTCCCTTTTGCTAGCGTAAGCTGGATGACGTCGCGTGGTTCGCCTTCGGAGTCGCCCTTGACGACGTAGCCACGGTTTTGAATCGCCTGCATAATCGAAGCGTAAGTCGACGGGCGACCGATGCCGAGCTCCTCGAGCTTTTTAACGAGTGAGCCTTCGGTGTAGCGAGCGGGCGGTTTAGCGAAATTTTGGCGGGCGATGATCTCTTTCGACTTGAGCGGGTCGCCGATGGAGAGCTGCGGGAGTTCATCTTCCTTAGTGCGACCGACGACTTTGAGGAAGCCGTCGAAGACGATGACTTCGCCTTTGGCTTCGAAAAGATGTTTCTTCTCGACGTCATTAGTAATCGAAATAACGGTTTTTTCGGTCTTAGCCTCGGCCATTTGGGTAGCGAGAGTGCGGTTACGAATCAGGCGGTAGAGCTTGCGTTCGTAATCGTTTTTGCCGGCGACTTCTTGTTCGATGTGGGTCGGGCGGATAGCTTCGTGGGCTTCCTGGGCGCTGGCGGATTTGGTCTTAAAATTGCGGACTTGGAGGTAATCTTTGCCGAAGTGTTCCTCGATGTAACTGGCGGTCATGGCGATGGCTTGTTTCGAGAGGTTGAGGCTGTCGGTGCGGTGGTAGGTGATAAAGCCGGCCTGATAGAGGGCCTGGGCAGCGGTCATGGTAGTGCGAGTGGAAAAACCGAGCCGGGAGTTGGCTTCGATTTGCATTGAAGCGGTTGTGAACGGCGGGCCGGGGCGGCGAGTGCCGGGAGAAGTCGTAATGTCGGCGACGGAAAAGTTCGCGCTGGCGATTTTCTCGAGGTAATTCTGGGCGGTCTTCTCGGTGGCGAAAGTTTGATTTAAAACGGCGGCGAGTTCGTCTTTGGCTTTAGTGAGGAATTTTCCAGTGACTTTGAACTTGGCGCTGGAGGCGAATTTTTCGATTTCCTGTTCTTTCTCGACGACGAGGCGGAGGGCGGGCGACTGGACGCGGCCGGCCGAAATTGCGCCGGGGACTTTACGGCGGACGACGCCGGATAAATCGTAACCGACGAGCATGTCGAGAGTTTGGCGAGCCTGTTGAGAATGGACCATGTCCATATCGACAGTGCGGGGATTTTTAATGGCGTTTTCGAGGGCGGGCTTGGTAATTTCGTGGAAAGTGATACGCTTCGTGCGTTTCGGCAGCTTTAAAACTTCCATGAGATGCCAAGAAATAGCTTCACCTTCGCGGTCTTCATCGGTCGCGAGCCAGACGG
>CAYTZL010000013.1:0-21120 GCA_964442535.1 uncultured Candidatus Saccharibacteria bacterium | reverse complement strand
CTGAATAGCCATTAGTATTTCCGAGCGTTACGCTGGCGGTTCTTTTAACTACTCCGACATTAGTATTAGTATTGCCAGCATTAACTACCGAGTTTGTGCCGGAGTCCATAGATAAGGTAACTGTTGAGGCTGTTTCGCGATAATTCTTCAGCTCTTCATCCCAGCCATTAGCGGCATCGGCTTTGTTTGTAATCGGACTGATGGCGAGAACTCCGAGAAGCGTAAAAACTCCTACGCTGACAAATCCAGCTCCGCGTAAGACGTTTTGTGTCACGCCTTTTACCTTAAAGTTGCTATTCCTGCTCCGCATGAGGCCCTCCTTTTGGTTGTTTGAATGCCTTGCGGAACACAAAATGACGCCGCAAGGGTGTTCTCACAGCCTGCTCAGCAACCAGGAATGATTCTGAACTACTGGACCTTACGGCGCCATCCTACTTCAGAATCAAACCTGCTGCCTTGCAACAAGGTAGTTGCTTCTATCTGCAAACTGTGAGAACAATTCTATAGTAACACAGAACGTGGACTTTGTGTGAAAAACCGAGCGGCGGTTCGTACATTCTCTCCTTCCTCCCTAGCTTAGGACTAGGAGGTAGGGATTAGGCAGCGAAGGGAATAACCGACGTAGCGGTCAACATAGTTGGATGGAACGGTGCCAATATAGAAGCTAAGAAAGAAAGCATTTTTGGCGTTAGAATAGGCTCGCAACGCCCAGTAGCTACCCGTTTGGCCGACATAGTTGAGTTTATCAGTACTATTCGACCAAATACTGCCGCCCCGCACAAAGAACCTCTCACCACCCCACGTCCGGCCTCACCTCATTCACGACCCGCTTGATATACTGCGTCTCTCCTATATTTTTCGGCAAATCCGTCTTCCCGTACATTAGCACTATCTCGATCTCCCCCGCCGCCGCATCGAGCACCGCCACCACTCTATTTCCCGATTTTTTCGTCGACACGCTCGTCTGCGCCACCCGGAAATCATACTTAAAAACCCACACATCTCCCTCATGCCACAGTTCGTCCACCTGCTGTGTCTTTTGTAAAGCATATTCACCGTGCCCTAGATGAGCCAAATCGTCCAAAATCGCCCGCTCGGTCATTTCCCACTGCCTCCCCTTATAATCCTTCGCAAACCGCTTCCGAAAATGCCTCTCCGTATATTCATTAAACTCCACCCGAAACAAACCCCTCCCACTACTGACCGGATGTGTAAACATGCTTCGGATCTTCCTGAATTATCGAAATATACGGTATCTCCTCCCCGTCCATCCGCGACTGCCACGGCTTTTGCTCGTGCGTAAAATTCACAATCTCCTGTGTCGACCTATCCCCCCAATACTCCACAATCTCATCCAGTCGCCTCTTCTCACCATCGTTCAATAGATCATCGCTCTCCTGTAACGACGCCGCTTCAATCATCATCGCTCGGTCCAGCGGCTTAATCCTAATCTTCCCGCTATCGAACAATTTATCCGTCGTCTCGAAAAATATATCTGCCACCGGCCCATAATCCCGCCGAATATACACCACCCCACTCATCGGCTTCAAATTATCATAAAAATAACTAAAATCCGCCAAATACAGCATTTTTGCTAACTTCGTCTTCGGCACACCGCGCCGAAACTTCCGCAAAATATAAAAATACATCTGTTCGAACTTCTCGTTATTTCGCGGGCTTCCTAAAATTTCACTCGCTGACACCTTAAAAATCGCCGCCAACCTCTCCAACTCCGACACCCCCAAATCGCGCTCCCCGCTCTCGATATTAATATACGTCGGCCTACTCATCCCTAGCTCACTCGCCACCTGCTCCTGAGTAAGTCTCCTCTCCTTGCGCAACCTCTCGATATTTTGACCCAGCATCGCTCCCATTTCTGCCCACCTTTCTTTTCTTCCATTATACTACTTCCCGACAAAATGTCAAGAATCTTTTACAAAAAATGTCAGATTTCCTATACTTTTAGCTCCTCATGACCTGGAATTTACTACCCAAAATCCCCACCCCACCCAACCTATGTTATAATAAAACTAACCCCTACAAAAAATATCGGAGGTAAACCATGGAAAAGAAACTTTGTCAAAGCTGCGGCATGCCACTTGAATCGGACGACCAGCTCGGCACCAACAAAGACGGTAGCCCGAGCGCCGAGTACTGCGTCTATTGTTATAAAAACGGCGAATTTACCGACGGCTGCACTGATATGGAGTCGTATATCGAGAAATGCGCCGAACTTGGCCCCGAAGTCGGCATGACAAAAGAAGAAATGAAAGCCCATTGCCAAGAACTCTTCCCGCACCTCAAGCGCTGGAAATAGCCCCCAGGCGTGAAACCCCGCCTTTCGCCAAAAAAGTGGTCTTGTTGCATAATTCAATAGTCAGCCATGCAAAGCGCCTCCGCATAGCTGGCTAGATGGATGATTATGCAACAAAGCCCAAAAAAGTGTCAAAATCATTGCCAAAAACATAACTTTCTGCTATAATATAAGAATACCCCTTGTCCTAACCATCTGAATTTGCTATAATTAAAAAGGAAAATTATGAAATTAGAACGATTTCGCCTCAGTTATGGTATTTGCGCTCTCCTGATCGCCTTTTTTGGTGCTTTTTTGTCACTCCGCTTTTTCTCGACCCCTGAGCCGGCTTTTGCTGAGGACGGTACCCCGATTCGCTCGGTTAGCGAGGAATTTTTCGTCACGATTTATGACCAAGGCGCTTACGTTACCGTAAAGACCGGCCCCGCTACCGTCGCGGAGGTCCTCGAGCGCTCTCAGATTACCGTCGCCGAGACCGATATCGTCGAGCCTTCTCTCAATACGACGATCGAGAGCGATTATAATATTAATATCTATCGCGCCCGCCCGGCTATTATTATTGACGGGATCGAGCGACATTATCTCATGACCGCTAGCTACGACCCGAAACAGATCGCTATGGAGGCCGGCCTGACGGTCTATGATGGCGATAGTTTTACCACCGAGGTAAATACTAGCTTCCTCGAAACTGGTGCGGTTTCGACTTATCGCGTCGAGCGCAATGGCGGCCGGACAATTACCGTCGAGGAATCTCTCCCTTATTCGACCGAGACCGAGTACGATTATAATCTCGCGAAGGGCGAAACTTACCTGAAACAAGCCGGCGAAGACGGCCGCAAGGAAAGCGTCTACTCTGTCCAGTTCCAGGACAACGTCGAAGTTTCCCGCGAGCTAGCCTCCGAAGAGGTGAAATCCGAGCCGGTTCCGGAAATTGTCGTCGTTGGCGCGAAGCCTTCGATCGCCCCTGAGCAACAGACCTGTGTCGGCTGGCTCCGTGAGGCTGGCGTTAGCGAGGGCGACCTCGAAGCCGCGATCTACATCATCTATCACGAATCTGGCTGCCGTGTCGACGCTCAAAATGCCTCCTCTGGTGCTTATGGTATTCCGCAGGCTCTCCCGGGCGAGAAAATGGCTTCGATGGGTGCCGACTGGCGGACGAATCCGATTACGCAGCTTCGTTGGATGCATCAGTACGTCACTGGCCGTTACGGCGGCTGGCAACAGGCCCTCGCCTTTAAGCTGGAGCGGGGCTGGTACTAGTCTCCGCCTCGAGTAGGGAATTATGAAAAACAAAAAGTCGCTCGGCCAACACTGGCTCAAAAACCGCGCCATCCTCGACGAGATCGCCGACCTCGCCGTAGTTCCCGACGTCGAACTCTGTCTAGAAATCGGCCCCGGCCTCGGCACGCTCACCTCTAGCCTTTTGCGTCGCTTCCGAGAAGTTATCGCAATCGAATTTGACACCGACCTCGCTCGTAAGCTCCCCGGTTCTTTCCCTGGGAAGAATCTTCAAGTCGTTAACGCCGACATTCTCCAGGCCGACCTCGCGCAGCTCACTACCAGCCGCCCTTACGTCGTCGCCGGCAACATCCCTTATTATATTACTTCGCCGATTATCACGAAGCTTCTCGAAGTCGAGCCGCGCCCCAGTAAAATCGTCCTCCTCATCCAAAAAGAAGTCGCCCAGCGCGTCGCTGCCGATCTTGGCGACCACACCCTCCTCTCCCTCACCGTCCAGAACCTCGCCGCCGTCGAGCTCGGACCGCTCGTCAAAGCCGCCGAGTTTACTCCGCCGCCAAAAGTCGATAGCCAAGTCCTCGTCCTTATTCCGCACTCCCCCGAAATCCCTCCCGCCGATCTCGCGCTCGCGCGCCGCGGCTTCTCCAGTCCCCGCAAGAAGCTCAGCGCAAACCTCGCCACGCCGCCCCGCCCGAAGGAATTTTGGCGCGACCTCCTAGCGTCGCAAGGTCTTAATCCCGACGCCCGCGCCGGAGATCTCTCGCTCCAGGATTGGCATCGCCTCTCGCAAAACGCCTCTTAGTCCCATCGAGTGGCCGGCGTCACAAGGATAATAGTCAACCTCCATCTCTCGATCCGAAAGTTTACAGAACTAAAAAATGGCCCCAGACGGGGCCATGTGGTCATTTCGATAGCTTGGGCAGCTCAATCAGCTGATAGCTGCCATCGCGGTTGCGCAGACCAGTAGCAATCGCGATATGTCTCGGGCGATAGCCCGTCAATGATGCTGCCGGGACGGTTTCTATCCGCCCAGTGTCTAAGTTCCGGCCTTTCAGCCAGACCATTCCGTTATGGAACGTACTCAGCAGCATGAGCCGTTCACCATTTACGGCGCACTCGATTACTGGGTGGCCCCAGTGACCATAGAACGCCTCGGTGAAGCCGGCGCGCGCACTCGCGCACCATTTCGGAGGCCCCGGCCACCTTTCAGTCGCGAATAGCCGGATCTCTTTGCCATCCGCCGCCTTCACAATCGCGTCAATCATCGACAGATCATAGGGCTTTGGCCCCCAGATTGACGCCGCGGGATTGCTGCATAAATTGCGCATTTCCGCAACGGCACAAAAGTGCCCCATTGCGTTATCAAGTGTGCTGCTTTTACGTTTACGCTTTTCGACTTTCTCTTCCCGGATGATAGCTTCACTCATCACTAATCACGCTCCTAACAAATCTCAAGCTATCTCTTAAAATACTTGGCAATCGCCAATTCGCGGCACAAAGGCACCGCTTCCTACCATTATAGCACACATCATCAAAAAAGTCAATACTTTTATCGGAATACGCCTTTGTGCTATAATAAACATATCATGTCGAAAGTTTACCTCTGTACCGCAATTCCGTATGTTAATGGTCATCCTCATATTGGCCATGCTTTAGATTACCTTCTCGCCGATACTTACGCTCGCTACCGCCGCCTGCTTGGCGACGAAGTCCGCTTCCAGGTCGGTACCGACGAACACGGCAACAAAGTCTTCAGCTCCGCTCAGAAAAACGGCCTCAGTGTCGAGGAATACGCGAAGCTCAATTCCGACAAGTTTCGTACTTTTATCGACCGCCTCGACATTTCTTATACCGATTTTATCCGTACGACCGATCCGGAACACGTCCGCCGCTGCCAAGAAATCTGGCAAAAGCTCACTCCGCACATCTACTCCGCCGAATACGACGGCTGGTATTGCGAGGGCTGCGAGCGTTTCGTCACCGCTAAGGAATACGAAGAAAATTCCGGCGTCTGCCCCGATCATCAGAAGCCTTACCAGCGTCTCTCCGAGAAGAATTATTACCTGCGCATCGCCGATTTTCGCGACGAGATCCGTCGCCAGATCGAGACGGATGAGCTTGCGATCCTCCCCGAATTTCGCAAACAGGAGATCCTCCGTCTCCTCGACGATGCTCCGGATATCTCGATTTCTCGCCCACGTGGCCAGCTCAGCTGGGGCGTCCCCGTCCCTGGCGACGAGGATCAGGTCATGTACGTCTGGATCGACGCCCTCTCGAACTATATCACAGTTCTCGGCTACCCCGACCGCGATATTTCCGACTTTTGGCCCGCGACCGCGCAGTTTGTCGGTAAGGATATCCTCCGTTTTCACGCTATTACTTGGCCAGCGATCCTGCTCGGCTTAGGTCTGCCGCTCCCGCGCCGGATCGTTACGCACGGCCACGTCCTCGCCGACGGCCAAAAGATGAGCAAAAGCATCGGCAACGTCGTCGACCCGATCGAAGTACTCGAACGCCATGGCCTCGACGCCTTCCGCTACTTTTTTCTGCGCCATATCGACACTTTTGCCGATTCCGACTTCACCTGGGAGAAATTCGACGCCGCTTATAATAACGAACTCGCGAACGACCTCGGCAATCTCGTCCAGCGCCTCGCGACCCTCTGCAATAAGAACCATATCCCTAAGCTCCCGCGCGAGCTGAAGCTTGATGCTGAGTTTACCGCTCTTATGGATAAGTTTGAATTTGCGAAGGCTTTTACGCTGCTCTGGCAGCGTATACAGGGAATTAACAAGTCGATCGACGAACAGAAACCTTGGGAACTCGCCAAACAAGGTGCCACGGCGCAACTCGAGTCCGTCCTTAACGGCCTCGTCGGCAAGTTGCTTTCGGTATCATCCCTGCTTGTTGTCTTCCTCCCCGACACCGCAGCGAAAATCGCCGACATCTTTAGCTACGACCCCTCCGAAACCTCTACAGCCTCGGATTCACTTGATATTCAACCAACAACCCCACTTTTCCCAAAAAACTAGGTGCGATAGGGTTGGGTGTGTATGGAGGCACGTTTGTCTCCTGTTTGAAGAGGGTACGGAGTTACGACGAGCACTAGCGCGCGGCACCCGCGACGGCGGGCTGACGCGACGCGCCTCGAGAACAGGAGCAAACGTACCTCCTATACGACGTCTACTCCCCGTCCCAATAATGCTTCCCGCCTAACACATCGTAGTTTGTCAGTTCATAATCCTTCAGCGCCTGTGTCTCCTCAAGCGCCTCTCCCGCCACATACGACGTCGCCAGTATCGGCGTACTCTCACAAACTGCATCAACTAGATACAGTAAACTCGGCTTCTCCACCCCTAGAACATCATACAGAGTATTCTGCAAACAATTCGGCGTCGTTACCGGCAGATCAATCCCCCTCAGTCGTCGCGGAAACTCAAACCCCAGCTCCGCATTCAATTCTCGCACCTCCGCCTCGGTAAACTCGCTCTCAATCTCAAAGTTCGCATAGATAAAATATGGCGTCAAATGCGCAGTATCGCGATCGTCCTTGTCCTCCGAATCAGTATAAGCATCAAGCAGCCCCGCCGCATGATCCCCAAACCACAGCACCACCGTCTTTTCGTCAAGCTGATCCAGCTCCTCGAGAAACTCCCCAATGTAGGCGTCCGCTGAGTGTAAACTCTGGAAACTATTTTCCAACATCGGATGCTCGACATTATACAACGTAAAATCCAGCGACGGATACCACGCCGAATCATACGGCATATGGTTCTGCATCGTCACCGCCCCAATCATCATCGGCCCATCACTATCCTTTAGCGCTCGCAAAACCTCCTGAAACACCGAGCGATCATTGATATAACTACTAAAGTATTCATGCTCCTTAAACTCCATCCGCTCTTCGTCGATAAAATCGTTAAACCCGATTTTCGGATACACGATATTTCGCTTATACATATTTCCGTCATACGCATGAATCGCTAGCGTATCAAACCCAAAGTTCTTCGTCCAATCCGGCACCGCCAACACTCCGTTCGATTTCGAAATCGCATGCACATAAGGGAAAGTTCGCGCCCAATAGTTCGACAAGCTCGTAAACACCTCAAACTCCACATTCGCCGTATTTCCACCATATTCCGGCGAATACATATATCCGCTCGGATAGTTCCGGAAAATCGCATGCAAATTCGGCGTCACATCCCCACCTGCTTGCGCATAATACTTCGTCAGCAGCGCCGGATCATAGAACGTCTCGTCCAAAACCACAATCAAATTGTCAACCACTTCATTAAGTTCTAATCGCTCGTTATCCGCTTTTTTCATCGCCCGATATCGCTGCGCAATCTCCTTCATCGCTTCCTCGCTATACCCGTCCGGCTTCGGCGCATTCAACGCCCCCATATTATACAAAAATCCGATTAGAAATCCATTATCTTTGTAAGTTGCCGTCTGATTCCAATCCTGAATTTTCAGCTCCTCTGCCAGCCATTCCGGCTCCTTGCGTTGAACAATCGGCGCCGTCACCGAAACCAGACCCGCCAACGCCGCCATCGTCAGCGCCGTCCTCGGTACTAACGCCCAGCGATCCCACCACGCCAGCCGCTTCGTCTCCCGCCCAATCACCTTTCGCACGCATCGCTCAAGCAAACTCGTCCCGATTAAGACTAATACAATCCCCGCCACTAGCCGCACGATACTCCAAATATCTACAAATTGCATAATATCCCCCGCCTGATCCGCCAATAACAAATCCTCCGGCAGCAGTGGCGCATTCCTCAGCTCCGTCTTCTGCATATTTATGTAAGTCACAACACTCAGCAGCGCAAAAGTCAACCCTACCGTCAGGCACGGCCGCCAAGTCGCCGCCACAACCACCGCCATCAGCATAAAAATCACCAACCCACTATAAGCGAACAGATTCGGCTTCTCATTGATAAACTCCAGCGTCTCCCCGAAATCACCCATTTTCTGCCGCCACAACAAGAACCACGCAAAAACCACCGACATTCCTGCCAGTAATAATACCGTGCACAAAATCCGCAACACCGCCGGCATCGTATGCTTCCGTCGCAAGACTTTTGCCTTCTTCTTCGCTTTCTTCTCGTGTCGCCTTCGCCGCTCGGACTTCTCCTCATTGAATCTATCCTTCTCGGGCGTCTCAGGCTTTACGTTCTGTGTCGCCTCCGACGTCTTTGGCGCATTTTTTCCGCCTTTCGCGCGTGAATTTTTTCCGGTATTCACCCGAATTTTCACAGCTTCACCCGCCCCGTTCACCGTCTTCGCGCCACCCTCCGCCTTCGCTACGCTCCCCGTTTTCGCCTCATCTTCTGTCCTAGTTCCGATAACCCCCTTTTCTTGCGCACTCTTCGTCTCCTCGGTCCGCACTCTCGCACGTTGTCTCCGCTCAGTCTTCTTCGACTCCACCCCCGCAACCTTCTCGACTCGTACATTTTTCGGCCGCTCCCCCTTCTCTGGCCGAATCATCCTCGGCTCAGCCTTCTCATGCTTCTCAACATCGGTCTCATTTCTGCCCGCATCTGTCTTCTCGCGTCTCTCGACGCTAGCCTCGTTCCGGTCAAAATCCACCTTCTCGCGACGCCTCTCCCCGCTCGACTTCTCGACTTGCTTTTTCTCAGAAAACACCGTCCGCTCAAGAACATCCGCCGTTCCTACCTCATCACGCACCATATTTTCCGGGCGCTCCGTACCCACATTTCCCTGATAATCATCGTGATTGCGCTCTTTCGACGGCTGATTTCGTGTTTTAGACATGACCTTATTATAACATACTCCGTCCAAAACATCCTAATCCTCACAAAAATCGCCCCATCAAAAAACCACCCCGAAGGGTGGTCTTTTGTTACGCCTGTTTATTCTTGCAACAAAGCTCGTCGTCGCATTCACAGAAGTACCCGCCACAAGATAACCTTGTCGCGATATCGGAAATGTAGAATCCGATGATGCCGCCGAGAATCGGGAAGACGATGTACGCCGCAAGCGCCAAACCCGCCGCCTGAGCCAACTCACCGAACCCATCGGCCGCCGTCGGCAAAATCTGATACATTAGCGCTACAACAGGGTTAAATACGAAGGAATTATTCGTACCGAAGAAGTTTTGTGCAATTACGATACCGAAGATTACCGCAAGTGTAATCCCGCTAGTCACGGTCAGCGCAAAAGCCAACGGCTGCTTGCGCGCATAGCGTAACGCTCGTGCGAAACAAAACGCAATCACCCCAGCACCCAGCAACTCAACTAGCGCCGCTGCCCAGAAACCTTCGCCAGTCAGCTCCGTCATCATCGGTAAGTCAAGCGTCGTACCACTACCGAGGCGGAAGGCATTGATTAAGATTAAACCAACCCACGCACCGAGCAACTGCGCTAGGATATAAAGAATCCCGCGAATCGCCGAAACACGCCGCGTCGCCATCATCCCCGCCGTAATAAGCGGATTAAGATGTGCACCCGACAGCCCAACTACCGCGATGTACACACAAACCAACCCAAAAATCAAGTACAGCGGCTGTACTCCGACCGTCAGGAAGAACATCGTGATCAACATCGTACCGATCACCTCGCCAATCAGCGCGCCCCAAATCTTCGGCGACTTAAAAATCGTCACGATATTTTCATTCGGATCGCACTTCCGCGCGAAAAATCCCTTCATTGGCTTCTCGCAGGTAGAGGAAACCGCAGTCGTCTCCTTCGCTGTCTTCGTAGCTTTCTCATCCTTTACTTCTGCTGCCTCGGCCGACGCCTGTTTGTTCTCTGGCTTCGGACTTGGCTTCTTTCCGGATTTCTTTGGCTTCTGATTTGCCATTTAAACCTCCTTACACTGATATTCTCTTAATTATACCACACGTGTGTTACAATTGAAAAGTACAAAAAGTTAATCAGCAAACGCAAAGGGTATTTTATGGGCATTATGGTATCAAAAGAAGACACAAACACGGATCTCGACCGGCGCATCGCCTCCGACTTGCGCGCCCGTGCGCAGGCGGAACGTCGCCACGACCCCGACTACGTCGACGATTCGACCTACATCGAGGGAACGAAAAAAACCGGCAAGTTCACTTGGGTCTGGTTCGTCCTCATCGCTCTCGCGATTATCTCTCTCATCTGTATTATCTTCATCTAATCTCGTATTTTTCAACCCAAAAACCACAATTTTCCACAAATGTTGTGTTTTTTACAACACTTTCTCTAAGGGAGCGTGGTATAATTACTTCATGTTAGATCTCAATCAGCTAAAATCCGAACTCAAACAGCTCAACGCCGAGTATGCGAAGATTAAAGATTTACCTCCGGAGGAGCGTGGTCGTTTTGGTCGCGAGATGAACGCGAAGAAACAGCGTCTCCTGGCGCAGATTGCTGCCGCCGAGGAGGCGAATGCTAGCGCCGAGGTCGAGCCGATTGATATCTCCGCTCCCGCCGCCCCGAATTGTCCGATCTCTCGCCCGCCTCTCGGTACGCGACATCCGCTGATGCGTGAGCTAGACCGCGTGGTTGAGATTTATCGCGACATGGGCTTCGATGTTATGGAGCCGTATCAGCTTGACGACGAATATCATATGTTTGATAGTTTAAACTTTCCCGCGGAACATCCCGCGCGCGACGGCTACGACACTTTTCGCACCGAGGAAGGCTTCATTCCTCCGGCACATACTTCGACTATGCAGCAGCGCGCTCTGAAGTCGCACGTGGCTCAGCTCGCCCGCGGTCGCGAAATCGCCGTGGTGATTCCGGGCCGGGTTTTTCGCAACGAGGATGTCGACGCGACTCACGAACATACATTCTATCAGTGCGAAGGCGTTTTCGTCTCCGAAGACGCGACTATGGGCCAGATGTTTGGCGTTCTGAAGCAATTTTTCGAGACTTATTACGGACAAGAGCTCAAGATTAAGACTCAGCCCGGCTTCTTTCCGTTCACCGAGCCGTCGGCCGAGCTGCTGATTGAGCGCCCAGCGTCGCTCGGCGGTAGCGGCTGGCTCGAGATGCTTGGCTGCGGTATGATTCATCCGAACGTCCTCAAAATGGCCGGGATTAACCCCGAAAAATACCGCGGCTTTGCTTGGGGCGGTGGTATCGACCGTCTTGTGATGTTAAAATACGGTCTTAGCGACGTACGCTATTTCGAATCGGGCAAACTTGACTTCCTGGAGGAATTCTAATGAAAATATCACTACTAGAGCTTAAACACTATATCACTCTCCCCGACGGCATGACCGACCGAGAGCTAATTGACCTGATTGGCTCGCGCCTCGTCGAGGTCGAAGAAGTAATCGATCTCGCCCCGAAATACCGCAACGCCTATATCGTCAAGGTCGTCACCGCCGAGAAAATCCCCGATACACATCTTACCCTTTGTCAGATCGACGCCGGAGCGCATATCGCCGAGTTCTTCGACGGCGAGACCGTACAGGTTGTCTGTGGCGCGCCGAATGTTCATGCTGGGATGTTGGCAGTTTGGCTCGCCCCTGGCGCGATCGTTCCGTCGACCTTCGGCAACGAAGATTTTCGCCTCGGTACTCGGAATCTTCGCGGCTACGAGTCGAACGGCATGCTTGCCGCAGTAGACGAGCTTGATCTTGGTGCTGATCACGAGGGTATAGCCGAGATTCACCCCTACAATGGCCAGCCTGGAGACGATTTTGCCGAAGCTTTTGAACTAAATGACATCATCATCGACGTCGAAAACAAATCTCTGACGCATCGGCCGGATTGTTTCGGGCTGATCGGTTTTGCTCGCGAAGTTTCGGGGATTTTAGGGCAGAAATTCGAAGAGCCGGAGCTTTTCGCCGATCTCGACCGTCCGGTTAAGATTACGCCCTCGGACGAGCTTACGATTGATGTCGAGATTGCCGATGCTGAGCTTTGCCCGCGCTATAGCTGTGCGATTTTTGACCAACGCCCCGACAATCAGTCGAATAAATATCTCACCCCGATGAAGGTTTTTCTTGCGAAAGCCGGGATGCGTACGGTCAGCCCGCTCGTCGACCTGACGAATTACCTTATGCTCAAGACTGGCCAGCCGCTTCACGCTTTCGACTACGACAAGCTAGTCGCCGTCGGCGGTACAAAAGACGCAAAAATCATCGTCCGCGCCGCGAAGCCTGGCGAGGAATTGCAACTGCTGGACGGGAAAACTATTCAATGTAGTCCCGACGATATCTTAATTACTTCAAACAATACTCCAGTCGCCCTCGCTGGCGCTATGGGTGGGAAAAATACCGAAATCGACGCCAGTACAAAGCGTGTCATCCTCGAAAGCGCGACTTTCTCTCTCTATCATCTCCGCAAAACTCAGATGGCGCACGGCATCTTCTCCGAGGCGATTACTCGCTTTACGAAGGGGCAGCCGGCCGCGATGACGCTCCCGGTTTTGATGGACTTTCTCCGCGATCGCGACGAAGCTCCGCTTGCGATTGTTGACCAATATCCCGAGAAGCAACGCAAAATCGTTGTAAAAATTACAACGGGACAAATTAACCGCACCCTCGGTACGGAGTATAATCTATCGACAATTACGAAGACTTTGGAGAATGTTGGTTTCGTCGTCGAAGCCGATAAAACAGCAAACGACTCGCTCCTGAAAATCACCGTTCCGGTCTGGCGCACCGATATCCATATCCCTGAGGATATCATCGAGGAAGTCGGCCGCCTGCTCGGGTACGATAACATCCCGCTCAAGCTCCCGGAGCGCCCGTTTACTGGCACGACGGTCCCGTCGCTATGGTCGCTAAAGTCCGAGCTGCGCGCGATTCTCTCTGATCGCCTCGCGATGCACGAGCTGTTGACTTATTCCTTCGTCAGCAAAGATTTACTCGCGAAGGTCGGCCAGGATCCCGCCGAAAGCTACGAAATCACGAACGCGCTTTCGCCCGACCTTCAATGCTTCCGCCAACAGATTGCCCCTAGCCTCCTCAGTAAGGTTCGTGAAAATATTAAGACTGGTCATGAAAATTTCACGCTCTACGAGCTTAATCAGGTTACTCGGCGTAGCTTCGGCATGAACGAAGACGGCACGCCACTCATGCGCACGAATCTCGGCATCGTTTCGCTCGGCGATTTCTACCATATTAAAGCGCAGCTCCTCGCCGCCACCCGCAAGGGTCTTCGAATTACTCTCGAATACGCCCAGATGACGCCGAATTCGCGTGGCGCCGAGCTTTTTCCTTATCTCGAGCCGGTTTGGAGCGCGAATATTCTCCTGAACGGGGAGATTATCGGTGCTTTCGGCGAGGTTAAATCCGCCGTCTTGCGCCGCCTGAAAATCGACCAGCCAGTTTCCGCCTGCGAGCTAAACCTCGACGTGCTCCTCGACCTCCCGCGCGAAATCACGCCGAACCTGCGCATCTCGCGTTTCCCGTTTGTCGAGCGTGACCTCACCTTAAAAGTCGCCAGCGACGCCGCTTTCGGGCGCTTCTATAACGCCATCGCCCAGACCCTCACTGCGCAAAGTCTCGTTTATTACGTCACTCCAGCCTCGATTTATCAAGCCACTCCCGAAGACCCCTCGAAAAACATTTCTTTCCACCTCAAATTCTCCAGTCCCGAGAAAACCCTCGAACAGTCCGAAATCTCTGCTATAATGGATAAAGTTACTAAAGAAGTTGTCGGGCTCGGAGCGGAAATTGTCTAACCGGTAATTCGCATAAATTCAGCACTCAAAGGAGGAAAATGGATCAAAAAGAGTTAAGAACTAGCGTCAAACAGCGTGTAATCATTATCATTATTGCGATTCTTTTGCTCGGGTCGACGATTTTAACCTACATGTTCGTGGTCTTGAATAGCCAGGGCAGCTCGACGCAGACTAGCGACGCTAACACCGAAGAAGTCATGAAGCAATACGACGCTAAGAAAGCCGAAATCGAAACCGCCGCGAAGCCCTTTTCTGACCAGTATTTCAAAGATTTCAGCAGTTATAAGTCCGAAGTTAAAGCCTACAACGAAGCTACCGCGAACAGCAAGCCTCTTGATACCAAGGACCTCAAAACCGGCACTGGCAAGGAACTAACAGAGGACGACACTGATTATATGGCGTACTATATCGGTTGGTGTGCCGACGGGACAATCTTCGATTCTTCTTTCGATAATGCCGAAGACCCGAAATCTCTCCAATCACCACTCGATCCGTCCGGTGGCCTCATCGAAGGCTGGACTCAAGGTGTCGTCGGCATGAAACTCGGCGGCGTCCGCCAGATCACCATGTCCGGCGACCTCGCTTACGGCGATACGCAAGAAATCTGTGGCGGCTACAGTAAGCCTCTCCGCTTCATTGTTATGCCGATCGAGCGTGACGAAAACCTCAAGAAGCTCAACGACGAGCTCAAAGACCTCTACATCCAGCTCTACATGGCCTACCAGGGGACCGCTAGCTAATATGTCGAAGCCTCGACCGAAACCATCTTCAAAATCCCGCTCAAAGCCGCACTCAAATTCGGCCATGCCAGTCTTTTCCGGCGCCTCTCCGGAGGGGAAACACGCGTCGTCAAAACAGAAGTCACGTCACAAAACGCCAGTATCTGATTCTCACCAAGACCCGCTCCAGCAGCAGGCAGCACAACGAGAAGAAACGACGCGAAAAAAGTCCGTCAAGAAAGAGACTCCGCTAGAAAACGTGCGCAATTTCGCGCCGCGAGAAGCGCCGCATCAAGAAACCGACCTCATCATCATCGGTTCCGGCCCCGCGGCTTTGACTGCAGCGGTCTACGCCCGCCGTGCCGGCCTCGGCGTCAAAATCTACGAACGCGCGAGCATCGGCGGAACCCTCAACGAAATCTCCGACCTCGAGAATTTCCCGGGCTTTGAAGGCCCGGGCGCCGAGCTAGCCCGGACTATGCGCCAGCAAGCCGAACGTTATGGGGCCGAGATTCGCTACGGTGAATGTACGGAAGTGCGTCGCTCGGCGCAGGGCTGCGAGTTGCTGGTGGACGGAGAAAAGGCTACAGCACGTAGCATTCTGGTCGCCACGGGCGCGGCGCCTCGCCGTCTAAACCTCCCCACGCACGGCGAGGCGCCGCCCTTCTCCTACTGCGCCCTCTGCGACGGCGCCCTCGCCCAGGGTAAACATGTTGCCATGATCGGCGGCGCGAACGCCGCCGTCCAGGAAGCACTCTACCTCTCCGACCTCGCGAAAGACGTCGTCCTTATTACGCACTCCGAACTCAAAGCCGACCAATACCTCCAGGACCTCCTCCGCCGCGCCGAGAATATCGAGGTCCGCGAAAACGTCGAGCCGACCGCAAAAATGCTCCGCGAATTCGACCATGTTTTTGTCGCCATCGGCAAACGCCCGTCGAGCGAATGCCTCCGCGGCCTCGCCGAGGAGCTACTTTCTGACCGCGAATTACTTGACGAACGCGGTTATATCTTGACTAACGAAGACCCCGAATACCTGCATCAGACAGTCGTCCCTGGCATTTTCGCCGCCGGCGACGTCCGCCATGGCGCCGTCCAGCAAGCCGTCACCGCCGCTGGCGAAGGCGCCGCCGCCGCTATCGAGATCGCCAACTGGCTCAAAACCGACGATTCCGGAATTTTCCCTCAAAATCCCTAAAATCCCCGAAAAATCCCAAAATCCGCCACCCCTGTAAAATCCTCAAAATCCCCCAAAAATATGTTTTTAGTATTGACAAAATGCTTATGGTGTGCTACAATGGAATTATGGACTGCAAATAGTACCTGCAGTTCAAATAAAACATTTCTGGGGGTAAAAGAAGTGAATAGTACATTGTATGAATTAATCGTTGTCTTGGCGACAACATTGGCGCTCAGTGCAGCCATTCTCGGCTGGACTAGTGTCAAGCAATTGGATCGGAAGATCGTTTGCACCTGGAGCGGTCGTTTCGGCCGCGTAAAGATGCTCTATCTGGGCATCTCCGCCGTAGGGGTTTTCGTCATAATGGTTGAGAATCTAGGAGCGATTTATCGTCTTCTCGGCGCAAATCGCGAGGAGACCATCGCCTACGGCTTAATCCTGGGCACGGTGGTCTTGACGGTGCTCCTGCAGGCGGCCATTATTCGCTTTAGCGGAAAGTGGCACCGACTCAAGCTTACGGAGCAACTATACCGTGAGATGAAAGCCGCCGAAAGGGGAAGAACTAAAGCTAGTAGGCCGGTTACAAAAACCGTACAGTCCCCGCCGGTCCGTCGCGTTCCCCATAGTAGCTCCCGTTGCCACGGAAGAGGCATGTTTGACCAGGAACTTGGTCGGACTATCTACCCTGATGAGGAAGAGACTATGTCACGGCAGACCGCCTCTACTGAGGATACATATACGTCCGCCGACGATATGCAAGCGTCCGCCGAAGCGGTCAGTATCCTGGCGGCCAATGCCCTACGTAAATCCGTACCACCACTGGATATCAAAAAGATTGATGTCCTGCTCCTCGCAAAGAGCGAGGATGGTACCGCGCAGGCGGTCGCCGAGCTAGATGATCCGGCAGCATTGCCGGATCCGGATCGGGCTTATCAGGATCCAAATCCTCAGTGGACCTACCAAGATTATCAATCGCCCGACGATCCCGCCAAGCCTGCCATCCGACTCGTTGCCAACGACTAATTCAAAAAGCCCACCCACGCGGTGGGCTTTTTCCTGACTCTGTGCTACAATGAATCCATGCGAGAAAGCTTTTATTTCTACGATCTCGAAACTTCCGGGTTGAACCCGCGCGGCGATCGTATTATGCAGTTCGCTGGGATGCGGACGGATCTAGATTTTCAGCCGCTCGGCGAGCCGACGAACCTGCTTGTCGAGCTTCCGAATGATACCTTGCCGAGTCCGAGCGCGATTATGGTTACCGGGATTACGCCGAACTCGACGCGGCTCGACGGTGTTAGTGAGCGCGAGTTTTGCCGTTTTCTAGTCGAGGAAGTCGCGACGCCGAAAACGACCATTGTTGGGTATAATTCGGTGCGCTTTGATGATGAGTTTGTGCGCAATGCGCTTTGGCGGAATTTTTGCGACGCCTACGAGTGGCAGTGGAAGGACGGTCGGAGCCGCTGGGATCTGCTCGATGTGGTACGGATGACGCGCGCTCTGCGTCCGGAGGGGATTATCTGGCCGGTGACGCCGGAAGGTCGTCCGACTAACCGCCTTGAGCTGATTACGAAGGAGAACGGCATTTCCCACGAACACGCACATGACGCTCTCTCTGATGTCGAGGCGCTGATTAGTGTTACGAAACTCATCAAGGAAAAGCAGCCGCAGCTTTTTGACTACCTATACCGTCTCCGTGACAAGCGCGCTATCGCTGACCTCGTCAATCTCGAGCGCCCGCGGCCTTTCGTCTATAGTTCTGGCCGTTATCCATCCGCGACGCTCCATACGACGGTCGCTTATCCGATTGCTCCTGCTCCGAATGGCAATGTTCTGGTTTTTGACCTGCGGCATAATCTCGACGAGCTCCTTGCGCAGGAGGCCGAAGCTATTAAGAACCACGAGGTCGACCCGAACAAACCTTTTCGTGAGCGCAAGCCGTGGGAGAAGGGTTACTTCCCAATTGTTAAGAAAATGCAATACAATCGCTGCCCAGCGGTCGCACCGGCGCAGGTTTTGGAGCGCGATGACGGCTGGGCGAAAATCCAGCTCGACAAAGCAACCGTCGAGAAAAACCTCCAAAGCCTCCTGAAGCACCCCGAGTTCATCGAACGCATGTCAAAAAGCGCTAACGCCGCTACCTCTTATAAAACCGAAGACGTCGAATCGGCCCTCTACGACGGCTTTTTAAGCCGGCAGGACCAGCAGCTCTGTATGGTCGTGAGCCGCAATGACGCCGAGGAGTTGGCTGATTTTCATCCGCCGTTCAACGACGAGCGCCTCCCGGAGCTATTCGTTCATTATAAGGCTCGCAATTTCCCCGAAACTTTGAGCGCCGACGAGACAGAACGCTGGGAAAAATACCGCCAGGATCGCCTCAATCGCCAAGCTCCGCGCTTCCTCGAAGAACTCCAAAAAATCCAGGATACTCTCGCGAAGGGTAAACCTTTCGGCGCCAAATCTCTCGATGAGGAAAAATACCTCGCCGAGGAGCTGATGCTCTGGTATCAAAGTCTGCAGCCTTCCGAATAACCAACTCTTGTAATTGTCGTCCACTATTTTTAGCGAAATGCTGGATTATTGAGCTTCGCGGTGGGTATACTTTTAATAGACTAAAAGAGTGTCCAAGCTGGACACTCAGAGCAAATGCCCCGTAAAGACGGGCGCATTTGCGGGTCTATTAAAAGTATACCCACCGCGAAGCATTGAATAATTCGGTCTTTCGCTGTATAATATACCGCAATGGACGACAATTACATCAAAGTGCGCGGCGCGCGCCAGCATAATCTCAAAAATCTCGACGTCGACATCCCGCGGGATAAGCTTGTGATTATTACCGGGCTTTCCGGTAGCGGAAAGTCGAGCTTGGCTTTTGATACAATTTACGCCGAAGGTCAGCGCCGTTACGTCGAGAGTCTGTCGAGCTATGCGCGAATGTTCCTCGGGGTGATGGATAAGCCGGCCGTGGATATGATTACCGGTCTCTCTCCGGCGATTTCGATCGACCAGAAGTCGACCAGCCGCAATCCGCGCTCGACCGTGGCGACGGTAACGGAAGTTTACGATTATCTTCGTCTACTTTTTGCTCGCGTCGGCGTGTCACATTGCCCGATTTGTCATCGCGAAGTCCAGCGCCGCAGCGTCGAGGATATTATCAATGAAGTTATGAAATTGCCGCTCGGCAGTAAACTGATGCTGCTCGCGCCGATCGTTTCGCAGAAAAAGGGTAGTTTTCAGCACATTTCCGACCAGTATCAGGCGAAAGGTTTTTCGCGCGTGCGGGTTGACGGGATTGTTTACGCTCTCGACGAGTTCCCCGAACTAAACAAAAACGACCGCCACGACATCGAGATTGTTGTCGACCGTTTCGTGTTATCGCCGGATCTGCTAAGCCGGATTTCCGGATCGGTCGAACAGGCTCTCGACCTCGGGCAGGGAATTATCAAACTGCTTAAAATAAATGACAACTCCACTACTATCGAAGCGCATGGCCCGAGCGATGCTGGTGCTAGTTCAGGAGGCACTAATAGTCAGGCTGGCGCGGGTCCGAATCACGGCCCGTCAGGGCTCGATTCGGAGAGCGCCACCGTGCCGACGGAACTAGTGCCAGATCGCTCGGGTAATACGGTTTATACGTTTTCTCAGCGTTACGCTTGCGAGTTGCATCCCGACGAGCTAATTCCTGAGCTCGAGCCGCGCCTGTTTAGCTTCAACGCTCCGCAGGGCGCCTGCCCGACTTGTACTGGGCTCGGCACTCGCCTCGAGATTGACCCCGACCTAATTCTAAACAATAATCTCACTATCGCCGAAGGCGGCATCCGCCCGTTTAACCGTGTCACGCAGGAATCATGGTGGCTCAAACGTCTCGACGCCGTCGCGGAGAGGCATGGTTTCTCGATTCATACTCCGATCGGCGAGCTCTCCGACGAAGCGATTAAAATCCTCCTCTACGGCACCGGGAACGAAAAATACACCGTCAAAGTCAGCGGCCACGGCAAATGGGGCGACGGCGCGACTTATCAGTCGACCTTTGAGGGCGTCATTCCGACCCTCGAGCGTCGCCACCGCGAGACCGAGTCGGACTTCGTCCGTAAGGACATCGAACGCTTCATGCGCGTCCGTGAGTGCCAGACTTGCCACGGCGCCCGCCTCCGTCCGTCCGTGCTGGCGGTGACGATTCATGGTCTAAATATCGTCGACATGTGTAATCTCGATGTCGACGCCACGCTCGAAGTCCTGAAAAACGACCTCAAATTCACCGAAGCCGAAGAGATGATTGCCGCGCCGATTTTGAAGGAAATCCGCGAGCGTGTCCAGTTTATGCAGGACGTCGGCCTCGGCTATCTCGAGCTCGGCCGCGCCGCGAACACGCTTTCCGGCGGCGAAGCCCAGCGCATCCGCCTCGCTACTCAGATCGGCTCCGGTCTCCAGGGCGTGCTTTACGTCCTCGACGAGCCCAGCATCGGCCTCCATCAGCGCGATAATGATAAACTCATCGCAACCCTAAAACACCTCCGCGACCTCAAAAACACCGTTCTCGTCGTCGAGCACGACGAGGATACCATGCGCGCAGCGGACTATATTGTCGACATCGGCCCCGGAGCGGGGAATAACGGCGGTCGTCTCGTCGCCGCCGGTACTCCCGAAGAAGTCGCGAAAGACGATAATTCGATCACTGGCAAATATCTCTCCGGCAAGCTTGAAATCCCCGTCCCGAAAAAGCGCCGCCAGCCGAAAAAGGATCAGGAGCTCGTCGTCGTCGGCGCCCGCGAGAATAATCTGAAAAATATCGACGTTCATTTTCCGCTTGGCGTCATGACCGTCGTTTCCGGCGTTTCCGGTAGCGGTAAGTCGACCCTTGTTAACGAAATCCTCGCCAACGAACTCCTCGCCCGGCTCCATCGCGCCCAGACTGTCGCCGGCCTCCACGAGCGTATCGACGGCATCGAATTCCTCGACAAGGCGATCGTGATTGACCAGTCGCCGATTGGCCGCACTCCGCGCAGTAATGCCGCGACCTATA
>CAYTZL010000012.1:0-23652 GCA_964442535.1 uncultured Candidatus Saccharibacteria bacterium | reverse complement strand
CTTTACTCTCTGGAAAGACAGATATGTAAATACACACATTTTCCGCATTAAATCAGCATTTTCTTTGCTCGCTTCCTACCGCATAAGAACTCGGTCTGAGCTCAAGCCTCGGGGATAGAGAGAAAGCCCACTAGCGGATGCTAGCGGGCTTTCTCTGGAGCCGCGACCGAGACTTGAACTCGGGACCCCTTCCTTACCATGGAAGTGCTCTACCACTGAGCTATCGCGGCATGAGTTTATTTTAGCACATTGAAGCGAAGATGTGAAGATAGCTTTTTAAGGAGTTGTTTGATATAATAGAAAAATGAGTAAGTTAGAAGATATTGTGAGTTTGTGCAAGCGGCGGGGGTTTATTTTTCCGGGGTCGGATGTGTATGGCGGTATGGCGGGGACGTGGGATTTTGGGCCGCTCGGGGTGGCGCTGAAGCGGAATTTGATGAATTTGTGGTGGAATTATTGGGTGGATCGGCGCGATGATATGTACGGGGTGGACGCGGCGATTTTGATGAACCCGAAGACTTGGGAGGCGTCGGGTCATGTGGCGACGTTTGCGGATCCGCTGGTCGAGTGTAAGGAGTGCCATGGGCGGTTTCGGGCGGATAAGTTGGTCGACGGAGCGACGGAGAGTATTACGACGAAAGAGTTTCTCGCGGCAGACGTAAAATGTCCGACTTGCGGGAAGAAGAATTGGAGTGAAATTCGGAAGTTTAATATGATGTTCCAGACGCACGTCGGGCCGGTGGCGGACGATTCGTCGATTGCGTACCTGAGGCCGGAGACGGCGCAAGGGATTTTTACGAACTTTCGGAACGTGGTGGATACGATTTATCCGGATTTGCCGTTCGGGATTGCGCAACAGGGGAAGGCGTTTCGGAATGAGATTTCGCCGCGGGATTTTATTCTGCGCGACCGCGAGTGTAGCCAGATGGAAATTGAGTATTTTGTGAAACCGGAGACGTGGGAAGAGGAGTTTGAGAAGCTGCGGGCGGAGCAGCATGAATTCTTAGAGGAGATTATCGGGCTGCCGAAGGAGATGATTCACGAGCTGGACGTGCCGGCGGAGGATCGGGCGCATTATTCGAAGCGGACGATTGATATTATGTTTGATTATCCGAACGGGGAGGAAGAGCTGATGGGGCTGGCGTACCGGACGGATTTTGACCTAGCGAATATTCAGAAGGCCTCGGGGAAGTCGATGGAATACCGCGATAAGAATACGGGCGAGAACTTTATTCCGCATGTAATTGAGCCGTCGATTGGGGTAGAGCGGCTAGTGCTGGCGGTGCTGGCGAGCGCTTATGCGGAGGAAGAGGGGCGGGTTGTGCTGCGGCTGCCGGAGCAGTTGGCGCCGTATAAATATTGCGTGAGTCCGCTACTAAAGAACAAGCCAGAGCTGGTGGCGCGGGCGCGTGAAGTTTTTGACGAATTGAAGAAAAAATTCACGTTTGTGACCTGGGACGATTCGGGAAATATCGGGAAACGGTACAAGAAACAGGATGAAATCGGGACGCCGAAGTGCGTAGTGGTGGATTTCGATACGCTGGAAGACGGAACGGTGACGGTGCGCGACCGAGATACGATGGAGCAGGTGCGGGTGAAGGTTGAGGAGTTGTAGGGGCTAGGCTGGAAGTATGGGAAAAGAAAAGCGCGAAAAGAAGACGAATACTACCTGGCGAACGATGCACTATTTTTGGCAGGAAGTCAAGAGGTATAAGTGGTATTCGATCGGAGCGTTCGTGTCGACGCCGATTGTGGTGTTCGTGCGGGCGATTCTGAGTGCGATGATTTTTGCGGATATTATCGACAAGGTGTCGCTAGGGCTGCCGCTGGAGGAGCTGCTGAAGAGCGTGGCGGTGGAGACGATTCTGTATCTGGTGTTTTATATCGTGAGCAAGATGATTCTGGAGGAGTTGAGGCTGTTTTGGACGTGGCGGATGGAGGTGCTGGCGATGTACAATCTGGCGAATAAGTGTTTTGATACGATCGCGGAGCAGTCGATGCAGTTTCATAGCGACCGGTTTTCTGGTTCCCTGGTGTCGCAGGTGAATAAATTTGTTTCGGCGTTTGAGCGGCTGATTGATACGCTGATTTGGGACGCGTGGCCGATTTTCTGTTATATTTTGTTTATTGTGATTGTGATGTGGCCGCAGGCGCCGTGGTTTGCGGTGGGGGTAGTGGCGTTTACGATTATTTATATGCTGGTTTGCGGGTTGACGATGCGGAGGATTTCTTATCTAAATAATGCCGAGGCGGCGGCTACGAATAAGCGGACGGGGCAGCTGGCGGATTCAATTACAAATATAATTTCAGTGAAATCTTACGCGCGGGAAGGGCATGAAAAACGGCGGTTTTCGAAGTTTTCGAACGAGGTTTCGGACGCGAGCAATCGGTGGATGAAGGCGGTGATTAAGCGAGATTTAGTGTTTAATGCGGTGCAGATTGGGATTACGGCGCTGATTTTGGTATTTCTGTTGTTTGGGAACGCGTGGCTGGGGATTTCGGTGGCGACACTGATTTTGATTGTGAACTATGCAAGTGGGGTGATGGGGGAACTTTGGGGAGTGAACAGTATTTTTAAGAATATTAACCGGGTGTTTGGCGACGCGCATGAGATGACGCTGATTTTGGATACGGTGGATGATGTGGTGGATGCGGAGGATGCGGTGCCGCTGGATCTGAGGAAGGCGGAGGTGAAGTTCGAGGGGATTAAGTTTCAACACGCCGATGCGAAGACGCCGATTTTTGAGGATTTTAATCTGACGATCGAGGACGGCGAGCGGGTGGGGCTGGTCGGGATGTCGGGCTCGGGGAAGACGACGTTGACGAAATTATTGCTGCGGTTTGCGGACGTGAGCGAGGGGCGGGTGACGATTTCGGGGCAGGATATTCGGAAGATTACGCAGCAGACGTTGCGCGAGAATGTGTCGTATGTGCCGCAGGAGACTTCTCTGTTCCACCGGACGATTGCGGAGAATATTGCTTATGGTAAGCCGGATGCGACGCCGGAGGAAATTCAGCGGGCGGCGAAGCTGGCGAATGCGCATGAGTTTATTATGGAGATGCCGGACGGGTACGATACGATGGTAGGTGAGCGGGGCGTGAAACTGTCGGGCGGACAGCGGCAGCGAGTGGCGATTGCGCGGGCGATTTTGAAGGATGCGCCGATTTTGGTGCTGGATGAGGCGACGAGCGCGCTGGATTCGGAGTCGGAGGCACTGATTCAGAGTGCGCTGGAGCGGCTAATGGCGGGTCGGACGAGTATTGTGATTGCGCACCGGCTGTCGACGGTGGCGAGTCTGGATCGGATTGTAGTCTTAGAGGACGGGAAGATTGTGGAACAGGGGACACACGAGGAGCTGCTGCGGCGGAAGGGCGGCGCGTACCATCGGCTCTGGGATCGGCAAAGCGGGGCGTTTAGGGAGGAGACGGGTGAGTTGGAGGGGTTAGAAGACTAGCTCTTGGCGTTATTTGAGGGCTTTGTCAATTTCTTGTTCAGAAAAGCCGAGATCAAGTAGAGCTTTATAAATCGATATATTTACTTGCTTGTAGGTATGTTTTTGGATCGTAATCGGGGTGGAAGCTTTTCCGTCCGCTAAGTAAACTCGCACATGGCTGCCATGACCGCGGGACACCATAACCGTGAGGCCCAACTTCTTACAGGCTTTGATCCATTGTTTCTGCGTAATATCGGATTTTAAGTTCTTAAGCGGGCTCATAGCGAGAATTAACGGCGGTTAGTTTCAGTGGTAAAGTGGCTTTATGCTTATATTCTTTTGCACCTAAAAACAGCCGACTGTCGCAATACTGCGGAGGGACCGCGAAATAAGTAAAGATGGCGTCGATGACTTGTTCTTCGATATTATTAAACTCTTTAAGGCTACCGCCGGTAATTAGGCCGGGGAGTTCTTCCGAAGTGACTAGCCATTCGCCATCGGCAAAAACTTCGAATTTTAGCTCGAAGCCATCTTTTCCGTCCTTTTTGGACGCTTCGATCATCTTCTGCACTTCTGGACTTTTCATAGGGTCAAAACCTAACCCTAATTTGCGTAGGAAGTTAAAAAATGTATATTTTAGGCTTTTTCTCATATCTTGATATTAACATAAATTGCCGTTAAAGTAAACGGTCCAGCATATCGTCAGGGGTGAGCGGCAAAAAGGCAAGGGAGTTTTTGAAAACTCGGGGAGGTTTTTGCCGATGCGGAGCGAAGGTTGGGCTGCTTTCTGGCGAAAAAGTGTTTGTCAAAAGCTGGGTTGTGGGGTACAATGAGAGTGCATACACAGTTCGTTTGGATTATTTCGGTCCACGATATATAGGTTACGCTTTCTAGTTATGAACGGCGCCATGAGGTACCGGTTACTGGTAGGCTGACCTATTAGGTGGACTGTGTATGCACCCTCGTGGTGCCATTTTTGTTTGTGAATAGGCTCTGCTGGGGTTAGGTAATTTAAAGGAGGGCTTATGCGGAAAAGGATAATAGGGGTGGCGGCGGTTTTGGTGGCTGCCATGATGTCGGGAGGGAATGAGGTAAGGGCGGCGAATGGGTGGGATATACCATTGAACACGACTACGACGACAACTTCTCAGGTAACTTCTTCTGTTTCCCTTTCGATTGGATCAGGGACAATACAGACCAATCTCGATGCGGCGAATGCTGCGGCTAATCCGGATGAGGCTGGAAAAGTACTGTCACAAACTGCTACCATTACCGTAGGTAATACTGATGGATATACTGTATATGTTTCCGGTAATACCAGTTTAACTGGCAGGAATAATTCATCCCATAAGATCCCCAGCATTACTGCATCTAAGGCCCTCGGTAGTATGAGTAATGAGTGGGGATATTATGCTATTCTAGGAGATAGTGAAGCAAGCTTTAATCCGAGTACTAGCTTTAAAGCTATGACTACTAGCCAACAAAGTGTTGGGACGGGTGGGGCGACTACTAGTAATGTGACGAAGAAATTGACGTTATTCTACGGTGCAAGGGTGACTAGCTCTGTAGCAGAGGACTTTTATGGGAATACGGTTACCTTGAGCGTAGTTGCGCAGCCGAGGACGGTGACGAATACGGTGACGACTTTTGGTGGGATTACTACTATGCAGCAGATGACTAGTACAATTTGTAGTAATGCTGCAGTGAATGATACAGCACAACTTACCGATACTCGTGACAATAAGAAATATTGGGTGACAAAACTCCTCGACGGAAACTGTTGGATGAGCCAGAACTTGGCGTTGGATATTGAAGGTAGCGTTACGGCTTCGAATGGCGACGGAACAACGTTTAATTGGACGGGTGGGCATATGGCGACGGGGCTTAGCCAGAGTGGGCTTAATAATGCTACGAGTACATATGCTTGGAACCTGGGGAAGTATGTGATTATTAATCCTACTGCGACTACGGCGTGTGCGGAGAATAATACGGGGCTGAGTGCGTGTACTGGACAGTTCGTCGATGTTAGCAGTAGAACTCCGAGTACCGATCCGAACTTCTATAAGAATAACAGTAATAAGACTTATACGGCAACGGAATATGATGCACACTACCTAGCTGGGAACTACTACCAGTGGAATGCGGCGACGGCGGGGACTGGCGGGGAGATTACGAATGCAAACGCCAGCGGATCCATCTGCCCGAAGAACTGGAAGTTGCCGAACGCTAATTCCGACGCAAAAGGAACGTTTAAGTACTTACTGACCCAGTATGGTGTAGCGAGTAGCCTGTCCGGTACCAGTTCTGTTAATAGTAATACGTATAACATTGCTCAAAGTCCCTTATTCTTTGTGCGGGGCGGAGTCATTGATCCAAGCGATAGCTATAAGTTCTGGAGCGCTGGCCGGTACGGTGGCTACTGGTCGTCGCGAGCTTACCCTAGCGTTAACCTCGCCTACAGGTTCTACTTCGATGATAGCGGCGTCGCTCCGTCCAACTACTGGTTTCGCTACGTCGGCCTGCCCCTTCGCTGCCTCGTTCCGACTTCTTAGAGTATTACGAAATTACTCTGCGGAGAGAAAAATTTTTTCGAAGCTAACAGGGGTGGAGGGCGCGTTTCTATTGTCCAAAATTGGTAAAAATGGGGATTTTGGACAATAGCGCCGGCGGATAATAGACTACTGCCAAGTCGGTGACATCGTCATCCGCATCGAAGCAGACGAAACCGACAAAAAAGTTACCGTTGTCGTAGAACAGCAGCGGTAACAGCAAATCCTATTTCTAGCTTAGCACAACTTCTTTAGCGGGACAAGACCCTTTACGCCAAAAAGTTGCATTTTGGCGCCCGGCGCGCCGGTTTTCGCAATGGTTTAAGATTAATTACAATGAGAAACGCCGCGCCGGACTAATATGACGACGAGAGCAGTCGATTACTGCGCGTCCCAGCGTGCGATAGCGTCTTTGATGACCTTTTTCGCTTCGTCGAGGCCGGCGAATTCCTTGACTTCGGTACTGCCGGGTTTTTTGAGGTCCTTGTAATGGTTGAAGTGGAACTCGATTTGCTTCAGAAGTTGCTTCGGAAGATCCTCAAGAGTCTGGTAGCAATCACCACTGTTACGATCGTCGGCCGGGATAGCAATAATCTTGTCGTCAACTTCGCCACCGTCGACGAATTTCATGACGCCGAGGACGCGGGCTTTCATGAACGTGCCGGTCGTGAGCTGGAGCGGGCTGACGAGAAGGACGTCGAGCTCGTCGCCGTCTTCGTCGAGAGTCTGCGGGATGAAACCATAGTTCGTCGGCTTTGCAAAAAGATCAGGTTCGATACGATCAACCTCGAAGGCGCCGCCAGGGATGTTGCGGCGGAACTCGATTTTCTGCGTGCTGCCCATCGGGATCTCGATCACGACATTAATCTCGCCGTTTTCATAATCGCCGGGGGTGAGGATTTTGTTAAAATCTGCCATAATAACTCCTTTTTATAGTTTTATTGTACTACATGTTGATTTTTTGTGCAAAGTGTGCTATAATGGAGAGATACGGGTGTTTACGCCTGAAAATAGGGGGTGCTCTTTAATGCAAATGTTAGATTTAGCGAATTTTTTCGCAAAATATTCCTGTCCGAAGTGGAACCAGAACCGCCTTTTGCGCAAAATATGTCGCACCGGCTACCAAAGGCTGAGTCAGAAATGGATTCAGCGCCGGGAAGCTCGGTTACGGCGCCCAGTGCGCCACCGTCCGCCGCGTAAGCTTGCGGATCACGCGATTAAGATTGCGCCTGAGGATTGGCACAACACCTATCCTTGGCCTTATCGTGAAAAACAATTCGCGGATTGGGAAGCGGACGACAGCCCTCAGGAATATAATCTGATCTCCGATCCGTCTGGCTTCGTCATCCGCCACAGCACCAGCTATTGCGCTTGGAAGATTCGTGAGGCTACGGGACGCTGGCCGATGCAGCATGGCGACAGTTGGCAGAGGTTTGACGCAAAGAACTGGGAAGAGTTTCTAAAGCTCAACCATGGCCGAAGAATAACAGCCGATTCGGATATGTCATTCATCGCGGATTTGTATGGCTACGTCGGTATTCTGCCGCAACAGGGAGAGTATGGGCAGGTCGTATGGCTAGAGTCGATCTATGTCAAGTTTCGGGAAAAAGTGAAACATCTCGACTATCTCGTATCGACTTACGAGAATCAGCGCTATCGGCGCTATTATTTGACCGACCAAGAGGCCGCTGAGATAATTTGGGTGGAGATTCCTCTGCATCGTTGAACCTCATGTTGCCTGACCTTGCTAAACTCTAACAACCAAATCGCTATCCCCCGGCTAAGCCGGGGGATTTCTGGTAGCACAAAATTCCCGGCTCTATGGCCGGGAATTGGTTAGAGTTACGCTATGTGTTTTCCTGCCAAGAGTGGCATTTTTGGCACATTCACGGGGCGGACAGATAGCGTTTTAGGAGCTTGGGGTGTTAGTGGAATTCGAGTTGCTAGGGCTGGTAGATGCTTCGCAACCGTCATGACGGAAGTCGCAGATAGGGCGCTTTCTATACTTGTAGCCGAGGTCGCGAGCAATATTCTCCATAGCCTTATCACTTAGTTCGACTAAGATGTCACTATCAAAGGTTACTGCGCCATCTTCAGCAATCTCGATTTCGGTGTCACCACTGAACGTTAGCTCGAAATCAGAAAGATAGCGTCGGATTGCTTGCTCGAGGAGATTGTTATCGCGCCAACCGAAGCGACCCGGGCGCACACTGTAAACATAGTTCGGGCTGCAGACAATCAGTTCAGCGAGCCGAGTGTAGCGCGCACGAACCAAGTCGGAAATCGTCGGCGGCGCGTCGTGGGGATGGCTGCGAATACTCGTGCAGCCAGGGTGGGCTTGGAGATATTTGGTCTGTTGCTCAGAGAAAAAGGCGCCGTAAGGCGAGTGCTGCGTGTTCTGGAATAGATATTCGCCTCCTGGCGAATAGGCGTGGATGGTCGCGCGCTGGTCGGGCGGTAGATAAGGCGTTTCGTCTTCGTCGTGCCGCCACTGGTGACGGTGCATTGATATGCGTAATGCGATGAAGCCAATTATTGACGCGATCCAGATTCCAAGGATAAGAATTGTCGCAAAGGTATAAAACATTTCTTCCCCTCCTAAAGTAAATTTGCTCCTCAAAAGGACTAGCCCATGCGGCTAGGCCGGAGCTTATACTTCTATTGTAGCACAGGTAGACTGATTTGTCAATAGCTTTTCCAGAAATCGCTTTCGAGAGGCTTTATTTTTCGAGGCGTTTAATAATCTCGTTTTGAGGAATTGGCTTACAATAGGGGCGGATTTAGGCGTTATGGTCGCAATTCGAGGGCTGGCCGAAGATTTTTTCGTCCTTGATGTCGTCGGGGAGGTAGTTTTTGTCGAGGTGGAAACCGGCGGTCCATTGCTGGCCCTGGCCGAAGCCGAGGTCTTTCATGAGCTTCGTCGGGGCGTTGCGGAGCCAGGTCGGGACGGGGCTGCCCATGGATTTCTCGGCGAGGGCCTGTGCGCGGGCCCAGGCGTTGTAAGTGTCACGGTTTTTCTTCGCCTTGGCGAGAACGACGGCGACGTGACTGAGGACGATGCCGCCTTCGGGCATGCCGATGCGTTCGATAGCTTCAAAACAGCTGACGGCGAGGTTGAGCGCGCCGTTTCCGGCAAGGCCGATATCTTCGGAGGCGAAGACGACCATGCGGCGGGCGATGAATTTTGGGTCTTCCCCGCTGGCAACCATACGGGCGAGGTAGTAGAGGGTCGCGTCGACGTCGGATCCGCGCATGGACTTGATAAAAGCGGAGATGTTGTCGTAATGATAATCGCCGGATTTGTCGTAGAGGGGCATTTTCTTGCCGACGGCGGTGGCAACGACTTGTTTGTCGACTTTGTCGGCGAGGCTGAGCGAGAGTTCGAGGTCGCCGAGAGCAGAGCGGGCGTCGCCGGCGGAGAGTTCGGCAATGTAGTCGATCGCTTCGGGAGAGACGCGGTTTTCAGCTTTCTCGGCGGTGAGGGCGCGGTTCAGGACGGCGACAATGTCGGATTTTTTTAGGGCGGAGACGATAACGACGCGCGAGCGCGAGATGAGCGGGGAGATGACTTCGAAGCTGGGGTTTTCGGTGGTGGCGCCGATGAGGATGATGAGGCCGGACTCGACGTGCGGGAGGAAGGCGTCCTGTTGAGCCTTGTTAAAGCGGTGAATTTCGTCCACGAAGAGGACGGTGCGGATCTTGAGGTTCCAGTTGACTTTCGCACGTTCGACGACCTGTTCGATGTCGGCCTTTTTCGCAGTGACGGCGGAAAGTTCGACGAAATCGGCGTCGTATTCTTTGGCGAGGATGCGGGCGAGGGTCGTTTTCCCGGTACCGGGAGGGCCCCAAAAAATCAGGTTCACCGGTTCGCCTTTTTTGACGATTTCGGTGAGGATTTTGCCGTCGCCGATGATATTGTCTTGGCCGATGACTTCGTCGAGGCTCTGGGGGCGCATGCGTTCCGCGAGGGGGATTCTGTTCATAAGAATAGTATAGCACAGAAGTCGGGATTAGCGGGCGATGCTAGCGATGGCGGGGAGGAGAGTGGGGGCGTTTTCGATTTTAGCGATGCGGGCGAGCGGATGACGAAGGATGAGGCGGGCGAGTTTAATTTCGCGGGCGGAAATGTTGCCGCTGAGGTCGGGGCGGAGGGCGCGTTCGGCGAAGTCCCAGAAATAGCGGAGGTCGGGGCGGAGCGGGGCGCTGTCGACGTCGCGGAGGAGGTTGATTTCTTCGCCGGTGGCGCGGAGGAGGTTGAAGCGGAACCAAGTCGAGACGAGTTGCGGGTCGAGATTGGAGTTTAAACCGGCGAGCGACTGGTCGAGGAGGTCGAAAAATTCGGGATTGTCGGCCTGTTCGGCGGCGCGGTCGAGTTGTTTGAGGAAGGAAGAGGCGAGTTCGAGGCAAGACATGCTCGAGAGAATGTTGCCGTAAAAGCGGAGCATTTTGGCGCTGGTGACAATGTCAAGACTGGAGCGGCCGCGATGGACGACGATGTCGGCGACCGAAAAAAGTTCGACGCCGCCGGCGAGGCGGGATTTTTCCTTGCGAACGCCGCGGGCGAGTGCGGAAACCTTGCCTTCGGGGGTAAGTAGGTTAAGGATGCGGTCGGACTCGCCGTAGTTAGTGCGGCGAAGGACGATGGCTTTGGTGCGGAGGTCAGAGGGCATCGTGGACAGCTTTCTGGATTAGCGCGGGGGTCATGGTGGCCTTATTGAGAACAGCGGTGACGTTGTAATGCGAAAGGTCGCGCAGGGAGAGATTCAGCGAGGTAACGATGATAATCGGGATTTCGGCGGTGTCGGCGTAAGAGCCGAGCTCGTTCAACAGCGTAAAACCGTCGGGGCCGCCGAGGAGAATGTCGAGGAGGATTAAATCGGGTAATTTTCGCTCAATTTCCGTCATGGCGGAGATGGCGTCGGGGAAAATTTGGCAGGAAAATGGCCGATGGTCAGTTTCTTGAGGGTTGCTTTGAGCGAGAAGGGCAGTGACGGCACGAGCGATGCATTCGGCCATGATCGGGTCGTCTTCGATGAGGTAGATGGTGGGGGTTTCGGGCATAGGTTCTCCTAGAATAAGGTCGCTTGTTGCGAGATTGGTAAATCGACGAAAAAGCTGGTACCGTCGCGGTGTTGCGTGACGCCGAGGGTGGCACGCATGTAGTGGGCGAACTGGGAAACGATATAGAGGCCGAGGCCGGTGCTGTCGGGGCGCATGGCGACTTTAGTCGGACGGTCGAGGCCGCCGTGGCGGAGCGAACGAACGAGGCTGGTCGGGAGAGCGGGGCCGTAGTCGCGGACGTTGATGCGGATTTTGCCATGAGCGTCGAGTACGGAGAGATGGCTAGCAGTGTCGATGTCGGAGTAGCGCATGGCGTTGGTGCAGAAATTGTAGATGACGCTGCGCAAGAGGTCGCGGTTTGCAAGGGCGAGGCGGGAGCGGTTTGCGTAAGAGATTTCGAGGTGGCGATGCTCGAGACGGAAGGAAGTCGCGAGCTCGCGGTAAACTTCGTCGCAGAGGCCGCGGACGCTGATCGGTTCGATGGTAAAGAGGCCGTCTTCGAGGCGGGAGATTTTGTTGAGATCGTTGACTTGGCGGAGGGCGCGGTCGGAGACGAGGAGCATTTGAGACTGGATGCGGCGGCGAGTGGCGGGGTCGGGGGCGAGGTCGAGAGAAAGGGCGAGCTGGCGCATGAGACTCCAGGGAGCTTTCAGGTCATGAACAGCGGTGCAAAAATTGGTTACCTCCATGAGGATATTATAGCACGGAGTGGCTAGGATGTGGCCAGAAGGGTGCGGAATTATTGAACCATGGTGACGGTGTCGAGGAGGGTGTAGAATTCTGGGAGGAAGATTTCGGCGTCGGTCTGGAGGACGACGGTTTTGTCGCGGAGTTTGAAGATGACGACGGCACCTTGGAGGTTGTTCGGGAGAGTGCCGGTGTAGAGGTTGGCGAGGACGCCGCCGACGTTGCGAGTCGAGAAGCTAAGCTTGCCGTTCGTGACGAAGCTTTCGTAAGTCTTCGCGACGGTGTCGAACGGAGTGTTGCGGATCGTGACGCGAAGGGCGTTGATGCTGTCGAGGCTGATCGGTTCGACCTGAGTCGGGTTAAGGTAGGCCGCAAAGTCGCCGCCGTTAACAGCATCGGAGGCGATGTAAACGCTCCAGGTGCGCGGGTATTGAAAACTAAGACTGCCGTAATCCTCGGGGCCCATGAAATCGCGGTAAGGGTTTTTCTCGCGCTCGATGAATTCTTCTTCCATTTTCGTAGTGTTCTCGGCGACGGCGAGAGCGACCGCTTGGTCGATCTGGGTATTGACGTCGGTCGAGACTTCTTTCCACTGGATGTATTTATGAATATAAAGGCCGATAAAGACGACCGCAATTAGGGCAGCGACAATGAGAATAATCGTTTCCGCGACACCACGGCGCTTCGCCGGCACGGCGGGAGTGGCACCCGGAGAAGAAAGCGGGGCGTTCGCACCGGTTGCCTGCCCAGGGGCGGGCGGAGTAAAGGGCGTCGGAGCGGCGGGGGCTACAACGCTACCATTAGGGGTCGGCTGTTGATTTTGCATAGTTTAATTATACTTAAGGCTTATTCTTTTGTAAAGTCCCCGAGGAGCTCGACTTTGTTTTTGAGTTCGGCGAGATCAGATTCGATTTCGTCGGCGAGTTTCGTAGCGTCCTTATAGTGGTCGAGGGCTTGGTCGAGGCTGAAATCGTCGCCGTAGAACCAGTTGAGCTGGTTGTCGAGTTGGGCGAGCTTCTCGTTAATGGTTTTTTGGGGTTTTGCGCTCTTGGGCATCTTGAATCTCCACGGTTAGGTTTTGTTTAAATGTTGTAATTTTTACAACATCTCCGATTTGGTACTGGCGGTTCGTTTCACTTAAAATCGCGTATCCACGCCGCAGCGTCAGTTCCGGGTCGAGGGTAGCGAGGCGCTTTTTAGTCTCGAGAATGCCCTGATATTTAAGCTCAACTTGTTTATATAGTTCCTGGTAAGCGGAGAGGAGGCCATCGCGAGCACGGCGGCGAGCGTCGTCGATCGAGTTTTCGAGGTAGCGTTTTGCCTCGGCGAGCATGAGCTCAAGCTGGCGAATGATCGCGCGGCGGTCCTGCGTGAGGCGTTCGGCGGCGTTGGACGGGGTCGAAGCGCGAACGTCGGCGGCGAGATCGGCAAGGCTTTCGTCGACTTCGTGACCAATGCCGGTGATGACGGGGATTTTACTGGCAGCAATGGCGCGGACAAGTTGTTCATCGTTAAAGGCGGCGAGGTCGTCAGCGCTGCCACCGCCGCGAAGAATCGCGATAACTTCGACGCCACCGTGTTCGTTGAAATATTGTAGAGCACGGGTAATTTGTTCGGCGGCGGCGAGACCCTGGACTTGAGTGTTGATGGTTTTAATATCGAGGCCGCCCCAGCGGTTTTCGAGGATTTTAAGGAAATCAATGTAACCGGCGGCGGCGGTCGAGGAGATGACGCCGATTTTGGTCAAGTCAGCGGGGAGCGGGCGCTTTTTCGCGGGTTCGAAGAGACCTTCGGCGGTGAGTTTTTTCTTTAGGAGTTCGAAGCTTTTCTTAATGCTACCTTCGCCGATTGGCATGATACGGCGGATAGTGAGGGAGAACTTACCCCAGCGGGTGAGTTTCGGCGTCGCGCGGACACGAACTTTCATGCCGTCGGCGAGAGCGACCGTGAGCTGACTGAGCGGAAGGAAACAGTTTACGGACGAGTCGCCTTCTTTGAGGTCGAAAAAGACCCATTTTCCCTGGTTGACTTTAAAACTAGCGACTTCGCCTTCGACGAGGACTTCTCGTAGCTCGCGCTCGAGGGCGAAATTGCAACGCTGGATCAGCTCGGAAACTTGGTAAGGTTTCTCACCAACGTTGTCGTCGTCTTTAACGCGGAGCCAGCCATCGAATCCTTCAAACATTATTCGCCTACCTCGTGCATGATTTTCTCACGCTCCTTTTTGCCGATTTTTGAGACGGCGTTTTGATAAAAACCATAGCCGCTAACGATCGTGCCAATGAGGACGACTACGCGAGTGGTAATGACGACGGCAGTGGCGAGGCCAGGATTGACGCCGAGCACAGACATGACAAAAATCATCGTTCCCTCGTAGCCGCCGACACCGCCAGGGGTGAGCATGACTGCGCCGATGACGGAGGCGATGGCTTCGGCGATCATGATCTGAGGGAGGATTTCGACATGACCCATACTAACGCCGACGAGCCAATAGGTCGCAACTTCGAGGAAACTGTAGGCGACGCCCCAGAGGATCGGATGAAGCAGGATCTTTTTGTTGCGACGAGCAATGACGAGGTCTTTATAGATGTCTTCCATGTAATTTTCGATGCTTTCGTGAGCGAGGACCTGGCGTTTGTGACCGAAGGTGAAGAATTTAACAACGGAGTTAACTAAGTTCGTAAAAACACGCGAGAACCAGGCGATGCGCTTTTGGCTGCTCGCAATAACAATGATAGCAACGAGGAACATAACGATGCCAATACAGATTAGGCTAGTCAGACCGACAACCCACCACGCACCATCGGCGATGCCGCCGACGAGAACGAGGATAAGGATGGCGATGATGGTTTGGAACTGGTTTGCGAGGATAGTAATTACATAGCGCAAGACGTACATAAAGCTAGTCTGTCCGGCGGAGGAGCCGAACTCGCGCAGGCGCCAAGTCATATAGCCGAGACCAGCGAAGCCGCCACTCGGAATGGCGTTGTTGACAAAGTTAAGCTCGAAAGAGATGCGCGCGAGCATCCAAGAGGTGAGCGGCTTAACCTTGACCGGTTCGGAAGGTTTAGAGGGGTTACTGTCGGCAGGGAGAGTATTCTTAGTGGGGGCGTCGGCAGGAGCGTCTTTGGCGGGGGCGTCGGCGGAGGTTTCAGTAATAACGTTTCCGGTATTTTGTTTCGCGATCATGTAGGAAAAGAAGATCTGGCCGGCGCAATAGTACATGAAAAGCTGCTCAGGAATTAAGAGCAGCACAAACCAGAGATTCGTATTCGCGAGGTAGCCAATCGCGTTGATGATATCTTCGCGGGCGCCCCAAACCACCACGACCACGAGAATCAAAGTGACAATAGTGAGGATTTTACGGAATTTACCCATATGCTCTATTATAACATGCTATAATATATATGATGAAAAGTTATGTTGCGGTTTTAGGGCGGCAGCCGTTGATTTCGGTGGCGGAGTTGGAAAGTTTGTTTAGCGAGGTGAAGTTGTTGGCGCCGTCGTTGGCGATGTTTCGGTCAGAGAAAGTTCCGGACATCCGGCGGCTCGGAGGGACGCTGAAGATTGCAGAGCCGGTGAAGCTTGATGAGGTTTTTAATTCCCTGCCCGAGGCGGGTAAGATTACGGTAGGGGTGTCGGATTTTTCAAGGGGAGCTTCGGCATATGGCGCGCAAAAAGAGGCTTTGCGGATTAAGCAGAAGTTGAAACGCTCGGGGCGGAGCGCGCGGGCGGTGGCGAATAAGGACGCGGTTTTGTCGAGCGCGACGAGTTTACACAACCGTTTGTTTACTGATTCGCAAATTGAGCTCTTGAAACATGGGAAAGATTGGTACAGAGTAATAGCGGTGCAGGATATTAATAGTTATGCTTTGCGTGACCAGGGGCGGCCGGCGAGAGATGCGAAAGTGGGAATGTTGCCGCCAAAATTGGCGCAGATACTACTCAATCTTTGCGGGGATTTGCCGGAAAAAAGTCGGATTTTGGACCCGTTTTGCGGGACAGGGGTGGTACTGCAGGAGGCGGTTTTAATGGGCTATGTTCCCTACGGGACCGATCTCTCGGAACGTATGGTGAAATACACACAGAAGAACCTAGATTGGCTCGAAAGTCAAGAGAGCCGTCAGAGTAAGGTTTTTGCGAAAAGCCCCGCTAGCGGCACGCTAGAGGGTAAAAATGGGGCGTTTTCGGGCAAAAATGTTGTAAAAAATACAACAGTTAGAGAGAATGTTGTTTTTGGGGATGCTGTCGAAAGGGGGGTGCCTGGAGGTAGCGTTGCTGGGGGTAGTGTTGTAAAATTTACAACACTTTTGGAACAGGCAGAGGTTGCGCAAGGAGATGCACAAAATTATCAGTGGAAAGCGCCGATTGCGGCGGTGGCGTGTGAAACTTATCTCGGGCCGCCGATGTCGCAACCGCCGGTCGAGATAAAATTGCGGACGGCGAAGCAGGAGTGTAAGAGTATCATTTTGGGGTTTTTGCGGAATTTGAGTGGGCAGATTCAGACGGGGACGCCGGTGGCGATTGCGGTACCGGCATGGCTGAGGCCGGATGGGAGTTATGAGCGGCTGAATTTGCTTGACGAAATAGAGGAACTGCGCTATAATGTACGTAGTTTTAAGAATTTGAGGCAGGATGACCTTTTATACCATCGTGATGGTCAGGTAGTTGCCCGAGAAATAATAGTGTTAAGGAAGAAATAGCATGTCACATGTCAAAGCTGGTGGTACCGCCAAAAATATCCATAATAATGCTGGTCAACGCCTTGGCGTGAAGCGCTTTGGCGGCCAAAAAGTTCGCAACGGCGAAGTTCTAGTTCGCCAGACTGGGGCGACGAAGATTGCTGGTCCGGGGACGTATATGTCGCGGAATTTCACGATTCATGCCGCGAAAGATGGGGTGGTGACGTTTGTGAAGACGAAGAAGACGCATTTTTCGGGACGTTCTGTCCCGCGAGTACGGGTCGAAGTACGGTAAGGCTCGCGCTATTATCGTGAATTTCTGCGTCAACGACTACGTTGCTCGGTCGTCGTATGCCAAATACGCCTCCCTCCGCTACTCGTCGTTTCCTTGAACTTCATCGATACTAGCATCAAGCTGACAATTTGCGCAGGGTTCTTGAGGTTGGGTTTGATGTGGAGTCGTATGGAGAATACGGCTCCTTTTGCGTTGGTGGAAGTGTGCTATAATAGAAGCATGAGCAAGATTTTGATTATTGGGAATGTTTTGAAGGATGTTTATCTGAAGCTGGATGATCGGCGGAATGAGTTTGAGAAGGATGAGTGGGATATTAGCTGGCTGGAGTTGGGGTTTAACGGGGAGGCGCACGAGTTCTTTCGGCGGACGAGCGTGTACGGTGGGGCGGCGGTGACGCTGTCAGTGATGGCGCATTTGGGGGTGGATGCGAAGATTCTGAATTCGCAGACGGAGTTTAAGAATGGGGAGATGCTGTGGCAGGACGAGCCAGCGGGGTATAGGTACATTTTTTGCCATGATGGTGGGATTACTTATTTTGTGCCGAGTAGTCGCAAAGTGACGGATTGGGCGATGCCGAAGGGTTCGCCGGAGTGGATTTTGGTTGATCGTTCGACGGTGATTTCGGCGAAATTGGTGGATGAGTTGAAGAATTTCCTGAAATTTTCTCCGACGACGAAGTTGGCGGTGCATGCCGAGAAACATCGTTCGCCGGCGGGGGAGCGGCTGGCGGAGATGGCGGATATTTTGTTCGTGGAGGACGAGCCGCCGATGCATCGGGAAGAGAAAATTGTTGATAAAATCGAGCTGGATAAGCCGAACGAGCAGCTGGTGTGCCATATTAGTCCGCGGAAAATCGTGATGGGGGACGTGGAGGAGAGTTGGTGTTTAAGTCGGGCGGATATGGTGACGCATCTGACGGTATATTCGACAATTGTGGCGACGATACTAGGGGTGATTTCGGTGGGTGGCTCGGTGGCAGACGCGGTGTTGTGGGCGAAGATTAATGCGGAGCAGGCGACGCTGGAGAGTTCCCTGTCGGCGCGAAAGCTACAGGAGCTGGCGCGAGCGGAGCGCGAGAAGCGAGCAAACGTGAAACTTGTGGCGAAATCGTTAATGGCTTCACGGCGGGGCGTGCTGGCGGCGGATGAGTCAGATAAGACTCTAGCGGAGAGATTGGCGGATTTTGGTATTCTGGCGACAGCAAAGTCGCGACGGGCTTATCGGGAAATGCTGTTGACGACGCCGCAATTAGATAGTTATGTGAGCGGAGTGATCCTGACGAGAGAGACTGCGGAACAGAAAATCAAGGGGCAGACTTATGTGGAATATTTGACAAATCGCGGAATTATTCCGGGGGTGAAGGCGGATTTGGGGCAAGTGCAGCTTCAAGGGACAGAAGAGACGACAACGCTGGGGATTGAGGGGCTGACGGAGAGACTGAGCGAAGCATATCGGAAGGGGGTACGGTTTGCGAAGTGGCATATGCTTTTTAGGGTCGGTAAGGACATGCCGAGCTTTGTGGCGGTGGAGAAAAATGCGGAAATGGCGGCGAATTTTGCGAAAGAATGTCAGCTGGCGGGGCTAGTACCGATGGTGGAGTCGGACGTGAGTTACGACGGCGATTATAACGTCGAGCGAAGCGTTGAGGTGACGAATCGGGTGTTGACGACGGTTTTTGAAAAGCTAGAACAGCGGCGAGTGGATTTTTCTGGGTGTATTTTGAAGACGAGCATGGTGATGGCGGCGAAAGATGCAGTGGCGCCGACGACGCCGCGCGAAGTCGGATATGCGACGGCGGCGATTTTGCGGCATGCGGTGCCGCGAAGGCTGGCGGGAGTTCTGTTCCTGAGTGGAGGACTGGAGCCGAAGGTGGCGACGCAGGATTTGATGGAGGTTCGCAAGAACGGGCCGTTCGAGTGGCCGATTAGCTTCGCTTTCGGGAGGGCTTTGCAGGATCCGGTGATGATGACGTGGAAGGGGCATGATGATGGCGCGGCGCAGGCGGCGCTAAAACGAAAGCTAGAGGATAACATAGCGGCGCTGGGGTAGGGGTTTCGGCGAAGTGGTCGGTGTTGACTAAAAAGGCACGGGGCGTGAAAAATACTGCCAGATGGCAGTATTTTTCACGTTTGAGTCGAGCTAGGCCTCGGAAGCTTCGGCGCCTTCGGCGGACGATTCTTCGGTCGCTTCCTCCTCAGGCTCGCTAGTCGCTTCGTAGACACTGGCGACAACAGTCTCAGCAGCGAGCTCCTGGTCAGCAAGCGCGACGCCGTCGGGCAGTTGTAAATCAGCTAAGGTCAGACGATCGCCAACCTCGGCAAGCTTTGAGCCATCGGCGAGAATCTCGTTCGGCAGGCTAGTAGGCTGGGCCTTAACTTCGACATCATCGAGCGTTTGCATAAGCGCATAGTGCTTCTTTGCAGCTTCGGATTCGTCGTAGCCGACGATCTTAATCGGAGCGGTCACCGTAACGACGTCGTCGGCAGAGACGGCCTGGAACTCGATATTGCGAATACGGCGGCTAACTGGGTCGACATCGACACTCTTGACGATTGCGAGTTGCGCGCGGCCGTCAATATCGAGCTGAAGCGGCGAGTGATAGCCGACTTCGCGGAGGACCTTGTCGGTCTGGTTGTAGTTCGAAGTAGTCATAATCGGCATTTCACCACCATAGACGACAGACGGAATCTGCCCCTCGGCGCGCAAAGCGTCAAGTTTTTTACCGGAAACGGTGCGTTTTTCGAGAGATAGTTGGTTTGACATAGTACTCCTTTCAGAATTGTAATTAGGCGCTTTTACGCTTAAGGATACGGCTGACGATCCAGAAAATGATAACACCAATGATCGCGATGATAAGAATTAAGAACCAGAGCGGGCAGAGGAAGACGACCTTTTCCACTTCGCTGACTTCGTCGAAAATTTTCACGGTCTGCTTCACTTTGAAGAGGCCGATTTGGGGGGCGCCTTCCCAGGATACTTCGTTGTAGCGCTCGGTGTCGGGGAAGATAATCTTCGTATCAGGTTCCCCGCTGTTGTTATAAACTTCTTTACCACCAAAGAAGGATTTAACCTCTAGAGTGTAGCTGGCTTTAGCGTAAACATTGCCAGTGTTTTCAATAGTCGACGTGACTGTGATTGGCGGCGCAAAGATGAAACTCGGAACTTTATTAGTAGTTACCTTTGCTTCCTCCCTAGTTTGTCCAGAAACGTTTGAGTAAAGAAGGTGCGCAATCCTCTGACTGGTATGGATAGCCGAGTCATCATTGATTTTGTCCTGGTCTAAGGCTACTATAACGGCGGCATTCTGATTACCTCCAGGCGCGTTATTTGGGACGTCGATTTTATATGACACTACAGCCACATCGTTAGGGTTTACGGTCCCTGTAGTTTCGGAAAGCGTAATCCAATCAGCGATTTCAGTGTAGCCACTAGTTTTATTGAAATCCGGCTCATATTCCGTCCCCGTAACGCTATATGGGGAGATGCTTACCTTATATGGTAGTTCTTTTAAACCTGTGTTTTGGATTTTGAAAGAACCCTCGTAGGTTTCGCCCGGCTTTAGTTCGCCAAGATCGGTTTGGCTAGGCGAAATTTGTAAACGATAGTCCGGGACATCCGCAGCAGAAACACTAGATGCACTAGCTCCCAGTGTTAACGCGGCAACAACTAGAGCTAGTATGCCACTTCTAATATAGTGTCCTAATATCTTTATTTTATGCATTTACCTCCTTTTTATTCTTTAAGTATATCATAGATGTTATATTAAACCAAGTACTCTAGGTGCTTAAAAAACGCCCCACTTCGGGGCGTTTTTTTAAAACTGGGTCGTGACTGATTAAGCTTGACCGGCAGTAGCGGTTACTTCAGCATAGCCAGTGTAGACGTCAGCGTTCTGCGTTGGAGCAACGTAAGCCTGGAAAGTCAAAGTAATGTTGTCACCGGCTTCGGCAGTCTTAGCACCGGTGCGGCTAGCAATGCTTTGTGGAGCAGAGCTAGCAGTAATGCCTTTGTAAACGCCGCCGTCAAATGCTGCATCAACGGTTACACCTGCAGTTTCAGAAGAAACGGTGTAGCCCCATGCAGACTTAGTGCCAGCAGTCTGTGCAGTCGCTGGGACGCCTGGTTCGATAACGTTAGTCGTAGTAACACCGATCATGTTAATCTGGTCCTTGTGGTCGCCAGTAGCAGGAGCAGCAATAGCAGCCTTGTAGCCTTGCGCATTGTTGGTTTTAATGTTCACAGTAGCATCGCCAGTGGTCGTTAGCGCGTTGCTAGCTACTTTGCTAAGATCAACAGTTTTGCCAGCAGTAGTAACTTCGCAAGAGATAAAATCCTCAACTTCGAGCTTAACAGTGACGGTATCACTGTCGGTGCTTTGTGCAGCATAAGTGCTCATCGGCAAAGCTGCAACACCAAGACCGGCGACGACGCCCATGATTGCGAGGGCTTTTGTAGTTTTAGACATATAAATCTCCTTTTTATTTGTCTTTTAGGAATTAATGTTTATTTGTGACCTTTTCCTACTTATGATTATACATGAGCGGGATGATTATGCAAGGGTTTTTGTGAGGATTTTTCGTCAGGTTTTGCACAGGCCGTATACTCCTGGTATGTACACCTATAGGTCGAATACTCGGATAATCTCTTGGACATCTTCTAGACTCTGGTATTCACCGGCTTTGATTCCGTCTAAAATCATTTTTCTTGCTTCACCATCCTCGCTATTGGTCATTTCTTGCCATGCATCTGCTTCACACAGTAATGACGGAAACGACCACTGCTGTTTTTGTTTTACGTTTCGGCTAGAACCTTCTTGACATACAAGGTGGTTCGGATCCATAAAAAGCGGCATAATTACATTGTCTCGCACAATACAAATTACACGTTGGCCGTTAGTGCAAGAAAATTCTATATACTCATTCTCGAAGTGTGCTATTGTCCCATCTGGTAAATGATATCCATCGCGCAAAATCCTGTCGATGCGCCGAAGTGGCTTGTCATTATTGATGCGGTGCCAGTGAAGCTGTTCTTTAAGACCTCGAGCTTGGTCTAGTTCTTTGAACTTATGCTGCGAGAGGTGCTGGAGCGTATAGAAGAAATCCGCGATTTGGCTAAGGGCGACCTGGCGGTTTTCGCAATAATTATGAAAATCGTCACAGCGAATACTATTTCTTTGGAAGTACCGGAAATCGAAGACGGCAGTTTCGTTGTTGAGATATTCCTTAACAATAATCTCGGTATTTGCGTGTTTACCGGACTGCGGTTGAGGAATCTCTATCGTCATAGAATAGCTTTACTGGTTACGAATTTGGCCGTTGTAAAACGTAAAGATGTCTCTTTTAGATATTTTAACTTTCGAAGAGGCGCTAGAGGTCATGTCGGTTCGGGCTTTTTTCCAGGGCTCTTCTTGGTGCGTCATAAATTCGAGTTCGTCAGCGGAGAACTTTCCATATTTATTCCAGACATCATTCAGGAAGCTCTTCAGGCTGCCACTGTCAATCTCGGAGCGCTGAAAAAGCGATTTTTTAGGAATCTCGCGCCAACCATATTCTTTGTACTTCTGATAGAGTGAAGGGAAGACGGGGCCGTGCATCCATGCTTCTGGCTCTTCCTGAAATAGAACTTGCTCGATATTGTCAGGATCCTCATTATAGAGTGTAATATACCAAGCATAGGCATAGTAAACAAGTTTCTGGACTTTTTTAGGGGAGAGAGCTTTTTTTGACAGGAAAAAATCAGCAATATCCTGAGGGGTAAGGTCTTTAGTTTTTTCTTTTTTCATTAGCAGCTTCTCCATATTGGTTATATTTTACTATATTCCTTTGATTTTGTAAAGGGGTATTTTATAACGTTTCTGCTTATATTGTATACCTTTTGAATGCAAAACGCACTACCAGCGTGCTTATTTTAGCTCAAAACTGATTATTTTAAAAAGTTTTCCACAGGTTTGAACAATTTTTGTGTTCAAATATAAAACTATTGTTGTAAAAATTACAACATCTGAGTATTTTGCGCCAGTGTTTATTTCTCCTATTCCCAAAAGTCGGAGAATCTCCGAGTTTTGGGAGTGGATTTGACCCCTGTTATCGGGAATCCTATTCCCGAAAGTCGGAGGAAGGGGGTAGTTTCGGGAATAGGGCTAGAGGCCGAGGGCTTGTTTCAGGTACTTGCCGGTCGGGGTCTTCGAGTCGCGGGCAAGCTGCTCGGGAGTGCCCTGCGCCATGACGCGACCGCCTTTTTGGCCGCCTTCGGGGCCCATGTCGATAACCCAGTCGGCGGATTTGATGACGTGGAGGTTGTGTTCGATGATAATCATCGAGTTGCCGCCGTCGACGAGGCGGGCGAGGATTTCGAGAAGGCGCCTGACGTCGTCGGTGTGGAGGCCGGTGGTCGGCTCGTCGAGGATGTAGAGGGTCTTGCCGGTGCTGCGACGGGCGAGTTCGGTCGCGAGCTTGATGCGCTGGGCCTCGCCGCCAGAAAAAGTCGTCGCGGGCTGGCCGAGCTTAATATAGCCGAGGCCGACTTCTTGAATGGTCTTTAGTTTCGAGGCGATGGCGGGGATGTTAGCGAAGAAGTCGAGGGCTTCGTCAATGGTCATATTGAGGACGTCGGAGATATCTTTGCCCTTGTACTTAACCTCGAGGGCTTCGCGATTATAACGCTTACCGTGGCAGGTCGGGCAAGTGACATAGACATCGGGGAGGAAGTGCATTTCGATTTTGTTGACGCCGTCGCCTTGACAGGTTTCGCAGCGCCCGCCTTTGACGTTAAAGCTAAAACGGCCAGCTTTATAACCGCGGAGCTCCGCCTCGGGCTGTTTCGCGAAAAGCTCGCGGATTTGGTTAAAGACGCCGGTATAGGTCGCGGGATTACTGCGCGGAGTGCGGCCGATCGGCGACTGGTCAATCACGATCGCCTTGTCGAGGAATTCGATGCCGTCGATA
>CAYTZL010000011.1:0-24340 GCA_964442535.1 uncultured Candidatus Saccharibacteria bacterium | reverse complement strand
GGCACCGGGTTCTGGTCCCGGCATTCGGGGGTTCGAATCCCTCATCCCCAGCCAAAGCAAGGCTCGAACCGTTCGGTTCGGGTTTTGCTTTGGTAGGTAATTGTATTTGTCTTGGATTTTCTATTCTTTGATATTCCCAAGGTGACAAGTCTTTCCGGGCGAGAGCGCCTGGGCGAAAGCACGGTCGTGAGTGGCGAAGAGGATGACTCCGGGGTAGGTCGAGAGAGCTTGCTCGAGATTTTCGCGGGCGCGGAGGTCGAGGTGGTTGGTGGGCTCGTCGAGGATGAGGAGGTCGACGGGCGAAAGGAGGACGTTGAGAAAAGCGAGTTTAGTAAGTTGCCCGCGGGAGAGCTGGTGGCAGGGTTTTGTGAGGTCGGAGCGAGTGAGATCTAGGGCGGCGGCGGCTTGGAAGACGGCAGTAGGAGCGGCTTCGGATTGGTCGAGGAAGCTGCAGTTAAGATCGAGGCCGTAGACATCTTGGGCGATGTAGCCGACTTTGAGGTTTGGGGCGAGGGTGACGGTTCCGGAGGTGGGTGGAATCTCGCCGAGGATGATGCGAAAAAGAGTGGTTTTACCAGTGCCATTATTGCCCGAGATTTGGTAATTTTCGCCGGAATAGATTTCGAGGTTGAGATTTTGGAAAAGTGGGCGATCGGGATAGGATTTTGTGAGGTCATGGATGGAAAGGAGGCGGCGACGTCGAGAAGAAGCGATATCGATGGTAGCACGGTAAATTTTGCGCTCTTCGGGTTTGGTGATTTGGTCGAGTTTCGCGAGGCGATTGTTGGCGGTTTTGACGAGCTTGCCGGCGGAAGCCTCGGTTTGATTGCGGTGAGCGTTGAAAACCAAGCGGTTTTCGTCCCGGAGCTTATTGTAAGAGCGATTGGTGGCGGTAGCGCGGCGTTTTGCTTGATTGATTTGGGCCTTTAGGCTAGATTTGAGCTTTTGGGCTTGGCGGTATTGCTGGAACTGCTGGGTTTTGAACTGGTTCTGCCTTGTGAGGTAGTCGGAATAATTTCCGGTATGGAGGTTGAGCTTTTGATCTTGAACTACAAGGATATACTCTGCGATTTGGTCGATAAAGCTGCGGTCGTGGCTAACAAAAAGCAGCAGGCCGTGGAATTGGTGAATTTTTGAGATGAGGTGGTCGAGGCCGGCTTCATCAAGGTTGTTGGTTGGCTCGTCGAGAAGCAACACATCGTAAGATTTTGCGAAAAGTTCATCGAGGGCGAAACGGGTGTGCTCACCGCCGGACTTATTGCTAGGGGTGCTATTGATTTGTGGTAGATATCCGACTGTGCCGTCGATTTTGATGCTGCCGTTGTCTGGAGACAAAATGTTATTGAGTAGCTTAAGTAGAGTGCTTTTCCCTGTTCCGTTATTTCCGATGATGGCGACACGCGCCTGGTTTGGGAGGGTTAAGCTAGTTTGAGAGAAAATGTCTTGATTATGGTAAGAAAAACTAAGATTAGAGATTTTTAACATAAAAATACCTTATTCTAAAACGTTAGTAAATAAAATCGGTATTTTTAGTTTCGCATGACCCTATTGTAGCATGAAGGATGGTTTTTGGGTAGGGGTTAAGCACGGTTCGGTGGGTGTGCAGTATTTTAGATTTTTGGCTGTTCGTTTCTAGATTGCGTTGGAATTTTGATCTGTTCTGAATCTTCGTCGGGATGCTGCTTAGTGGTGAGTAAGGGTGTATAAAAACATGTCGGCATGACCGTTGCGGACGAAGCTACATATGCGTGACCTCTTAGAGTTGATTCAATGGTGACTTTAAGCGAGTCTGTGCGCAAGCCGAGACTGGCTCGTGGTGTGGTCATTCTGGTATCGCGCGAAGATAAAAACAACCACAACTTCCACGGAATCTTTTTCTGAGACCTTGTCGGGGCCGGAGTTTGACCTCGGGCGCCGCTTCGGAACCCATGGGAATGCTCCCACAAGATAAACAATCACACGTTCTTGTCCGCAACGGACATATCAACATTTAAATTACGTTCTGTGGCTTTTACAAAAGCATATAAAATAAGCCATAACAAAAACGACACCGCAAACGGTGTCTAAGCCTTTAACCAGTCAGCGGTGCCGAGCTAATTATAATATGCGGTGCCGTTTTTATACCCGCCACTGCATTTCTACCAACCGATTAAAGACTTAGACAATTCTATTTTATCAAGTAATGATGTTTTAACAAGTCTTGATTTTTTGTAAAATTGGTGTGTCTGCGTGTGTTGGGTTTAGGCTATGTTACATCTGTTTTTAGGGATGTTTTTGATCGGTTATGGGCGTTTATATAATATATTGTTGGCTGTATGTAAATACTGGTTATGCTTATTTTTTGGTTAAATGTCAAAAACTAAACTACCACCTGTTTAGTAGGTGGTAGGCTAGTTTTTTGTGTGGGATGACTTAGATGTTGGCGGGAGTTTTGTGGCTTAATATGGCGACGCGCTAGGCGTCGCAGGTGGTTTCGCAACCAGTGTCGGTTTGGATGAGTTTGATGTAGCTGGTGAGCTTCTCGGTGAGGGCAGATTTAGCTTCGGGGGTCCAGTATTCGTCGGGAGTGCGGTTGTCTTTCATGACGGAGGTTTCGTTGTCGTGGGCGAGGATTTGACCATCAAGGACAAAAGAGACGTCGGGAACGTAAATGCGGTGGTTCCCTTCCTCGTCGTAGAGGAGATTGTTGCCGAGAAGCGAAAGGAGCGTCTGGTAGGTTTCGGTGTTATTGCGGCGGTCTTCGGAGATATTGTAATAGTAGATTTTGTCGATATGGTTGGCCTTTGCGATGTCGTTTAGCATAGGTGCGTAGGTGCGGCACCATTGACATTCGGGGAAACCGAGGAAGACGATGCCAGTGCCGTGCTCGAGGATTTTGATGATCTCATCGGCGTCGCGATAGACGAAAAGGTTGTCTTCGCTGATGCCGTATTCGCTAGCGAAGCGGGCGGCGTCGGTTTCGGAGGAATCTTGGCTGGAAGGCGGGGTGGAGTCGGAGGCGTCGTCTGAAGCTTTCGGGCGGAAGAGGAAGAAGCCGGCGAGAATGAGGCCGAAAATGGCGAGTGCGGTGATAACGGTGATGATGAGATTTTTTGGTTTCATAGACCTCCTTGTTAGTATTATTGTACATGAAGAGACATTTATAGCCAAGTCATACGCACCATTGTGGTTCTAGATAAGGTCGGAGTTGAGGTAATAGTAGTATTCGAGGAGTTCAGGGGAGTAGTTTTTGATGAGGGCGAGGCGCTGGGATTGAGTAGGCTGATGTGAAGTGGTGGAGGGTTTTTGAGAGTTGGTGGAATTTCGGGATTTTGGAGAAGTGGGCGCGGAGAGTGCTGTCGAGGGAGCGGTTTCAGGGGCGCGGGGCGGGACGACGAGCATGCGGGTGATGCCGATTTGTTCGACGAAGTCGGGGTTGTGGCTGACCATGATGATGGTTCCGGGGTAATCGCGGAGGTTTTGGCCGATGATTTTTTGGGTTTTGGGGTCGAAGTGGTTGGTTGGCTCGTCGAGGAGGACAAGATTCGCGCGCTGCATGAGGACTTTACAGAGGGCGACGCGAGCCTTTTCGCCGGGGGAGAGGACGGAAACGGTTTTATGAATATCGTCATCGTAAAAGAGGAAGTTCGAGAGGAGGCCGCGGAGTTCGGTATCGGTGAAGTCGTAGGTGCTGAGGTTTTCGAAAATGGTGCGGCGGGGGTCGAGGAGTTCTAATTCTTGAGCATAGTAGGCGAGGGTGGTGTTTTTGCTAAAAATAATCGAGCCGTCATCGGGCTGGAGCTGGCCGACGATGAGTTTGAGCAAGGTCGATTTGCCGGCGCCGTTTTCGCCAACGATGAGGAATTTTTCACCGCGATCGAGTCGGAAGGAGAGTTTTTGGTAGATTTCGGGGCCGTCGGGGTAGGTGAAACTGAGATTTTGGACTTCGAGCGGGGTACGGCCGCTTTGTTTCGCGGGGGTGAGATTGAGGTTGACGTGGGCATAAGTCTGTTCGCGAGTTTCGAGTTCGGCAAGTTTCTTAGCGAGGACTTTTTCGCGTTGGTGGCCCATGTTAATTAGTTTAGTGTTCGAGCGTTTAGCGGCGCGAGCGCGAGCAACGAATTCGGTCAAGCGTTTAATTTCGCGCTCTTCGGCGGTAATTTTTGCGTCAGCAGCGGCCTGTTCGGCGGCGCGTTGGCGACGGAAAGTGGCGTAATCGCCGTGGTAGAGTTTGATTTTGTGGGTGGTTTTGTTGACGAAGAGGGTTTCGGTTGTAACTTGGTTGAGAAAGTCGATGTCGTGAGAAATAACGAGGACGGTACCGTGATAATGACGGAGGAAGTTAGTGACGAATTGCTTGGTTTCGACGTCGAGGTGATTTGTAGGTTCGTCGAGAAGGAGTATGCCGGCGTTTTCGAAGAGGATGCGCGCGAAGGCGACTTTTGACTTTTGGCCGCCGGAGAGTTCGGAAACTTTCTGGTTCATGAGGTCGGATAATTGCATTTTTTCGACGATTTTGAGGAGTTCGTAGTCGAAATTGCTGATATCATAGGAGTCGATTTGGTCCTGGAGATGGTTGATGCGGTCGAGGATGGTCTGGCTATCGGGATATTTGGCGAGTTTTTCGTATTCGAGATTAAGCTGATTTTGGAGTTCGTCGACAGGGCGGCCAGCGGCGATGTAATCCCAGACGGTGGTGGCGGATTGTTCGGGAGGGAGGGTGATTTCTTGCGGAAGATGGCTAAGGCGGAGCTCAGGAAGGTCGAGGGTGCCGGAGTCGGGGGGCTGCTGGCCGAGGATGAGGCGGAAAAGGGTGGTCTTTCCGGCGCCGTTGACGCCGACGATGCCGACTTTGCTGCCGGGCTCGATCTGGAAGCTGCAGTCGTCGTAGATGACTTCAGTGCCGAAGGTAAGGGAGAGATGGGAGAATTTCATTACTATATTATAGCACACTATGCTTACCGGATTATGAGTTTCTTGGGGCGCGTCCACGACGCCTGTCGTTACAGGGTCGTGGCACTAATGCTCCTCGTAAGTCCGCACTCCCTGCAAAAAGAGGTAAAAAGTATCGCTCATAATCAATATTCAAATCGTGCTATAATATAGTAAAGTAGTATGTATATATTTTTAATGATTATGATGACGGCAGTGAGTCCTGGATGTTGCTGATATGTTCGCGGCGGACGATGGCGTCGGGGAGGGTGCGGTGGTCTTGGAGGTATTGGTAAATCATGGCGACGTCGACGTCGGAGAGGGATTTGGGGAGTTTGTTGAAGAGGTTGTAGATTTGGGGCTGGGTGATGACGAAGCAATGCTCAGGGAGGTTGCTGGCTTTCATGAGCGTAGCTTCGCGGCCGAAGACGACGACCGAGTAAATTGGGAAGTCGTCGGGGAGAAAGTCGGTGAGGGCGGCGATGTGGGTGGCGTTTTGGCGGATGGGGTTATAGAAAGTGTATTTGTTTTGGCCAAAACCGAGGACTTGGGTCCAGAGGTGATCTTCGGCGTCGCCGTAGATGGCGCCGGAGTAATCTTTTGATTCGAAAACGAAAATTCCCTGTTGGTTGACGGCGAGACAGTCGATTTGGGTGTGTTCGGAGCCGGAGAGGTTTTTTGTCTCGGCGCCGAGGGTGAAGCTGGAGAGGTCGGCAGCGCGGCGAGTTTGGTTATTGACTTTCGGGAGATATAATTCCGGAAAGATGTTTTCGGGGTCGAAGTGCCGCTGAAGACTGAAAACGAGGCGAGCCTCGGCGGGGGTGATTTGGACGGGATACGGAGAGGCGACCTTTGTACCCCGAATTTTGTAATGATGATTGTTAAAGTCGAGCGAGCTTCGGTCGAAGCTGCTCTGATTTGCGCGCGATTCCATAGTTATATTTAAGCATAAGCGGGGTGGGATGGCAAGGTGGGGTGACGGATTGAGCTTTTTATAGTATAATTATACGGGGAGTACTTTAGCGAGCTGATAAAAATAGGGGGTAATCAAAATGACAGAACGCAGGATTTATGGTATACGCGCGGTTTTCTGGACGGTGTTTTTAGTAATGATTGCAGTAATGATGGCTGCGGACGCCGCGATTGAACAGTTGTACGCGTTTGGTGAGGACTGGAGTCTCGTGGCCGTGCAAGAGTTGTGCTTGATCGGCGCGATTTTCGCGGCAATGTGGCTGGAACGCGCGATATACCGGGGTTCGCGGATGCTGAGCGGCTGGCTGAGTCCGAAGATGGCGGCGCTAGTTGCGATGACGGTATATATGATGCTAATGCTTGTGGCGGGCGGATGTACTTATGGGCCGGCAATCGAAGGCGCTTCGATAGCGATGCGCTGTTCTGCGTTTACGGCTTTAACGAGTTTGGCCGTGATCGTAATGGTTTCATTCTGTACCGATTATTACGAAATAGCAAAAGAACAATAATTTTTAGAAAATTTTCAAATATCAGCTTGTACTCCGAGCGGGCGCCGGAATGGCGCCTGCTTTTGCGGTGCGGGTGAAGGTATATCGGTTTTTGGTGGCTACATTTTTTCAAAAAATGGTAGCCTAATTTCCCCGCTCTACTCCTGTTAATGCCACATCCAGTGGCTACACTTTTTTAAAAATTTGCAACTAGAATACTTACATATTGTTAAGCGTCCCTTATTCTTTGTGCGGGGCGGTGGCATTGATCCAGGCAATAGTACTAAGTTCTGGGGTGCTGGCCAGAGCGGATGCTACTGGTCTTCTCGGGCTGGTTCTAACACTAACTACACTTACTACCTCCGTTTCTGGGATAGTAGTGTTGATTCGTCCTACTACGGCAGTTATCGCTACAACGGCTATTCCCTTCGCTGCCTAATCCCTACCACCTAGTCCTAAGCTAGGGAGGAAGGAGAGAGGAGGGGATAAGATGGCTGGGGATTTTTTGTGGCTTGATTTAGAAAAAGTTGTGGTACAATAGAATTGTTCCAATAATTCATTAAACAGTGGCTGCAGACTCGTTGTTTGACGGGTTAGCATGTCTCAGAGAGCAAGAATGGCACCGTGAGGTTACAGTCGCTCTGTGAGCATGCGAATGGTCACTGTATGGATTGTTGGAACGCCTCTGCGGTGCCATTTTTGGTAGCATTAACTCCGCATTGGCGTTCACAACAACCAAAAAGGAGGGCGACTATGCTTAAAGGAAATATAATAGGGTTAACGGCGGTTTTGATGATTGTCGCGATGCTGGGAGGGGACGAGGCGAGGGCGGCGAATGGATGGGAGGTGAATTTACAAGGTGGAGTCATGACTTCTCAATCAAACGCCAGTCTGCAGTTGACGATGGGTGGGAAAAGAGTTGAAGGGACTTTGGACGCGGCGAACGCTAATACTAATCCAGACGAGGCAGGGAAGGTTTTGACGGAAGTGGCAACAATAACAGTAGGAAGCACGGATGGGTATACAGTGGCGGTTTCTGGGAATGTTAATTTGACTGGCGAGAAGAATTCTAATCATAAGATCCCCAGCGTTACTTCTGCTAAGACCCTCGGTAGTATGAAGAATGAGTGGGGATATTACGGTGTTCTAGGAGATTCGGAGGTTTCGTGGAATCCGGGTACGAGTTTTAAGGGGATGAGTACGAGCCAGCAGACGGTTGCGACGGGAGGAGCGACGAGTAGTAATGTAACGAAGAAAGTTACGCTGTTTTATGGGGCGAGGGTGGATAATACGGTGGCGGAGGATTTTTATGGGAATACGGTAACGCTTTCCGTAGTGGCGCAGCCGAGGACGGTGACGACGGTCGTTAGTAGGTTTAGCGGTATTACTACTATGCAGCAAATGACAAACGACGTCTGCAAAAGTGCAAATACGAACGATACAGCGCAACTAACTGATACTCGGGACGGCAAAAAATATTGGGTTACAAAGATGCTGGACGGTAATTGCTGGATGAGCCAGGACCTGAAACTCAATTTAGGCACAAGCGTAGTGGCGAGTAGCAGTGGAGGCACTTTTACTTGGAATGCTAGTTCGAGCTATCCGCCGAGGCAGACCATGGGCAAGAAGGCTGATGGTACGATTGACGCGACAGGGGCGTTGGGTACATATAGTGAGATGACGAGTAATGAGGGTATAACGAAGACCTACTCTTGGAATTTGGGTGATTATGTATTGAACAGTCCAAATTCATCTGGGAGCTGTGATGGTGGCATGATAGGCTTTAATACTACTAGCTGTAGAGAACGAGGCTTTATTGACGTTGGATCTGGGTTTACGGCAAGCCCTGATCCAAACTTTTATCGTTTGACTAATTATAAAGGGACGGATGGGCAGACGGCGTGTACTAAGGAGCAAAATACGGTTTTGAATACGAGTTATGGGTCAGGACATACTTGTGCGCAGTATGATGCGCATTACAGTGTCGGTAATTTCTATCAATGGAATGCGGCGACGGCGGGGAGTGGCGGAACGATGACTGATACTAAGGCGACAGGTTCGATTTGTCCGAAAGGATGGAGCTTGCCTGGGGCTGGGTCGAACGCTTTGTCGGAGAAGGGCTCGTGGGCCTATCTATTTAGTGCATACGGGATGGCAACGGATAGTAGCAGCGGCGTTGTAACTGGTACTGCTAGTAATGGTTACACTTATAATGCAGCGCTTAGTCCATTTTTTATTACGCGTAGCGGCGAATTATATTTGAGTACTACCTCTGCCAGTTTATCTCTTCCTGGGGGATGGGTGTACTATTGGTCTTCCATGCCAAGTTTTGGCTATTATGCGACATCTCTTCAGATGTATAGCTCCTTGTCTTTTCGAATGAGCGCTGAGCGCTATCAAGGGTTGCCAGTCCGCTGCGTTTATGTGACGTCGAACGCAATTGTGAGCGGATAGTGGGTGATTGGCTTGAATGCTTGTGGGAAAGTGGGGTATAATAGAGATATAAGTAAGGAGTAAGCGTGGAGGAAGAGAAAAAGGCGCAGGTGATGAAAATTCGGCAGGCGGCGAAGGAACTAGGAATTTCGGCGAAGGAGATTCGATATTTCTTGCGGCGGGGACTAGTGCCGCAGGTGAAGCGAGCGCGAAATGGTTATCGGGAACTGGCGGATTGGCAGGTGGATTGGATAAGAACTTTGGTTTGGCTGAAAAAATGTGGTATGAGTCTTGAGGAGATGAAGCGATATGTTTGGCTGTGTCGGCGAGGTAAGGAAACGATTGCTGAGCGCAAAGCGTTACTGGAGACGAAAAAGCGGCAGTTGTGGCAGGTGATCGAGGAAGCGCAGGGCGGGATCGATTTTATAGAGCGCCGAGAGGAGATTTTTGACGAATTTTTAGCTAACAAGCGAGCTGATATTCCTGAGTGGATTTAGTCTAAAACCTGTACAGCTGTACAGGTTTTAGGAGTACTCAACAGGGGTGGCGAAGTTGCAAAACTTGTACAGCTGTACAGGTTTTGAGTGCCTGAAGAACGTAGTGTTTTTTACGGAATAGCGCAACGGTCTAGAGTAAAAACAGGTAAATCGCCAGCCACTGCAAAATCGTCCCGGCGAGGCAGAAAAAGTGAAAAACACTATGAAAATACTTCTTTTTGGCGCCGATGCCGTAGAGGAGGGCGCCGAGCGAGTAGGCGACGCCGCCGGCGAGGAGTAGGAGAGTGCCGCCGAGCTGCATGTGCTGGATGAGCTGGGGGAGGCCGATGAGGATGCTCCAGCCGTTGAGGAGGTGACAGATGACTTCGAGGGCTTGGAATTTGTCGGTGTTGACGGCGGAGAAGACAATGCCGATCGTGGTAATGAGGGCGACGAAACCGAAGAGCCACCAGCCGAGCGTGCCGCCGACGCCGATGAGGGAGATCGGGATGTAGGTGCCGAAAACGAGGAGGAAGACGTTACAATGGTCGAGGACGCGGAGGACTTTCTTGCCGGTGAGGCGGGGAGAGAGCGAGTGATAAACGCAGGAGATAACGTAGAGGATAATCATCGTCGTGCCGAAGATGGCGCAGGTGGCGCATTCGGCGGGGGTGTCTGCCTTGACGAGCATGAGGACGAGGGCGACGATGCTGAAGATTGCGCCGAGGCCGTGGCTAATGGCGTTCCAGAGTTCTTCAGCGAGTGAATATTTTGGAATACGAATAGACATGCAAATATTATAGCACGAAATAGTGATTAGCTAGACTTTTTTGCGGTCGGGCGGGATTTGCTAGTGGACTTTGTGGTTTTGGGGTTTGTAGTGCTTGCGGGTTTGGTGGTTGTGGCGGCTGCGCGGGTGGTTTTCTTAGTTTTTGGTTGTTTAGTTTGTTTGGCTACTTTTGGATTTTTCTGCTGCTTGATGGTCTTTTTTGTATTCGTCTTGGTGACGGGCATTTGTTTGGTTTTGAAAGCTTTGGCGGTTTGGGGTTTGAGGTAGCGGCGGAGGGAGAAGTAAGTCGCGAAGGAGCCGGAGAAGATGAAGAGGTCGGCGAGGATGAAGCCCTGAGACATGACGGCTTCGGCGAATTGGAGTTCGAAGAGCGGGGCGACGAATTCGCTGATGACGCCGGTGTTCGGGACGAAGGCGACGGCGCCGAGCGGGGCGAGATAGAGGAGGTCGTCGTCGATGATGTCGGAGGCGGGGATGAGCGGCGGAGTGAGGACGTTATCTACAGTGTCGTTGCGAGGAGGCTCAGGAGTGGAAGGCTCGTCGGTGGTCGGCTGATCGGCGGGGTTTTCCGGTTCGGGGTCAGTCGGGTCGATAGGCTGAGGCTGGTCCGGATTCGGGTTGTCGGGTTTCGGATCGACCGGATTCGGATCGACAGGGTCAGGGTCAATCGGATCAGGGTCTACTGGGTCGGGATCGACTGGCGCAGGGTCTAAGGTCGGCTTACCGGTGTAGGCGACGGTGTCGTGGTCGTAGGTAACGCCGCTGACGCCGCCGAGGTCGGTGTAGAAGCTAACGAGGCTAGTGATATTGCCGGAAAGTTCGGAGGTTTCGGCGAAGTAGCGGAAGTAGAGGGTGTCGCCGGGGTCGCCGGATTTGGACATTTGGAGTGGGGTCGCTAAGGTGAAGCCGGAGTTGTCGGCGGATGGCGCACTAATATCGACGGGTTGCCAGGAGTCGGCGTTGTCGGGAGTAGTCGTATAGTAGAGGGTTTTGAGATCGAGCGGAAGGAAGCCGTCGACGGTTTCGGTGAGGACTTCGCCGGTATGTTTATTGTCGGTGGTGGTTTCAGAGATGAAAGCGGCGAGGCGTTGGAGGTTGAGTGGGGAGTCGGGGTCACGGTTTTTGATGCTGGCTTGGTATTCGATAAGGTTGCTGTCGGTGTTCTCGATCTTGCCGACGTTGGTGGCGGTGAGGGTGCTGTCGGCGGAGATTGGCCAGTTCATGTTCGAGATGGTGATTTGGGTGTTTGATTCGGTAGTGCTGCGTTCGGCGTAGAAGAAGTCGAGGTTGACGACGTCGCCGGGCTTGAGGCCGATGTCGAAAGTTTTAGTCTGTGGGTGGCTGTATTGTTCGTTGTTGGTGCGGAGCTCCTCGACGTATTTATAGGTCCAAGAGTTAGGATCGCGGAGGCCGGAGCGGTTGCTCGGTTCGTTGACTTTGGCGACGTAGGAGGTAATCGTACCGTCGGAATTGATTTTGAAGGAACCGCTGAGGGCTTCGTGGAGACCGCCGATGTCGAGGACGAGCCGCCCGTTTAAGAAGACCCAAACGTCGTCGTCGCCGGAGAAGTTGAATTCTTCGGTGCCGTCGGCGGAGATTTTCATGGGGATTTGGAGGTGGGCGGTGAAGTGGAAGTTGTGTCCTTGCTGGGTGGCGCTGTCGGCGCTAGAGAAGTCGACGTCGTCGAGCGGGAAGGTACCGCGGCTGCCGTAGTGATAAGTATTGTTGCCGCTGCGAGTGAAGGTGATTTCGCGGTCGAAGCGTTTTGAGAGGGGCGTTTCGTGGAACCAGCGGTAGAAGTTGTCGGAAGGCTGGACAGGGTCCTGGCCAGTGACGTTTTTCGAGAAGGGATCGTAGTTAGCGTTCCAAGCGTCGATAGAGTTCGTGTAAGTCGGGACGGGGAGGCCGTCGGCACCGAGCTGATCTTTGACGATGCCCTGAAGGGTGCCGGTGGTAGTGAGCTGGCACATGGTCCATTCGAATTGTCGGTTCGGGTCGTTACAGTCGTCTTGACGCTGGTCCCAGTAGCTAATTGGGAGAGTAATCGTCTCGGGATTGCCAAGAGAAGCAATTTCCCACGAAGCGGGGATGCCGTTTTCGTGGGTGACGGTGGTGAGCGACATGGCGCGGACGAGAGAGGAGACGCCGATAATGGCTAGAGTTAAAAAGGAGACGCAGGCGGTGACGCGAGCGACTTGGCTGATGCGGTATTTGAGGTATTTTTGTTTGAGGTTGTTTGCTGGCATAGTTTTAATTATTAATAAATATTACGTTTAAGTTTAGTTTAGTATAAGAGGCGGTGAAAGTCAATACTTCATGACGGAATAAATTGATGTTGAATAGAGTTGAAATTTATGAGAGGTGTGACATAATGTAGGAAGAGGATATGTGTTCACATATTTTTGCACTTTAGGAGGTGACTTTTATGAAGCTCGAGAATTTTTCGGTAGTGAGGAATGGAGCTTTTACTGCACGACACTTGTCTCCGGAGGAGGCAATGGTGGGGTATGGGTTTCGGCCGAAAGAGGTTTGGCGTGATTCCCTGCGTTTTATTCTGCCATCGTTGTTGTCGAAAGTTTTTCGGTTAAAAACGCCGTGGGGAAAAGTCGACGAGGTTTACCGGCGGCTGCACGAGTATTTACTAGAAGTAGATACGGACGCGGAACAGTTGGCGAAAGACGTTGCTGGATTGGACGCGGGATGGAAACGAATGCGTAGGATGTTACGACAAAATCGCGGTATGACGAAATTGATGCTTGATCATGGATGTCGCTCGAAAATCATCTATCCGTATATTTTAGGTGGGGCGCAGGCGATTAATCTGGAAGTTTTTAACGGTAAAGCGTTTGACCTATCTGGTAATTTTGTAGATATTCCCTATTCTGACCGTGCGATTATGTACGCGGTGTGGGAACCAATCGGCGTGGATATCCGTGAGCGCATTATGTTTGAGCAGAGCAATTTGAATTCACTGGCACGGTTGGCTCAGGATGCGGGTCGTGAAATGAAAGTTTTGACGTGCGGTGCGGGGCTATGTTCGTTCTTGCGGATGTATGGTTTTCGGGTTCCGAAAAACTGCCAGATTATGGCGGTGGATTTGGACGAACGTGATCTCGATAACCTAAAGTTAGTGTTCGATGATGTACGATTGACGGAAAACGGCTGCGTTTTGCTGGATTATAACGCAAAGTATGAGCTTGCAAGTATCGAAGATGTTTGCTATCGATCAGAAAATAGAGCGTGCTTCGATTTAGTAAATTTGCAGGGTGTGGCATCATATTATCGTTTTGGCGGAAAGACGAAACGTTTGATTTCCGATTTGCTCCGTGTATTGCGTAATGATGGCGTGATTCTGTTGGATTTGCAAGTTTTCGAAGTTTCACTGCTACGATGTTCGCTTTGTATGGGTTGGACTTCGACGCTTTTCCCGGATTGGACGGTTAAGAGTGCCGTAAAGCGGATGCAGAAAATTTGCAATCAGCTAAATCTGGAGATGGAGTATCAGGTGTGTACGCGCAATAAACGACCGACGACGGTATTGTTCCGACTGCGAAAACGCATCGAAGGCAGTGGATCTTGAGATATCGCGCCCTAGAGAAAGACAAGAATGGCACCTCAGATTAAGTTTTTTCGAGCTGAGCCCTGCGCGATTGCGTGGGGTTTTGCTTGACCATTTGCGATTACGCGTGATAAGATAGTTGTAAGGTAAGGAGGTTTTGTGAGTTTAACTTCGATTTTGTTGATAGCAACAGCGATTTTGTGCCTATTGACTGGTTTTATGTCGTTAGTAGGGGTATCGAAGGATGTGCGAGGGCGACAGGTTTGGTTTTTCGTAACGACGATTGGTTGTGCGTTGTGGACGGCGGGGATTGGCATATTTCAGGCGTTAGGGCCGGATGATTTAGACAAGGTTAAGTTTCCATTTTATGCAATTTATCTAGGTTCGCTGTTAATGGCAGTATCGATTTTGGGTTATGCGAGTTGGCGGAGGACCTGGGGTAAGATCTATACGGTGATTTGCGGATTAGTGGCGGCGTTTTTGGCGGTGGTGTTGGTTTTGGATCCAGGCTTGCTGTACACAGATATAACACTAAGTAATAATGGAAATTCGGTACAGTTGTACTGGGGTTGGTATTATATAACTTATTGTTTATTCTATGTCGTAAACAATACGGGTTTTGTAATTAATCAGTATCTAAATGCGAAGACGAATAGGAAAAAGAATGCGCGGAAGGGCGACTATCTTTTGTTCTTCGGGCTGCTTATTTCCGGCGTGTTATCAATCGTGTTTGATTTGTTAATTCCGCCGATGGATTATTCGCTAATTTGGGTTGGGCCGTTGTCTCTTTGTGTGGTGATGATTGCGTTCTTCTATTCGACTTTGAAGTATCGATTAGTTTCGATGTCGTCACGGTGGTTACAGGTACTTGCATATGGCGTGATTCTGTCGATTGGCGCGGTCATTTACATGTTGCTATTTTACATTATATTCACCGCTCTATTCAAGATTCCGAATCCGTCGACGTCGGTGCTGGTTCTGAATTTTCTGATGATAATTATTGTGCTGCTATTGATGCCGGTGATTAGCGAGGTAACGGCGTCGGTGAAGTCGATGATTTCGGTGGGGCAGGTTGATATTGCTTATGTGATTAAGAAACTTAATCATTTGGCGACGAAGAATGTTGATTTGCGTGATTTGGCGGGATTTTTGGCGGACCATTTGCATTTTGCGTATATCGGATTTATTGTGAATGGGCGGTTATATGGATCGACGGCGCTGGCGATTTCGGCGGAGGAGATTGCGAAGATTACGCATTTGCGATCAACGACGAACGGCACGTGGCAAGAGCCGAACAAGTCGGTACAGAAGATTTTTGATGAGCATAATCTGCGGGCGGTAGCGGAGCTGAGGAATGCGAAGGGTAAGCCGTTCGGTCAGATTATCGTTGGGAAGCCGCTGGGCAAGTCGAGCTTCTCGCGGCGGGACTTGATTCAGCTGGAGATGATTATAAACCTCGTGGCGACGGTGATTGATTCGGAAAAACATTTGCGAGCTTAGTTTTGGAGCGTTGACGTAGAAGATGGCAGCAGCGAAATTAATGCATCAGACAAAGATAACGATTTTGCTTTGTTTGAATGCGGTAGTGATATTGGTTGTAGGAGTGATGATTTTTTCGGCGATCAACCTAAACGGCGGGATTGATTTTAAGGTGGTGAATGAGCGTAGTGATGTAGTGACGGATAAACTTGAGGAGGTGGGTTTGATTACGCCGGGGTTAGAGGAATTTACTCCGCCGCCGATTGCGACGACGAATAACTCGGATGGACAGGATGACGTGGTGGCGAATGGCGGAGCGGCGAGTAATGCTGGCAGTGGCGAAGTGAAGACTAGCGGTGGCGTGAGTAGCGGTAGCGTACCTTCGGGGCAGCTTTGGGCCGAAAACGCGATTACTATGTACCAGACGGCGGATTTCGACATTTGTGCGGGTGGCGGGCTGAAGGACCTTGGCGAGATGTATTGGCAAAGTAGTAACCAGGCAGTAATTCGTGGATTTGCGAATGCAGCGCGGACTTGGTTGGGTTACGATTCGTCGGTTTGTCGGTATCCAGTGATTGCGGGGACGGGGACGACGACGATTACGGCGGGGACTTATGATGGTTCGAGGCACGATACGATTACGGTGACGGTGATTGAGCCGCCGATTGAGCAGTGGAAACGGGATGTGTTGGCTCTAGTGAATCAGGAGCGAGCAAAGAATGGGCTGGGCGCGTTAGCTTGGGGGACGACGTGCGAGGCGGCAGCGAATACGCGAGCACGAGAGATTATGACGAGCTATTCGCACACGCGGCCGAATGGAGCGTCGTGGTCGACGGCTTGTCCGATTCCGGAGACTGGCGGCAAAAGTGGTGAGAACTTGAACGCCGGGAATGCGGCTGTTTCGCCGGAAACAGTGGTGGCGTCGTGGATGGCCTCGCCGGAGCATCGACAGAATATCCTCGATCCGGATTTTAAGTATTTGTCGGTAGGTTTTGTTTTTGACCCGAGTGCGATGCATCGGACGTATTGGTCACAGTATTTTACGACATATTAGTCGTAGATGACGTTTTCGATTTGCTCGCCGAGTTTGCGAAGCTCGGTAGTGCCGGGGTCGGTAATTCCAGAAGTGAGGACGACGACGGAGTAATGTCTAGTTCCGGTGTCGAGGAAGGCGGCATCGGCGTAGGTCTCCCAGTAGTTACCATTCCAGCTCCAGCCGACCTTATCGTAGACCTTTGTTGCATTAAAACCAGAAGGTAACCCTTGGCGCCAGTCGTAGATGACGCTGGGTTCGATTTCGGTGGCTGGTTGATTAAGCATGGAATCGGAGATTTTTTCCCATGATTCTGTTGATAAATCGGGATGTTCCCAGTAGCGGATTAGCAGTTTTGTTAAGTCGGCAGCAGTTGAGTAGAGCCCGAATTTAGAAGTGTTTTCGAGCTCAAGCTCGTCGATCAGTGCGAGTGCGGCTTGAGAAAGTAGCGGGTCATCGTGCATCGGGTCGGCACAACCGTTGTACGACTCGCGAATCATAAGGTCAAGGCATTCGCCAAGGGTGTAATTGTCGGCACGATAGTCGCTAGTGGTGACGTAAACTTCATCGGCGTTGGCGCCGTTTTCGATTTGCTGATAACCGGCGTAGACGAAGAAGAGCTTATAGATTGACGCGACGCTAAAGATTTGTTCGGCATTATAGTTTGCGGCGACGCGGCTATTATCGAGATCGTAAATCATAAGTCCAACCTCGGCATTGGTACTGTTCAACCATTCATCAACGACGAGTTGGAGATCTAAAAATTCTGGCTTCTTCTTTTCTGAAGTGACGTTTGGCTCGGACGTATCATTAGTGATGTCGGCAACTCCGGTAGTTTCAGAGTGTTTGAAAAAAGAAGTTATGATGGCGCCGCCACAGACAGCGATGAGGCCGACGATGAGTAGGATGAAGACAGTAGGAAAGGCTTTTCTAGTTCGCCTGCGCGGGGCGGACGTTGATGAGGCGTTGGAGGAAGTTTGCGGCATCCTGGCTCTCCATGGGCTTAGTTTGATAGCTATCGTCGTAAACGGTCGGAACGATGCGGGTCTGTAATAACTTCCCCTCATAGAAGTAATGGACTAGAATAAGACTACGGGTAGTACCGGGCCACCAGCTCTGGTCGAAGAAGAGATTGCCAAGGCCGTAGTAGATTGCGCCGTCGCCGTAGAGCTCGAAAGTCTGTGGTTGGTGAGCGGCGGTACCGACGACGATGTCAGCGCCTAAGTCAATAAGATGCCGGAAAAAGCCAATTTGGTCGCCTTCTGAGGAATCGGCGGCGTCACAGATGGTGCTTTCGTTGGTGTCGACGTAGTTATTGCATTCGAAAAATTGAACGTCAGCGATGACGAAGTCGCCGCGCTCCTTGGCTGTAGCAATGTCGGCGGCGGCCTTCTCTTCGGTATAGAAGTTTGCGCCGGGCGTGTCGTCGGTCGTATATCCGCCAGTAGAATAATTATAACCGAGCAGAGTAATATTAGTATCTTTTTTGGAGATTTGTAGCGGTTTGCTGGCGACTTCAGCGCTTTCGCCGCCGCCAAAAGTTTGGATGCCGAGGTTGTGATACTGTTCGAGCGTATCGAGTGCGTCTTGGTCGCCGCAATCCTGGTTATGATTCCCGGTTAGCTCGACAATATCGAGCCCGATTCCGGTGAGGGCATCAACCATACGGGGGTCGGAGCAAATATTGTCACTGGTGGCGCTTTGTGAGAAGGAAGATTCGCTGCTGGTATGGGTGAGATCGAAGGAACTAAGGAAATTGCCGATATTTTCGGTAAAGAAAGTAGCGGTACCGACTTGATCGAGCTTTGTTTTCATGCCACGGGAAAGAGCAGTAACGCCAGTTTGAGCGAGGGTGAGGACGTTATCGGAATTCGGGATGGCGGGCGTGAGCTCAGCGAGGCGATCGAGGACTGTCTGGAGCTGCTCCTTGTTATCTCCGGCAACAGTGAGTGACCGAAAAAGAGCGCCAGAGTTAAAACCGTCCAAGTAGTAATTACCGTCAATAGCGAGGAGTTTTTGATTGTTAGTAAGCTCCTCGATAGGTATAAGTTCAGTAGTTTCGATGCCTTCACTGGAGATTGAAGTAGTAGTGTCATAAAAATCAGTAACGGCGACGTTTACGCCGGTGAGGATCGAATTTTCGGGCAAGTTGTTTTCGAAATTGGAGGTTGCGGAGATGTGAATATCAGATTTTAACTCGATGTCGGAGAGAAGGTCAGAGATAGCGGATTGTTCCTCGCTGGTGACGGAAGAATCAAAGATGAGCTCGCCATTTTGCCGAAAAACTCCGGTCTTAGCGATGGCTTGGATGCCAAAGATGATAGCGATAACTATGAGGATGGCAAAAATGATAATTACAGGACGTGCAAATTTATGCGTTCGGGGTTTCTGGCTAGAATCGATAGCGATTTCGGTGGTTTCCATATAATATATTATAGCATAATTGGAACAGAAAAGTATGGAATGATGTCCCCGGCTTGCGGGAATTTTGATAGTATGCTAGAATTAGGCTAGTTAAAAGTAAAGGAACACAAATAGGTAAAAGTAAAAGATGATTTGGTTAAACTTATTGTTATTAGTTGGTGGGTTCGTGCTGTTAATTAAGGGGGCGGATGTGTTTGTGGACGGAGCTTCGAATACGGCGCAGAATTTCCGGGTTTCGAAGATGTTGATTGGCTTGACGATTGTTGCGTTCGGGACGAGTGCGCCGGAGCTGGCGGTGTCGATTAAAGCTTTATCTTCGGGTAGTACAGATATGGTGCTAGGGAATGTGATCGGTAGCTGTATTTTGAATATTCTGCTAATTTTGGGGATTGCAGCGGTAATTCGGCCGATCAAGATTAAAGATAATACCGTAAAGAAGGAATTGCCACTCTGTATGTTGATCTCGATTTTGCTGGCAGTGGTTTTTCTTGATGTGCAGTTGGGTGGTGGTTCGGTGAACCAAATTACGCGGGCGGATGCTCTCGTATTATTGCTGTTTTTCTCGGTGTTTTTGTATTATTTGTTCACGTTGGCGCGACAACGGAAGAAAAGTGAAGACGAGCATGAAAAGCCGAAATACTCGATTGGAAAGTCGTTGCTTTTTGTGGCTTTAGGGCTAGTTGGCATTATTGTGGGGAGCGAGCTAGTAGTTAATAGTGCGTCAAGCATTGCGAGCGCGGTTGGCGTGAGCGAACGGGTGATTTCGTTGACGATTATCGCATTTGGTACTTCCCTGCCGGAACTGGTGACGACAGTAGTAGCAGCGCGACGCGGCGAGCAGGATTTGGCAGTCGGGAACATTATCGGTAGCAATATATTTAATATCTGTTTAGTTTTGGGACTGCCGGTACTGTTTTTTGGTACCGTGACGCCGTCGAGTTTTCAGATGCTAGATATTGTAATGTTGGTTGCTTCGGCAGTAGCCTTATTCGTTTTTTCGGCGTCAACGCGCAAGATTACTCGTGCTGAAGGTGTTTTAATGTTAGTTGCGTTCGTAGCCTATTATAGTGTTGTCTTTGTAGCGTAGACGATGAGTCGGTGCGTTGCGTCTTGATCCGGGAGCGGCTCGCCAGCGCAGGTCATGATGACGATCGTTTCGCGGTCGGTTGCGGCAAGAATGTCGGCCATGTCGATATTTTCTTTAGCTACTGTTTCAATACGCGTAACGTCGTAAGTGTCCTCATCGTAAGTGATATTATCCGCTAGCTGTACGTTTTGTAGGTTACTGAAAACCGTTGATGAGTGGCCGATGAGGAGGGTCTTGTGTGGATTTTGGCTATACGAGCCGGCGATGCTAGCAGGGGTTTCGAGCTGGTGGTCGACTAATTCGAGATTCTTTACGGGGGTTTGTAGGCCGATTGAAGAGATTTCGAGCTGCGGGTAGTTTTTTGCTTCGGCGTCGGTAGCGGGTTGAAAGCCGATGAAGACGTATATTGGTAAAGCAATTGCGAAAAAGGCGACGGCTAGAATGCGCCAGGTGCGTTCAGACCAGTTTCGAGGCCAAAAATGGCGTTTTATAAGGCCGTAGCCTTTTCTATACATAACCTCCATATTGTTTCTATTTTAGCATAAAAATCTTGAGATGGAAGGTTTTCGAGAAAGTTTTCTAGAGTTTTGTGCGATTCTCGAGCGCAGCCGATAAAGTAATCTGGTCGGCATAAGATAAGTCGACTCCGAGCGGGAGTCCGCGGGCGAGGCGGGTGACTTTAACGGTCGGATGTTTTTCAGAAAGCGTTTTTTGTAGGAGTAGGGCGGTGGATTCTCCTTCGACGGAAGGATTGGTAGCAATGATTATTTCTTTAACCTGGTCGGGTTCAATGCGATTTAAAAGTTCTTGAATATGCAGTTGGTCGGGGGTGATGCCGTCGATTGGCGAAATCGCGCCGCCGAGGACATGGTAGGTTCCCTGGTATTGCTTAGTCTGTTCGATGGCGTAAATATCGAGCGGCTCCTCGACGACGAGGATAGTCTGGCGGTCGCGTTCGGGGTTGCTATAAAATTCCGAGGTATCTTCGTTGATGTCGATGAGTGCAAAGGTGACAGGGCAGGATTTAACGCCGTCGTGCAGGCTGGCTAAGGTGACGGCGATATCTTTGCTAATACGAGGACTGTTTTTGAACAAAAAGTAGGCATATCGCTCAGCGGTACGCGCACCGACGCCAGGTAAGTGGCCGAGTGCGTCGATAGTATCTTGCAACGCCTGTGGTAACATAGTAATCATTATAACTCAAAAAACGCGTCCAGGGTAGCCTAGACGCGAATTTTGTAGTTTTGATCCAGATATTCTCGAGCAAGATTAACGCTTTGAGAACTGTTCTTTCTTGCGAGCGGAACGTAGACCGTATTTTTTGCGTTCCTTTTCGCGTGGATCGCGCTTAAGGAAGCCAGCTTTCTTCAGAACTGGGCGCAGGTCGGCCATTTCGGTCGTGAGCGCTTTGCTGAGAGCGAGCTTAATTGCATCAACTTGGCCAGCTAAACCGCCGCCAGCGACACGAATTGATACGTCATAGTCATTTTGTTTGTTCGCGAGAGCGAGTGGATCGGTAATCTCAGCGAGTAAACTTTTATTATTGGACAGGTATTCCAATGCTGGCTTATCGTTGATCGTAATCTCACCCTTCCCCTTGTAAAGTCGAACGCGAGCAGTCGCTGCTTTGCGTCGACCAAGTCCGTAGATGTAGGTGCCTTTAGTCGCCATTATTTAATCTCCTTCGGATTCTGTGCCGCGTGAGCGTGTTCGGCGCCATCAAAGACGCGAAGCCTGTTCAAGCGGTCAGCTGCTAGTTTATTCTTTGGTATCATGCCCTTGACGGCATGTTCAATAGCAACTTTTGGATCTTTTTCGATTACTTCCTCGAGCTTAAGTTCAGTCAAGCCGCCTGGGAAGCCACTGTGGCGATAGTACATTTTGTCGGTCATTTTGTTGCCGGTAACTTGGATGTTTTTAGCGTTAATGACGACGACATAATCACCGTTATCGACATGCGGCGTAAAGGTGACTTTGCTTTTTCCGGTCAACTTGTCAGCAATGACAACTGCTAGTTTACCGAGAGGCATGCTGCCAGCATCGATAATCCACCATTCGCGCTGGATTTCGGAACCTTTTTGGCTGTAAGTTTTAGGAGTTTTCATTTATTTGTCCTCCTTGATTTCGATTGGGTCAACGAAGCTAATCGTTGCCATTTCGGCATTATCGCCTCTGCGGAAGCCGATTCGCTCGATTCTGAGATAGCCGGAATCGCGCTTGACTTGCGGAGCGATTTGATCCATAAGCAAATCGGCGGTTTCGATATCGTTCAAGCGTGCGATAAGGATCCTGCGGTTAGCAAGACCACCTTTTTTGGCGATAGTGATTAGCTTTTCGGTGTCACGACGAATTTCTTTAGCCTTAGCTAGAGTCGTCGTGATCGATTGATTTTCGATGAGTGCGCGCATCAGCCCACGTTTCAGCGCGAGTCGCTGGTCGGTTTCACGACCGAATTTGCGACCTTTGTATCCATGACGATGCATTAGAGTAACTCCGTTAACTTTTCTTTAACTTCGTCCAGAGCCTTACTACCAAATCCCTTGAGGTCTTTGAGGTCTACCTCAGAGAGCGTGACTAGATCGCGGACGGTCTTAATTTCATTATTAATAAGCGCGTTGGCGGTGCGAGCAGAGAGTCCGAGCTCTTCGATCGGCAGGGCGAGGCCGGAATCATCGGTCTCTGTTTCAACTCCAGGCGCCGGTGCGCTTTCGACGACGGTACTACCGGCAAGCGCAGTGTACTGATTGACGAGGATTGCGGCTGCTTCTTCGAAAGCGGCTTGCGGGGTAATCGTCCCGTCAGTATCGACGGTTAGCGTAAGCTGCTGGTAGTTCATATCTTGTCCGACACGAGTGTTCTCGACCTTGTAGCGGACGCGTAGAACGGGCGTAAACACGGCATCAAGAGCAACCATGTCGCTATGCAAGCGTTCTTCGCTTGATTTGTCAATAGTCAAGTAACCGCGGCCATTTTCGACGATAATGCGCATCTTGAGCTTTGCATCTGGACCGTCGAGGTGGCAGATAATTTGGTCTGGGTTACCGACTTCGACGTCGGCGGGAAGCTTGATGTCGCCGGCGGTGACGCGGCCATCTTTAACGTCCTTTGCGCTTACCTCGAAGCTAATCTCGACCGGTTCGTCAGAATGAGACTTAAGCCGGATATTCTTGAGGTTAAGCATGATGTCGATGACATCTTCGCGAACACCTGGGACGGCAGTGTATTCGTGGTTAACACCTTCAATGCTGAAGGAGGTGATTGCAGCCCCTTTAATGCTAGAGAGCAGAACTCGGCGAAGCGAATTGCCCAATGTGTTTCCGTACCCATAGAAGAGCGGACGGATCACAAACTCAGCACTCGTATCGCTCAAGCGATTGACTTCGGCTAAGTTGGCTTCGTGAATAACTTTTGTAGTCATTAATAGTTCTCCTTAACGTGAGTAATACTCAACGATTAGCTGTTCGTTAATGCCGGCTTCAGCTTCTTCGCGCTTCGGCAAGCCAGAGATCTCAATTTTCATTTTCTTCGGATCGGCCTTCATCCAGCTAAGGGGAGCATTTGCTGAGCTACTGACGATATTGTCAAGATTTTTGAAATACTCAGATTTTTGTGATTTTGGTCGTACTTCGAGGACATCACCAGGCTTGAGACGGATCGACGGGATGTCAATACGGCGCCCGTTAAGGGTGAAATGTCCGTGAGAGACGAGTTGGCGAGCTTGGCGGCGAGTCGTGGCGAAGCCAGCGCGGTAAACGGCGTTGTCGGCGCGGCGTTCGAGGAATTGCAGTAGGTTTTCGCCAGCGAGGCCGTCGGCTTTAGCGGCTTCTTTCATTAGCTTTGCGAATTGCTTTTCGAGTAGGCCGTAGAGACGGCGAACTTTCTGTTTTTCGCGTAGCTGTGTTAGGTATAGGCTGCCTCCGCGGACGCGCATGTTGGCATGTTCGCCAGGAATGCCGGATTTTTTGGCCATGACCTTGTGGGCCTTTGGCGCAAGAGCGTAACCTTCGCGGCGGCTTTGTTTAACAATTGGAGAAATATCTCGTGCCATTACGGTTTCCTTTCTCCCTTAGGGCGCACGCCTCCATGCGCGATGGGTGTAACGTCAGTAATACTATCGATTTTGATGCCTACGTTCGAGACAGCGCGGATGGCGCTGTCGCGACCAAGTCCAATACCGTTGACGTAAACGTCGACGCTGTTAAGCCCGTGTTCACGCTTAGCGATTTCGAGCGCCTTTTCGGCGGCGATCTGCGCAGCATAAGCGGTACCTTTTTTGCTACCACGGAAGCCGTTTGCGCCAGCGGAACTCGCGGAAAGCGCACCTCCACTTTTGTCGGTAATAGTAACGATCGTGTTATTAAATGTAGCCTGGATATGTACTTGTCCGGCATTAACAACACGTTTGCCTTTTTTGCCGCGCGCCTTAGTTTTGACTGTCTGCTCCTCGGTAGTAGGAGCATCGAGATTCTTTACATTATCTTCTGTCATCTTTTACTCCTAGAATTAAGTCTTGCTTGCTGCCTTTGGCTGAGCGCCACCGACGGCAATCGCTTTACCCTTACGAGTACGTGCATTCGTGCGAGTGCGTTGCCCATTAACTGGTAGACCAGCTTTGTGACGGACGCCTTTGTAGGAGTTAATGTCTTTAAGACGTTTGATATTGTTGGTTACGAGGCGTTTGAGATCAC
>CAYTZL010000010.1:0-26770 GCA_964442535.1 uncultured Candidatus Saccharibacteria bacterium | reverse complement strand
TGGAGATGGAGATTGAGGACTCGCCGAGGGTGTCGGCATAGTTTTTGAGGTCGATATCCCAACCGTTAGTAGCGTAGGTAGGTGTTGGAGATATGGTACAGGTTGTTACATACAGCAGCGCGCCGACCGCTACCAGTTTAAAGTTTCTATTCTTGCTCCGCATGAGGCCCTCCTTTTGATTACTAGACGCCCTGCGAAGCCTTACAACAAAAAGCGACACCGCAAGGGGTGTCTAATCCGATCAACCAGCAAGCCGTGTGAAACACTGCCCGCAAAGTTCCTTGCGATGCCGCTCCTCACGGACACCGTCCTCACTACCAAACCTGCTGGTATATAATCGAATTAGACATCTCTATCATACCACACTTTTTCCATTACCAGCGCAAAATCCTCATTTTCCGCCCACCCAACTAGCCATTCTTCTCTCCTTCCTCCCTAGCTTAGGACTAGGAGGTAGGGATTAGGCAGCGAAGGGAAAGGCCGAGGTAGCGATTCCCGTTGCCGGACGGAGTGACGCTGCTATTATGGAAGTCGAGGCTGTAGGCGACGTCAGTATTAGAGTAGGCCCGAGAGGACCAGTAGTCGCCGTACTGGCCAGCGTTGTAAAACAGCTGATAGCCGGGAAGGACATACCCGCCCCGCACAAAGAATAAGGGGCTTAGAGCGACCTTTTTGGCCAGACGTGGTAGGCAAATGCCAATCATTATCACAATAGGTTTTCACCTCATCAAACTATATACCGGCAGCCCCGCAGAATAGCGCCAAAATGGCGGAGGCTAACCTCAATAATCGATTGGATCAAGAACTCACGTCCAGAGCCTAGTGGCGACATCGTATCGCGCATTAGCAAAATGAGCATTTTTTCGTTGTTGGCGATATAATAGAAATATCTCATGGCTACACTAGAAAGATTCGTTACTACTCAGGAAGACGTCTACGAGGACGCCTTAAATGAAATTCGTAGTGGCTGCAAATATGGACATTGGATGTGGTACATATTTCCACAGCTCGTTGGACTTGGCACAAGTGACAGCGCCAAACTTTACGGGATCAAAGATTTAGCGGAGGCAAAAGCCTATTTGGATCATGAGGTACTCGGTAATAGGTTAAGAGAAATTACTACGGAATTACTTTACCTCAACACTGAACACATAGACGAGGTTTTTGGTTATCCTGATACCCTGAAACTTTTTTCCTGTATGACCTTGTTCCATCAAGCACTGATAGATGATGACTTATTTATGCGAGTACTCAAACGGTTTTATAACGGAGAACAAGATCCAAATACTTTACGTATTTTAGGTATTAAGTCTTAAGGCCTTTTTAAATCCAATACGCAACCCCGCCATGATGCGAACAGGCTCCGCGGCCAGTGGCGCTACTTCGCCAGCCATCGCGGCAAATCGCTCCGCTACGATAGCCACTGCTCGGGCCAGGGGCGGGAGTGTAGGTATAAGTTCGTGGTTCCGTCCAGTGTAGATAAGTGCCTGGATACTCGTCATACCAACAATTGGTTTTGCTGCTATCGGCGTAGCATTCGTTTAGCGCTTGGTTGCGGCCCTGCTCCCATGCTACACGCTTGTCACACTCATCCTTAGCTGTCTTATTGTCGTATTCTGTACCGTTGCTGCAGGTGTAGTATTTCTTCGTACCAACAACAATGATTTCGTCCTGTGCAGCCTGATCGATTTTCGTGTCGATGGGTTTGCGCGAGGTCTCGTCTCCGAGGTAATTTTTGGTGATTTCATAGGTGACAGTTTTGCTACCGTTCTTGCCTTCTTGCTTAGTGGTGCGAGTGCCTTCGCGCTGGGTGCTATCGTATTCCGTTTTGGTTTGGTACTGGATGGTTTCCACAACCTGCGCGGTGGTGGTTTCGGTGTACGAAGTTACGGCTCCTAGACCGCAAATTGAGCCGATTCCTAATACGACGCCTATAATTTTAGCGATTGTTTTGCCCATATACCACTCCTTATGGCGAATTTATCGCCTTAAACCTTTAGTTTGACGGAAAATATGTGCTTATGTTCCTATTGTAGCACAGGTTCTTATTTTTGTCAATAGTTATATCATCTAACCGTGTTTTACTCGTTGCTTTTTAGTTGGGCATACAACAAAATCTTTCTGCTCAATCTTAGCGTTTTTCAAAAGCGCCAAGGTTACGGAAAAGGCGCTTTCGTTGTGTTTTTTGAGCTAAAAACTGAAAAATACCGAACTTGTACAGCTGGGCTGTTTGTTCGGGTTTTGTGGTGAAGTTTTGGGATTTTTCGAGTTTGAAAAGTTGCCCTTTTTCAAAAACGGGCAACTTTGGTTTTCTATTCCACCTCTGTTAAACTCAATTTTGAAACTTGCCCAAAAACGAAAAAGGGTAAGTTTGACAAAACTATGATTTATGTTGGTAACACCGAACATTTATTGCTGCGGAGTATCTGCCCGAAGAACTGGAAGTTGCCAAGCTCCGGGGATAATACTACTAAGGGGACCTTCGGGTATATGTTGACCCAGTATGGCGTGTCCAGTACTTTGTCTGGTACTAGTTCCGTTAATAGTAATACGTACAACATTGTTCTAAGTCCCTTATTCTTTGTGCGGGGCGGTGATGTATGGAGTGGTCAGTCTAATCCATTCGAGTACGCTGGCCGAAGCAGCCGCTACTGGTCCTCCCGAGCCTACTCTAATACTACCAACGCCTACTACCTCGCCTTCTATACTAGCGTCAATCTGTCCGGCAGCATCGATCGCTACAGCGGCTATTCCCTTCGCTGCCTAATCCCTACCCCCTAGTCCTAAGCTAGGGAGGAAGGAGAGAAGAGTGACTACCAGCGGATCTCTTCGAGTTGGTGGGCGGCGAGGAATTCGTTGGCTTTGCGGAAATGGCCGTTACCGAAGAAGCCGGCGTGAGCGGAGAGCGGCGAAGGGTGAGCGGATTCGAGGACGAGGTGTTTTCCGGTGTCGATGAGCGGCTTCTTGCTGCGGGCGTCGCGGCCCCAGAGGAGGAAGACGAGATGATCGCATTGTTCGTTAAGATATTTGACCGTGGCTTCGGTAAAGGTTTCCCAGCCCTTGCCGCGGTGTGAGCCGGCTTTGTGGGCTTCGACCGTGAGGACGTTGTTGAGCATGAGGACGCCTTGATCTTGCCAGGATTTAAGGTTGCCGGTTTTATTAGCGTGTTGGCCGTATTCGGCGTCGATTTCCTTGTAAATATTCACGAGCGAGGGCGGAATCGGCTGCGAGTCGGGGACAGAGAAGGCGAGGCCGTGGGCGGCGCCCGGCGTGTGGTAGGGGTCTTGGCCGAGGATGACGACTTTAACCTGATGAAGGTCGGTTGTGAAAGCACGAAAAACATAGGGCTTCGGCGGGAAGACGGTCTGAGTTTCGTAGGCCTGGTGGAGGAATTGGCTGAGCTCCTGAAAATAGGGCTTCGCGAACTCCGAATCGAGAAATTCTTTCCAACTTTCGCGCATAGCGTCTCCTTCCCTGCCTGCGGTCTTTCTTAGATTATAGCGCAGAGTGGGGAGTTTGTGTTAAATTTACCGTTCGCCGCACAAGATTCTAGCCTTCTGCGCGTACGGCAACAGGTTGTTCAAAATACGTTATTTGATGTTTTTGTCGATTTCGGCGTCGGAGATTTCGTACTTGCGTTGGTGGGAGATTTTCGAGAGGATCTTGGTCGCGCCCCAACCGACCAGAGCGAGGACGAAGAAGTAGATGAAGCCGAACGAAGTAAATTCCGGCTCCGACTCGGTAAAGAGGCTGAGGATGGCGGCGCCGGCAGACATCGAGGTGACGATGGTGAGGCTATTGATAGAGCTAGAAGTGACGTCTTGCTTAATGCCGTCGAAGAGTTTTTGGGCGGAGTGGACGTATTCTTGAGTCATTTTCCAGAGGTCTTTAATATACTCGAGGGTGTCGCGGAGCGCTTCGTAGCGGTAGCCGGAAATCGCGAGAAAGTCGGTCAGGCCCTGGTCCTCTTTCGCGATACGTTCGCGGGTCGGGAGGTAGGTTGCCATCTGGTCGATGCGGCCCTCGATGAGAGTTACGGTCTTGCTGTAGCTTTCGAGTTTGGTCGAGAATTTCACGATGTCGCTACCTTTGACCTTTGCGCGATCCTTGACGGCGTCGATTTTCTCCCAGATAATGCGGTGCATGTTGAGATAGCGGTGCAGCTGGCCCTTAAATTCGCGGATGAAAACCTGTTCTTCGATGTAGCGCTCGACGTTGGCCATGCTGGCCTTCTTGTTGTTGATGAAATAATATTTATCGCCGCGGAGGACGCTGTAATTTTTGTTGTCGAATTCGAAGTATTTTTGGCGTTCGGTACGGGAGAGGAGCTCGGTGATTTCTTCGCGCTTTGCGTTGTCGCAGACGACGAAGTACGGATAGATGTTTTCGATATTCGCGAGCTCTTTCGGGACGGGAGCGCCCTGGCTGAAGAGGTAGTTGATCGCGGGCGAAAGGCGGTTTTCGTAGTAATCTTTCAGGCGCTCGACGTCGGCGAACATCGTCTCCTCGCTGACTTGGTCGCTGCTAACAATGATGAGGCCGTCTTCGAAGATTTTCACGCGAGTTTGCTCGCTAGTAATGAAAGTGACAAATTCCTCTCCGGCGACGCCGTATTCGATGCTGCCGATGCCGAGGTTGCTGTGAAGCTCGGCGAGTTTATGCTTGTTCAGTTTTAGGCGCGAAGTTCCCTCGCGTAAAAAGTCGTAAATTTCCGAAAGTTGTAGCATAGTTCGCTGGAACCAGCCGCCGATGTAAATACTCTTGATTTTCATGCGCCTCCCTTACCTCACTTTTAGAATTATTATAGCACACTTTTTATGGTTTGCCGGGATCTAAATAAGCTGCATCATCGAGCCTTTTGAGATCTCTGAGTGGGTCGACTTTTGCTAGAGCTTGCCGTTTTTCTGCAGCTGAGTTACTCAGCAATTTAAAGCGCTCTTTAGCGTTGAGGCCTTTGCGTACCAATTCAGCACTTTGAACCTGCAGCATCTCCAAAATCAAAAGCTCATTAATACTAGCTGAGTCGCGCAGGTTCTCGCCAACCTTAGCGCGCTCCGGGTTATGTTCGCGCCATTCTTTTGCCGTCATCCCAAATAGCGCGAGGTTAATAATGTCGGCTTCACTAGCATATTGGTATTTTGCTTGCCAAGGCAAGACCTTCGGAATGATTATATCTTTAACGGCGTCGGTGTGCACTGTATAGGTAGCGCAAGCCAAGACCCGGCGGATATTCCATTCGAGCTGGTACTCATTATTCTCGATTTCCTTTAATCGCTCATAATCCTTAATCAGATACAGCTTAAAGGCCGGACTAATCCACATTCCAAACTCGAAAGCAATATCTTTATGCGCGAACGTACCACCATAACGACCAGCCACCGAGCGCAGGCCGACAGCATTGGTCTTTTCAACCCATTCTTTGACACTCAATTTATAGCTATTAAGTCCGACTTGACTTTTAATTATGGCAGATTCGCCATAATTAAAAGCGGGATTATTAATTCTTTCCCAAATGTCTAGAAACTCCACCGTGTTACGATTTCTGAGCCAATCAGAGACAAAGAAATTACCATCCTTGCTCTTGAGCATATCGGTAAGCGAAATGTAGTCTTCACCGTTGATGTCTTTAACATTTATTTCTATATTTTGGACCTTTAGAGACCGTTTCTTCTTAAACATTTTACCTCGTAGTTACTTGGTGAGATTATACTATAAAACCCTACCTTATCATAGAGATGTATTTTTATTTTACTCGCAAACCTCAACCAACTTCCGCCGTCCGCGGGTGCCGGTTTTGATGCGGATGCAGCTTTTCGCGACGTGGAAATGCTTGGCGAGGAGTTTGATGAGGGCGGCGTTGGCTTCGCCGTCGACGGGCTTTTCGCGGAGGTAGACGGTAAGCCGGCGCGGAGCGTCGAGAGAATCAGGCAGAGCGGAAGAATTGGGAGCGTCGAAGAAATCCTGGGCATTAGAAGTTGTGGAAGGCTCGGCGACAACTAGCGGGCCTTTTTTCGAATTTGGCTTGACGGTAACTTCGTAAATCATTAGTCGCTAAAAATCCAGTTGATAATTTGAGTTTTGAGGTAAAAATATTCGTCGGGTTCGAATTGCATGTTGGCAATGCAATGTTCGCGATTGGAGATATGGCTACAGAAGATGCATTCGTGGAGGCTGCCACAATCTTGGATGAATAGGGAGTTGCTGATTTTGCCGGAGCAGATGACGCTGTAGGAATTAGTGCAGGCGTTCGAGTCGTCGGCGCGGATGCAGAAGTTGGCGTTGTTGCTGCGCTGACAGGCGAGGGCGAATTCGCTTTTGTAGGTGCCGTCGCAGAAAATGATGTTTTTGCATTCGCCGCAATTCGTCGAGCCGTAGACGTTGAGCGATTCGTAGATCGGGTCGCTGGCGGTGACGTTTTCGCTGCTGTAGACCCGCTCAGTGGTCGTGAGGTTGATTTCGTCCCAGGCATCGAGGATTTCCTGGAGATTATGCAGCGGGCGCTTCGCGCGGAGCCAACCCTCGGCGGTGTCTTGTTGATTGGAATTGTCATTCGTAATGTACTTTTTCGCGTTCGGCAGTGCAGTATAAGTCGTTTCGCCGGTGCGAGAATCTTTCACCTCGGTCGGTAGGGCAATGTCGAAAGCAAATTTTTCCCGCAGCTGCTCGAGCGAGTAGGGATTATCCCGGCCAAAGATGGCTTGGAAGATTTTGTTAGTGACCTCGAGGGTTTGCGTAGTTTTCATTTTACCTCCTGAACTTTTTTACGACTAGTGCTACAAAGTTTCGTGACCTCGGTGGAGTTATATTTGCAAGCGGCGTGCGGGTCGAAAATAATTGTCTGCGCTTGCGGCGGACGAGCGGAAAATTCCGGGTCATTTTGCAAAGTTTCAGCAATAGAATTACTATAGTTGAATAATTCTAGATAGTCGACAGTGCGAGCCTTGAACATCGGCAGGACTTCGTCATTATGACTGATTTGAACGAGGCATTCGCGAGGCTTAAGGCCGGTGAGAAAAGTCTGGCGATTTTCTAGAGTGTCGTCGGTTGCGAGCGGGATTTTGAGATTTTGACTGAGTAGATTGGCGTCGCCACGCGAAACGTGGAAGAGATAATAATTCGTAACGTTGGCGAAAATCGACTGACGGATCGGCTCGCTGATCTGGCCGAGATATTGGCCGGCGAGGATGGTCGAAACTTGATACTTGCGGAGCTCGGAGAGGAATTGTGCGATAATCGGACTTTCGACGACGGCGACTTCATCAATAATCACGATTGTCGGCGCGGTGAGTTTGCGGCCGGCGGCGAGGAGGAAAAGTTGCTGCAGAATTAAATTCGCGATCGTGAAAACGACCTTGTTGCCCAATTTTAAGCGGTTGAGCGAGAAAATCGTGAGGAAATGATTTTCGATCTCGGCGGCAAGATTAGTTTGAGCATTTTCTTGGCTAAAAACGGGAACCATTTGCATTTCGTCGATCAGGGCGATGATAGGGGCGATGGCGTCGTTGTAATTTTGGGTTTTGAGTTCGTTAAAGTCGGCGAGGAAGAAATGCGCAACGTGTGGCGGGATGGAAGCTTGATGTTGCGAGAGAAGTTCGTTGCGGAATTCGAGGTCAAGCAGAAGCCGGCGCAGAGTCACGAACGAAAAGCAATTTGTGGACATGAGTAGAAAAGTCGCGAAGCGTAAAACCCGCTCGAGACGGCCGTTGTAATTCTCGATCAGCGCGCGGAAGAGCGTCAGCGTCAGTTCGACGGCGGCGGTTAAATCTTCAGGGTCACTACCGAAAAGGTCGATCGAACGAGTGGGATGCTGGAAGTTAATCACGGCTTGCGGCGCAATGTGTACGCAATTGCGATAGAGCGCATCGTGCGGGTCGATGATGATGATTTTGTACTGGTCACGATTTTTCTGCCAGATCTTGTCGATGAGCGAAGCGATAAAACGCGATTTTCCGGAACCACTCGAGCCGAGGACGAGAGAGTGCTTGAAGAAATCATAGTCATCATGATGTAAATAATTCGCCGTGGTCGCGTACGGGAAGGTGTCGACTTCGAGTAGCGAAGACTCGGAGCGGGCGCGGAGGAGTTTAGTGATTTGATCGGATTTGAGGTATTTGGGCGGTTTTTTGTAGAGTAATTCCCTAGTACTACTGAAGTCATTGGCGAGGAGAGTGGCGGGATGGCAGAAGAGAAGCTTGCGTGAAAATTTTTCGCGATTGCAATTATAATACACGTCGGCGCGCCCGTGATAAATGCCACCGCAGCTCCATAATTCAATCGCTAACAGCTCGAGATGACAATCCTTTTTCCGAAAAGCGCGGTCGAGGTCGAGGAAATTCGCTGCGCGGAGGTTGTGGTAAGGGCGTAGATAGTGAATGTTTGACGGAGTTGGGGAAATTTTCACGCCGGAAGGTACGGAGCGCAGGAGGAATTCCTGGAGGCCGAGGCTAGCTGGAAATGGTCGGTCACTTTCTAGGTAATAGTGTAGCGTGTTCTGTTCGCGGGAGAGGTGGATTTTCCAGCTCGACGGGCGCGTGAAATAATTAGCAATAGCGGTTAAAAATTCACGCCACCTCGCGGGGTCGATTGAAGCATGTTGGAGGAAAATCTCGTAGTGATATTTCATTTACTTTACTATAACATACTTTGGGGCTGGCATGGTGTATAATTAAGGTGATATGCGTGATGAGATAATTCGAAAAATGTTGACTGAGCAAGATGTGAAGTATCGGGATTTTCATGCGCGGCTTTGTCCGGGGATGGAGAATAATATCGGGGTGCGGACGCCGGTACTGCGGAAAATGGCAAGGGAAATTCTGAAACAGGACCCGGAGGGATTTTTGCGCGAGGTGCAGGGAGAATATTACGAGGAGACGCTGCTGGAAGGGCTGGTAATCGCGGGAATCAAGGAGCCGGTGGCGAAAAAATTGCACAGACTGCGTGATTTCGTTCCAAAAATTGACAACTGGGCGACGTGTGATTTGGTATGTTCGAGTTTGAAGTTTCGGCCGGAGGATTTGTCGGCAGTTTGGGAGTTTATTCTGGAATATGGTCGGCCGGTTGCCGCAGAAGAAGCGGATTTTGAACGTTATTCGGGGGAGGAGTTCGAGCTGAGGTTTATGGTTGTGATGATGATGGATCATTTTCTGACGGCGGAATATCTGGCGGAGGTGTTGGATACGGTCGACCGAATAGAAAGCGCGGATTATTATGTAGAGATGGCGAGTGCATGGCTGATCTCGGTGGCTTTCGTGAAGTTTCGGGCGGAGACTTTGCGATTTTTAGAGAATAACCATCTGTCGGATTTTGTCCAGAATAAGGCGATTCAGAAAATTCGCGAGTCGTTCAGGGTTTCAAAAGAAGACAAGGCGCTCGTCTTATCCTATAAGCGGCGGGGCTAGGGGCGCAGGGCGTATTTTTCGAGCGAGTCGAAGAAGTCGATCTGAATAGACCCCGGCTCGACGACTCCCGATAGAAAAGTCTTATCGCCAAAGGTTGTCTCTTCGAGGATGGTATGGTCGACGTCGGCAGCTTCGGCGTTGTTGCGGTGAACAGCGATCAGGATCGCCGGCAAAACGAGACACTCAGCGACGTGATAAAGAAGATGTAATACGACGAGGCAGCCGCCGAGGATACCGAATTTCCCGGCGCGCAGCTTTTTGCGTTTTTCTTCGAATCGACAGTGACAATGGCAATGATGTTTCATGTTGGTAATTATACCACAGTTGGCAGAGAAGCGATAGAGGTTGGCGGCAAATCGGTTTTGCTGCATAATTACTACAATCACTTGGTCACGCAGGGATACTCCACCATCTTTTCTTGGGGCGCGTCGCCGACGCCCGTCGTTACGGGGTCGGCGCGCTAATGCTCCTCGTGAGTCCGCATCCCCTGCGAAAAGAGGTGGAAGTATCCCTGCGTGACCGACCGTCGAATCGTGCAACAAGACCGGTTAAGCCAGGATTATCACACAACAAGGTCCCCTCTACGCCGTCCCGAAGAGCCAGTGAATTAGCGCGCCGACGACCGCGGCTCCAGCAATCGAGCCAACCCAGAGAAGGACGCCGAGGAAGCCGGAGCACCAACGGCGGAATTTGCGCCGGTCGTAAGTGCGGATGGCCTGGCTGAGCTCCTCCTGGATTTGCGCATCCGAGGTAAGGGCATGGCGTAAAATCTTCGTCACGGCATCGACGGCAATAACTTGCGTCGAGAGTGATGCTGAAATCGTGCGGGCGAATTGCTCGTTAGTCTTCGTTTTCTTTTCGATGCGCGCGAGGCGTCGATCGATTTCGTTCAACTGGCGCTCGAGGCGCTTCAAATCGGACTCGTTCGGTGTCTGCGGCTGGTTAACGTCGGTTGTTTTTTGCGCAGCAACGTCCTGCGACTTTTGGGCTTTGTCTTGATCGCTCATTTTTTGGGCCTCCACTCCCACTCATCTTGCCCAAGGATGTTTAATTTTCCCTTTTTGTTCCCACTCGTACTTTTCTTTAGTATAACATAAAAGCTTTCTGAGACATTAAGAAAAACGTTGTAGTTTTTACATTGGAATGGGTGGAACGGACGTGAAATAAAGTTGAGATGCGATAATTATTTCACAAGGATAGAGGCTAAGGGATGATATAATTATGATATGAAATTGCGTGGTTTTGAGATAGCGAAAGGTTGGGAAAATCGGGGGATTAAATTGCCGGTACGGTCGACGCGGCACTCCGCGGCTTATGATATTGAGGCGGCAGAGGATACTTTAGTGCCGAAATTTCGGCCGGGGCAGCCGCCAACGATGATTGCGACGGGCTTAAAGGCGTATTGCCAACCGGACGAGTGCTATTTCGTTCTGAATCGGAGTTCAGGGCCGTCGAAGGGGCTGGTTTTGGCGAATGGGGTGGGGCTGATTGATGCGGATTATTACGGGAATGCGGATAATGATGGACATTTTCGGGTGCTGGTGTTTAATGTTTCAGATCATGATCTAGTAATCAAGAAGGGGACGCGGGTTGCGCAGGTGGTGTTTCAGAAGTTTCTGACGGTTGACGATGATCGGGCGGATGGTGAGCGAAAAGGTGGGATTGGGTCGACGGGGCGCTGAGGTGAATTCTGCCATGAACGTAAAACGTTAAAATCTTGGACATTGTTACATAATTATACAAATACCCATTTGCACAGGAATACTTCACCTTCTTTTCTTGGGGCGCGTCCACGACGCCCGCCGTTGCGGGAGGTCAGGACTCCGTCCTTCTCTGTCTGCGTCGCTCAAGAAAGAAAACTTCGTTTTCTTTCTGTTCGCTATCCTCGACATTTCGCGCGCTAATCCTCGCCGTAGCTCCGGACCCTCTTCGAAAAGAGGCGGAAGCGCCTCCGCATGGCTGGTAAATTGTGTGACAAGATCCAATTTTTGCGCTTATGCTTGGTGTTTGGCGGGAGGTGTGCGATAATTGGGGCAAGGAAGTTGAGGTATGATTTGAGCTGGGCTGGAGTCGATACTGATTCTTAGCACTTTGAGAAAGGAGGTTAGGATGATGAGGGATTCTATGCAGGACCGTTCGAGCGATTTGGCGACGCGGCCGCTGGTGATTTTTGACATGGATTCGACATTATGGCCTTTTAATCGTAAGCTGGTACAGGCGATGGGACTGACGAAGCCGATGAACATTTACTATGTAATCGGTAATCCGGAGCTGACGCTTGAGCAACAGAGAATCGCCATGCAGTGTTTCAAGGATCCAGATTTCTATCGAGATATCGAGTTTTATGACGGGATCGAGGACCTTTTGCGACCGGAGGAGCTAGGCGCGGAAGTGCGGATCGAAACTAATTCGATGTCGCGCGCGGTTAGTGACCTGAAGCCGCCACAGCTGCTCGCGGCGGTGAGGGGTTTGACGTTGGAACATATTCATTGCCATACGCTCGATTCACCGCAAGATAAGCCAAAAAGCATCGACCCGCGAGTTACGGTTTTAGTCGAAGATAATCCGCATACGGTGGCGGTCTCTCCGGCGCAGATGAATGTGCTAATGCGGATTTCTTGGAATTCGTCGGCGGAGGGCGTAAGAGTGATGATGGGTAAACGGGTGCGCTGGTTTGGCTCGCTGCGAGAAATTAATGATTACGTTTACCGTTATCTGCTGGCTTATATTGAGAATAAGCCGTTCGAGAATCCGCCAAGATGGCGATAGAGGACAAATCTCGACTTCCTGCAATTTGGCGCCCCGGTATGGGGCGCCGTTTTGTGACGACCAACTATGCAGGAATGTCGTCGCCTCTTTTCTTGGGGCGCGTCCACGACGCCTGTCGTTACAGGGTCGTGGCGCTAATGCTCCTCGTAAGTCCGCACCCCCGGCGAAAAGAGGCGAAAGCATTCTCGTATAGTTAGTCGCCAAGTCGTACAAGTTTAATTCTTATTTGTTTTTAATCTTTTTCGGTTCGTTCGACGGGTTGGCTCCACATCTTCCGTATTGTCGTTTTTCGGCGTATCTTCAACGAGTACGGTTTTAATGCGGGGGAGGACGATGTAGCGAGAAATCTTGCCACCCATTAAGGCGTCAATGACGATGAGGCAATAGCCGAAGCTTAAATCAAGCACACCTAAGAAGAGTAGCCAGCCGAACATGTTCCCGAGCGAAAAGACTTGAAAATCGAGGAAGAAGAGCGGGTAGCGGAAGGCGGCGGAGTCGGACATGAACTCGGCGGTAAAAATCATCGTGGCAGCGTAAGTGAGCGGCAACGCCAGCCAATAAAACGGCTCACTAAGGCGCCATCGGCCTTTTTTGGCGAGCACGAGCCAGTCCAGTAGAATCAAAATCGGCAGGACGATGTAGAATAAAATCGCTAGCCAACTGTCGAGCTGATCCGAGTAAGTCGAGGCCGTCGGGTAGACAAGGCGCAGGAATCCGGACAGGACGAGGCCGGTAAGAATCATACCATCAAGCATTGGACAAATAATCCGGCCGGAGTCACGTTTGCTCACGAGGAGCGCAATGCCAGCAGCGAAGAAATAGAGCGCGCCGAGAAGAAATACCCAAGTTGAGAAAATGCGCCAGGCTTGGTCGCCGTAGCGAGTAAACATGGCGACGGCGCCAAAACTAGAAACGAGACCGAGGACGGCTTTAGAGCTGACGGCAAGAGGTTTGCTACGGATGTGCATAAGTTTATTATAGCGGGGTTAGGCGGAAATGGCAACTAGGCGGAGTTCTGTTTATAATTTCGAATGGCGGCGGCGAGGGCTTGGTGGCCGAGGACGGAACAGTGGAACTTATGTTCGGGCAAGCCGCCGAGGAACTCGGCGATTTCAGCGGGGGTGATTTCGAGGGCGGCGGCGAGGCTGCGGCCTTTTGCTAGTTCCGACAGAGCTGAGGTCGAGGCGATGGCGCTGGCGCAGCCGTAAGTTTTCCATTTTAGATCGACGATGACGCCATCTTTAATCCGTAAAAACATCTTCATTTGGTCGCCGCAAACCGGGTTGCCGACGACGCCTTCGGCATCGTGCGGGTAGGCCGCTTCGTCGCCCATCAGGAAGTTGCGCGGATTGAGAAAATGTTCTTTGACGATTTCGGTGTAGGCCCATGGGGCTTGGTTATCTTTCATGTTGCTCCTGGATTTTAATGGTACTAATTCCCTGCAGGCGGCGGATGATGCCGGGGAGGACGGTCATGACGTAGTCGAGGTCGGATTTTGTAGTGTCGAGACCGAGTGAAAAACGGACGCTGCTGTGGGCGACTTCAGCGTCGCCACGGGTCGCCATGAGGACGGGACTGGGCTGTAAATCGCCGGCGGCGCAAGCCGAACCGGTCGAGACCGAAATTCCTTCAAGATCGAGGTAGAGTTGAATCGACTCGCCCTCGGCGGCGGCAAAACTAACGTTAAGGATATTCGGAAGGCTGCCTTCGAGCGGACTGTTCAGGCTGTTGTGCGGAACTTCTGCCAAAATCCGCTCGGCTAGATAATTGCGTAATTCTTGAACTTTTGCCCACTGTTGGTAGCTTTTTTGCTGAAAGCACCAAGCTGCTGCCGCCCCGAACCCAGCGGCCGCGACGACGTTCGAGGTCCCGGCGCGACGACGATTTTCTTGATGACCACCGAGGATGAGCGGACAAAATGGCGCGCCCTTGCGCACATAGAGCGCGCCGATGCCGATCGGGCCGCCGATTTTGTGCGCCGACATAGTTAGATAGTCCACGCCGAGGGCTTTGACGTCGATTTTGACTTTGCCGAGAGCTTGGGTGGCGTCGCTGTGGAAGTAGGTTTCGTTGTATTTTTTACAACGTTTCGCGTCGGGAGTGGCTTCAGGTTGAGAGTTGTTGTATTTTTTACAACATTTTAGACTAGCGCTGCGTTCAAGATTGTCGTAATTTTTACAACGTTTTACCAATTCCGCAACCGGTTCGAGCGTCCCGAGTTCATTATTCGCCAGCATGACCGAGATTAGTTTCGTGTCCTGAGGGATTTTGACATTGGGCGAGATGCGTCCATAGCGGTCGACTGGCAACTCCGTTGCGCGGCTGGCGCTGGTTTGGAGCGACTCGCGGACCGAAGGATGCTCGATAGCGCTATAAGCGACGGCCTGGTCGCGAAAAGTCTCGGCGACAGTATTGTTCGCTTCGGAGCCGCCAGAGGTAAAAATAATCTCCTCCGGCTCGGCACCCACTAGACGCGCAACACTAGCACGGGCTTGCTCGAGAATTTCGAGGCTAGCACGCCCAGTACTATGAAGCGCTGAAGCATTACCGAGTTCGCGTTCGGAAATCCGGTCCATCGTCTCGAGCATGGCCTTTTTCGCCTCCGGAAGCAGCGGCGCGGTAGCGGCGTAGTCTAAGTATACTTTCATCGTAAATCTTCTCTAATTTGGGCTAATTGGACGGCCTCGGCGAGTTCTAGGATGGCGAGTCTTTCCTCTTCTTCGGTCATGGTTAGCTCCGACGTTGATATTTGACAATCTCGAATTTAATGCCGTCGACTTCGTTTTGACTGAGAACTTCGCGGTCGAAATCGCTGGGCCGAAATTCCGGGAAGTAAACGTCGGCGGGCTTCGTCGCCTGGACCTCGGTCAAGTAAATCGTGTCAGCGCGGTCGAGATAGTCGCTATAGAGCGAGGCGCCGCCGATGATGAACTTCGGTCCCGGGGTCTGTTCCAAAAACTCGTCTAGGGCTATTTTATCATGAAATACCCGTACGCCGGGGATTTCCGGCTCGCGAGTGAGAACGATATTCTCGCGACCGGGGAGCGGCTGACCGATCGAGCGGTAAGTTTTGCCGCCCATGACGACGGGATGACCGAGGGTCGTCTGGCGGAAGAATTGCATATCCGGTTTGAAATGCCAGAGCAGATCTCCGTCTTTTCCGAGGCCGCGGTCTTGCGAAATACAGGCAATAATGGCTAAATCTTTCATAAAAAGGCGTTTCCTATTGACTTTTATGCTAATGTGTGCTATAATGGGGGGATAGGGTTATTCTATTTTAAGGATTTCGCCGGTACCGTACTCGAGGTGGAGTAGTCGCTGGTTGCGGGAGCCGCGGAATTTGAGGGTTAAATCGCGTTCGGAAAGGATAAACGGACCGTCGATGAGGGCGTCGAGGCTGGTGAGAAAGTCCCATTTTGCGCCGCCCTCCTCTTTAATCTGTTCGTAGGTGAAGCCGGAGAACGACCAAACGTTCCAACCGAGCTCGTGGCGGCACCAGTCGGCGATCTCCTTGCAGGCTTCGGGCTGAACGAAGGGCTCGCCGCCGCAGAAGGTGATGCCGGCCTGGCCCGGGAACTGGCGGAGGCGTTCCTTGACTTCGTCGAGGTCGACGAGGACGCCACCGTTAAAGTCCCAAGTTTCGGGGTTTTGGCAGCCCGGACAATGGTTCGGGCAGCCTTGGGTCCAGAGGACGGCGCGGAGGCCGTAGCCGTTGACGATGTTGTCGTGTTCGAGCGGTCCAGAGAGCCTAATTTGCATTACATCTTCCCCGTCATGCTGTTCTCGGCGAGGTCGGTAGCCTTAGCGGCTTCGCGGCAGGCCTTTTCTTCGCAGCTGTAGACACCGTCGACATTATGCTTAACGCGGGCGGCTTCCTCGGCCTTCTTGGCGTCATTCCAGCGCTCGAGGCTGCCGACGAGGTAGCCGGTGATGCGGCGGAGGCGTTCGAACGGTACGTCACCTTCGAGGCGGCCACAGGACGGGCAGCGATCACCTTCGATGATTCCGGAGTAGCCACAGACCGGGTCGCGGTCGACGGGGTGATTCACGGAGCCGTAGCCGATGCCGCTTTCCTTCATTTTGCGGATGACAGCTTCGAAAGCGTCGATGTTCTGGCTCGGGTCGCCGTCGAGTTCGATGTAGGTAATATGGCCGGCATTGCAGAGTTCGTGGTAAGGCGCTTCGATTTCGATCTTTTCGAAGGCGGAGATGGGGTAGTAGACCGGGACGTGGAAGCTGTTAGTGTAGAATTCGCGGTCGTTGACGCCGTCGATTTTGCCGTATTCTTTACGGTCGAGCTTAGTGAAGCGGCCGGCAGTCCCCTCGGCAGGCGTCGCGAGCAGGGTGAAGTTCAGCTTATATTTCTTGCTGTACATGTCGCAGCGCTCGCGCATATGAGTAATAATGTCGAGGCCGAGCTCGCGGGATTCTTCGTCTTCGCCGTGGTGCTTGCCGGTCATCGCGACGAGACATTCGGCGAGGCCGATGAAGCCGATGCTGAGTGTACCATGTTTAATAACGTCGCGGAGAGTGTCGTTCATACCGAGCTTTTCGCTACCAAACCAGTTGCCCTGGCCCATGAGGAAGGGGAAGTTGCGGACGTGTTGGTTGGCCTGGAATTCGAAGCGCTCGAGGAGCTCTTCGGCGATGAGGTCCATTTTTTCGTCGAGTTCCTTGTAGAAACCGGACCAGTCAGCTTCGTCGCGTGCGCCGAGGCAGATGCCGTATTTAATACCAAGGCGGACGAGGTTGAGCGTGGTGAAACTGAGGTTGCCGCGGCCGGTTGTGATACCGTTGCTCTCGGGGAAGATACTGCCATAGACGCGCGTGCGGCAGCCCATGGTCGCAACTTCGGTGCGGTAATCGCCGGGCTTATAGTTCTTAAGGTTGAACGGAGCGTCGATGAAGACAAAGTTCGGGAAGAGGCGCTTCGAGGAAACTTCCATGCTGCGCTTAAAGAGGTCATAGTTCGGGTCTTCGGGGTTGTAGTTAATTCCCTCTTTGACCTTGAAGATAGAAATCGGGAAGATCGGCGTTTCGCCTTTGCCGAGGCCATTCTCGGTCGCATCGAGCAAGCAGCGGCTAACGAGGCGGCCGGCCGGCGTCGTATCGGTACCGAAGTTAATACTGGTAAACGGAACTTGCGCGCCGGCGCGAGAGTGCATGGTATTAAGGTTATGGATGAAGCCTTCCATGGCCTGGAAAGTCTGGCGCTCGACGTCTTCGTTCGCGCTAGCGACGACGGCTTCGGGAATTTTCAGGTCGGCGAGGCGCTCGGTGTCGCCATAGTCGAGGTCGTCAGGGATGTTGATGTTGAGGTTTTGGCCGACGAAATCGTTGTAGCGCTTAAGGTTAGCCTTGAGGGCTTTGCGGAAGCTCTTGTTGACGCCGGGAGCCATCGCGTAGTCGAAGTTCGGGATACTCTGGCCGCCGTGCTGTTCGTTTTGGTTCGCCTGGAGGATGATCGCGGCGAGCGCGCCGTAGCTCGCGATCGAATTCGGGGTGCGGAGATGACCATGACCGGTATTAAAGCCGCCATCCTTGAAGAGCTGGAGCGGGTCGGTCTGGCAGCAGGTGAGCGTGCCGGTAGCGTAGAAATCGAGGTCGTGGATGTGGATTTCACCGTTATCATGCGCGGCGGCAAACTCCGGCTTCATCAAAATCGTCTTCGCGAAAATCTTTGCACCTTCGGCGCCGAACTGGAGCATTTTACCCATCGCAGAGTTGCCGTCGACGTTCGCATTACTGCGCTTAACGTCGGAATCCTCCGAGGCGTCGGCGATCGCGATCGTCTTATAGATGCTCATGAGGTTACTCTTCGCCTCGCGGGTGCGGTTGCGTTCCTGGCGGTAGGTAATATATTCCTTCGCGCTGCGCTTAAAAGCGGACTCCATGAGGACTTGTTCGACGATGTCTTGGATTTGTTCGACGCTAGGAACGCGCTGCTCAATAGTTTCCTCGGCGCGACGCACGACCTTGTCGGCGAGCTGCTTCGCGCGATCGCGCTTGAATTCTTCCGTGACTAAACCGGCCTTAGCGATTGCTTCAGCAATTTTTTCTGGTTCAAAGTTTACCACCTTGCCATCGCGTTTGACGATTTTTTTGAACATAAAAAATACCTCCTAGCTTATGTGTAGCTGTTTTTGTGTTTGATTAATTGATTAAATTTATATTACTGTTATTTACTTTATTATGGTGACACTATATGTGGTGTCTTATGACTATTTTAAGACACTAGATGTGGGGTGTCAATGTTTTTGGTAGTGGTAATTTGGTGGAGTTTTCCACATGTTTACAGGGGTGGGGATGGAGGAACAGAGGAGAATTCGAGTATTCGTTCAGGCTTGTGGGGATGCCCCACCGTCTTTTCTCGAGGCGCGTCGCCGACACCCGTCGTTACGGGGTCGGCGCGCTAATACTCGCCGTAGCTCCGTACCCTCTTCGAAAAGAGGTGAGGATATCCCCACAAAACCAACTGACCGTTTTAGCGATACTGTCCCTAGGTTTAAGCTCTTAAAGCTTTTTGAGATTTAGGCTAATTTTTGTTCGGTTTTTTAAGTGAAAGTTCGGGATTTTGCGGGTGTGAAAAGTTGCCCAAAATCTTAAAAATGGGCAAGTTTGGTTTTTGGTTTGCCTCTGTTATGGTGATTTTTAAAGTTGCCCTTTTTGCGTTTTTGGGCAAGTTTGAGAAAACTATGATTTATAATACTAATAATACCGAACATGGGTTATTAGTTAGTATTAAGTTGTAAGTAGTCTGTCTGGTACGAGTAGTGTTAATAGTAATACTTACAACATTACTCAAAGTCCCTTATTCTTTGTGCGGGGCGGGTGGATCTGGCCTGACATCAGCACGCCCTTCCGGAGCGCCGGCAGCGACGGCTACTACTGGTCGTCGTGGGCCTCTAGCACTACCCTCGCCTACATCCTCGACTTCGGTACTAGCGTCAATCCGTCCTACTTCAGCGATCGCTACATCGGCCGTTCCCTTCGCTGCCTAATCCCTACCACCTAGTCCTAAGGCTTCGAGGAAGGAGAGAAGCATAAATCTCCGCCCCAGCCGCCGCCTCGTCAAGGTTTTCGCGCTTCAAATCTAGAGCTTGAGGGCAGAACTAGATGGCGCGAAAAGTAGCATATGCGGGGTGCTGGTTGACGAGTGCGGAGGCTGAGGCGAAGGGGTTTTGTGCAGACTATTCAGGAGATTATGGGGTTTGGATTAGGCAACGGAGAAGCACGCCATCAATACGTCGACCGCCAACATAGGACATCAAAATACTACCGCCACCAACGAAGAGACTATAGACATCACTAGTACCGGAACTAGTCCTAGAGGACCAATAGTAGCCATTCTGATTAGCATACTGGAACGGATAAAGGGTACCTGACGCAATGTATCCACTCCGCACGAAAAATAACGGAGCTAAAGCAACATCGTATGTATTTTGGTTTACATTACTGACGCCGGTAACCGTTCCGCTATTCCATGCACTTGTCAGGCCATATTGCTGTAGCAAATATACATAGCTACCGCTCTTTATAGTCTGATCAGCAACATATGTGCTATCTGGGAGCTTCCAGTTCTTTGGGCAAATCGATCCACTGGCCTTAGCATAGTTGCTAATCGTCCCGCCAGTTCCGGCGGTCGCCGCATTCCACATGTAGTAATTCCCGGCTAAGTAATGAGCATCATATTCTGTACTTGTATAGGTTGCGCCATTCTTCTGGTAGAAGTTCGGATCGGTACTCGCCGTACGGTTACCGACAGCGATAAATTGCCCAGAACACGCGCTCAACCCGGTAGCATTGTCGCTGCACGCCGTAGTCGTAGTCGGATCAATAATCACATAGTTACCAAGATTCCAGGAATATGTCTCAGTGTTAGTAGTACTACCAGTGGTGACCGACGACGTCGTGGTCCTTCCCGGCGTCCAACTACTACTCACATCACTAGTGCTGCTAGTGAGCGTCTTACTTGTCGATAAATCCAACGCCAAGTTCTGACTCATCCAACAATTCCCATCCAGCATCTTTGTCACCCAGTATTTCTTGTTATCTCTCGTATCAGTTAGTTGAGCCGTTTCGTGATATGGCGCCGCGCTACAGATACTTGCAGTCATCTGCTGCATATTAGTAATTCCGCCGAAAGCCGCTGTTCGTCCTGGCTCCGCTACCACACTAAGCGTAACCGTATTAGAATAGGTGTCCGCTACTTTTGCTTCGCTTACTCTAGTTCCGAAGCACATGGTAACTTTCTTCGTCCCTGAGCTAACTGCGCCACCCGTTCCCAAAGTTTGGTTTGAGGTCGTCATCTGTTTAAACACATCTGACAAGCTACAATCAGTCACACTATCGCCGACATTACCATTCCAACCCCACTTATCGGTCATTTGTGATAAGGTGCTATTGCTTGTAACGCTCGGAATAGTGTTGGACGAGTTCGAACCGGTTAAGTTTGCACTATTTGCTCGAATATATACTGAATAGCCATTAGTATTTCCGAGCGTTACGCTGGCGGTTCTTTTAACTACTCCAACGTTGGTGTTGGTATTTCCAGGGTTAATTGTAGAGTTGGTGCCGGAATCCATTGACAGCGTAACCGCTGAGGCCGACTCTCGATAATTCTTTAACTCTTCATCCCGGCCATTAGCAGCATCGGCTTTGTTCGTAATTGGACTAATGGCGAGAATTCCGAGGAGTACGAGTATTCCGGTACTGGAAATCCCGACTCCGCGCAAGACGTTTTGCGCTACGCCTTTCATCTTAAAGTTATTATTTCTGCTCCGCATGAGGCCCTCCTTTTGGTTAGCTTATTCCCCAGCGGAGCGATTGCGTTTATGACAAAAAATGACACCGCAAGGGTGTTAGACAAACCAATTCGCAAACGTTACAGCTAAACGATGATTTGACCTTACGGTGTCGTTTTGTCGTTCAGCTGTAACCTTTTCGGCATCTAAAAAAGGATACGCTTGCTATAATAAAATTGGCTTGTCTAACATTTATATTGTAACATAAATTCCTCAAAAATCTGCGGAATTTTTAAAAATTGCAATTTTGCCTCTTCTCTCCTTCCTCCCTAGCTTAGGACTAGGTGGTAGGGATTAGGCAGCGAAGGGACTGGCCGACGTAGCGATCGATGATGTTGGACGGAGCGACGCCGCTATCCCAGAAATTGAGGTCGTAGGCTTGGCTAGTATTAGAGTAGGCTCGGGAGGACCAGTAGCCGCCCCACCGGCCAGCGCCCTCGAATGGACTAGACTGGCCACTCCATACGTTGCCGCCCCGCACAAAGAATAAGGGATAAAAACACGCTTCTGCTTTTCTTAGTCACGCTCTTTGGTTTTTGAAACATACTCCTGGGCTTTGCAATTATGTTCTCGGTAGTTGAGCATGATTTACCTCTGTAAAAATGAGGATTTGGAGGCTTGAGAAAATCGTACTCCGGAGTTTTTGAAACGTGCTCAGGAGTTCGAAAAGTGTGCTCCCGAGATTTTAAAACATGCTCGGAGATTCGGAGCATGTTTCAAGAGAAGCGGTTTTGCTAGTGTCTAGAAATCATATTCCCGGAGCTCGGCGTTGCCGAATTTGACGCTGCGCCAGTCGAGATTATCGGTGTAACCGATGAGGTTGTGGTGGAGGCCGCGGAGGGATTGGCCGTGCGCAACGATGAGGATTGTCGCGTCGCGGTCGTGCCGAGTTTTGAGGTCGTCGAGGAAGGCTTTCGTGCGCGCAAGGACGCTGCGCGTGGTTTCGATGTTGCCAACATGGGTTTCGTGCCGTAGGTCGTCAATGTCGTAGCCGACGGTTTCGGTCCAGCCGCCATGGATTTCCTGGCCCTCAAAGCTGCCAAAAGAGCGCTCCCGGAGGCGATCGTCGTAGATGATTTCATATTTGCCGTCGGTGGCGATTTGGGCGGTTCGAGCGGCGCGCTGAAGCGGCGAGGAGTAGACGGCCGTAAAGTTGATGTTTTTGATTTGGTCGCGCAGGGTTTCGGCTTGTTGAACGCCAGTGGTGTTAAGCGGGATGTTCATGCCGCCTTGAGCTTTGTGCTGGGCGTTCCAATCGGTTTCACCGTGGCGAGCGAGATAGAGTTTCATGCAGTTTTCCTTTGTCGATGATATTAGTGTTCATATTTATTATAACACTTTTGGTCGATTAGACGAAGGTGCGGGGCTATTTCTGCGGGGCGAATTTTTTGTAAGTTTCAAAAATGATCAGCGGGATAAAGAAGGCGCCGAGGGCAGTACAGAGGAGCGCCAGGGGCGGGACGGAGACGGTGCCGACGAGTTTCGCGAGCGGGCCGAAGAGGGCGAGGACTTGGAGGACGAAAGCGGCGAAAAGGGCGAGGAAGAAGCTTTTGTGGGTGACTTTGAAGCGCTGGAGGGCGGATTCGTAGATGCCACGGGAGGAAAAGGCGTTGCTCCATTGCATGACGACGAGGGCGGTAAAGGCTAGAGTGTTCGCCTGTCCGGAGTCGCCGAGGATGGCTTCGGCGATGTAGTAAGTGCCGAGGGTGCCGGCGGCCATGACCAGCGCGACGAGGCCCATGCGCCAGAGCATGCGTCCGGAGAGGATTGGCGCGTCTTTCGCTTCGGGTTTTTGGCGGAAGAGTTTCTGTTCGGGCGGCTCGAGGCCGATCGGGACAACCATGAGCGAATCGGTGACGAGGTTAATCCAGAGGATTTGGATCGGGGTGAGGAGCTGACTACCGGAGAAGATTAGCGCGCCGATCATCGTCAGGGCTTCGCCGGCGTTGGTCGCGAGGAGGTAGCTGAGCATGCGGCGGATGTTCGCGAGGACGGTGCGGCTTTCCTTCATGGCTTCGGTGATGTTTTTGAAATTATTGTCGAGGAGGACGATGTCGCCGGCGTCCTGGACGATCGACGGACTATCACCCATGGCGATGCCGACGTGCGCGCCAACGAGGGCCGGGACGTCGTTGACGCCGTCGCCGGTCATAGCACAGACTTCGGTCTGTTTAATGGCGGAGAGGACGCGGTATTTGTCCTCGGGGGTGACGCGAGCGAAAATGGTAACGTTTTTAACGAGGTCGGCGAGGTCTTCGTCGCTGATGTTGCCGAGCTTCGAACAGTCGAGGACCTGCGAGAAATCTTCGGCGAGGCCGAGTTCGCGACCGATAGCGTAGGCGGTGCCAGCATGGTCGCCGGTGACCATTTTCGTCTTTACGCCCATGCGGGCGGCCTGGCGGATCGCAGCGGGAGCTTCCTTGCGCAGAGTATCCGCGACCGCGACGAAGCCGAGAAAGGTCAACTCAGTGTTTTTATTGAGGCGGTTTAGCTCGTTGATTTCGTGATCGATTTTCGCAGTAGCGAGAGCGATGACCTTGTAGCCCTTGTTCGCGAGCTCGACGAGGCGTTCGCTAGCCTCGGCTTGAGCCTTTTGGCCGAGCTTGGCGCGAGAGAGGATGGTTTCGGGCGCGCCTTTGAGGTTTAAGATGAGCTCGCCGCGAGGGGTTTTATAGAGGTTGCCGGAGAGTTTGAGACTTTGGTCAAAAGCATAAGTGCGTACCGGATCGAGCCGATCAAGACAGCATTTCGACTGGTCGAGGTAAGTCAGGAAGCAGGCGTCGAGCGGGTCGAGCGTAGCGCTGGCGTTTTTATTGTCGATAATAGTCGATTCAAGCAAAGTTGCGCGGGCGAGCTGGTCCTGGAATTCTTTAGTCGTGAGCTTTGGAGACCAAAATTCTCGTAGCTCAAGGCGGTTTTCGGTCAAAGTGCCGGTCTTGTCGCTGGCGATCGTCGTTACGACGCCGAGCGATTCAATGGCCTGCAATTCCTTAATTAACGCTTGCTTTTTCGCCATGCGCTTCGCACAGAGGGCGAGAATGATCGAAATCGCAATCGGTAGCCCCTCGGGGACCGCTGAAACAATCATCGCTAGCGTAAATTCGAGCGCACTGACAAGATCAATTCCATCGATGAGCTGAATAACTAAAACAATGGCTGCCAAAATCACCACGACGACGGCAATCTGAGCGACGAGTTTGTTCATTTTCTTCTCAATCGGGCTGTCTTCGCCGAGAGAGGAGGCGAGCGAGGCGATGCGGCCATATTCGGTATCGTTCCCGGTTGCGGTGACAACAAATTCGCCGGCGCCAGTAATCACGAACGAGCCAGCAAAGACCATGTTACGCTGCTCGTAGACCTTTTTCGGGCCGGAAATTGCTTTGGCGTCTTTTGCGATTGCCTCGGATTCGCCGGTGAGCATCGACTCGTTAGAGAGCAATCCCGATTCGTTTAGAATCCGACCGTCGGCTGGAATACGGTCGCCTTCGCGCAAAATCACAATATCCCCCGGAACGAGCTCGGTAGCGTCGAGGGCTACTTCCTCGCCGTTACGGCGGACGTCGATAGTTTGGATCGTGCTACGCTTGAGAGAGGCGAGAATACGCTCAGTCGAAAAACGCTGAACGTAATAGATAATTGCGTCAACCGCGATAATGACGCCGATCGTGACGACCTCGAGCCAGTTCCCCTGCACGGCGGAAAGGATCAGCGCGACTACGAGAATAATCATGAAAATATCCACAAACGGCTCGATCAGCTTCTTCCAGAGCGGAGTTTCGGCGACTTTGAGGATGTTTTTACCGTATTTCGCTTGGCGTTTGGCGACTTCTTGGTCGGACAGGCCAGTTTTCGGGTCAGTATGAAACTGCTCCGCTACCTCCTTCGCCGTTTGCGTATAAAAATTCGACATATAATTATTATATAGACGCAAAAGTTTTTTGTCTACCGAAAAAGATGGACGAAGTCGTTATCAGATGATATATAATAATTTTGTGAGTAAAGTTTTTGCGGCGATTGATTTGAAGTCATTTTACGCTTCGGTGGAGTGCCAGGAGCGGGGGCTGGATCCGCTGACGACGAATTTAGTGGTGGCCGACCCGACGCGCACTGATAAGACGATTTGCTTGGCGATTTCGCCGTCGCTGAAAGCGTATGGGCTGCCGGGTCGCGCGCGGCTGTTTGAGGTGCGCCGCAAAGTTCGCGAGATTAACGCGGAACGGTTGCGGGCGGCGCCGCTGGGCGTTTTTCTCGGCACTTCGACGGATGCGGAGGAGCTAGCACAGAATCCGAACCTGGCGCTAGACTTTATTATTGCGCCACCGCGCATGCGCTACTACCTCGATTATAGTTCAAAAATTTATCGCACTTATCTCCAGTACGTTGCGCCTGAGGATATTTTTTCATATTCGATAGATGAGATTTTTTGCGATTTGTCGAGCTATTTGAAAATGCAGAATTCAACTCCGGAGCAATATGTTAGTAAAATGATTAGCGCGATTTATCAAGAGACCGGAATTACGGCGACGGGCGGGATCGGGAGTAATTTATACCTTGCAAAAGTTGCGATGGATATTCTGGCTAAACATGCGGAGCCGAATTCGGCAAATGTACGCATTGCGCAGCTCGACGAGATGTCGTACCGGCGTCGACTTTGGGCACATACGCCGATTACGGATTTTTGGCGCGTTGGGCGTGGTTATGCTAAGCGGCTGGCGGCGCGGAATATTTTCACGATGGGTGATGTTGCGCGCTGTTCACTAGAACAGGCGGAGTTACTTTATCAACTTTTTGGTGTGAACGCGGAGTTACTAATTGATCACGCTTGGGGTTATGAGCCGGTTGAGATTGCCGACATTAAAAATCACCGCCCGGCAACGAAAAGTCTGAGTTCGGGGCAAGTGCTCTCTTGTCCGTATGATTTTGCGAAGGCGGAGGTGATTGTGCGCGAAATGGCCGATAGCCTAGCACTCGAGCTGGTCGCGAAGCAGCTGGTGACGGATCATTTAATGTTGTATATTGATTATGATTGCTCCGGGGCGAAGTCGTCTCCGCAAGAGCTCGCAACCGATCATTACGGTCGCAAAGTTCCGAAGCCGGCGCGTGGCACGCATCGCCTCGCTACACCGACGTCTTCGTCGCGACTGATTATCGCAGGATTTTTGGAGATTTTTCATCGGCAGGTTCGACCGGAATTAACAATTCGCAAGGTGACGCTGAGTGTAAACGATTTGATTGACGAAACGGTACTCGATCGAATGGAGGCGGCGCCGGTGCAGGCGGATTTGTTTACGGATTATCAGCAGCTTGAACGCGCGACGATAGAGCAGCGCAAGGAGCTCAGCCGCGAAAAAAATGTGCAGAAGGCGGTTCTGAAAATCCGCGAGCGGTATGGTAAAAACGCAATTTTGCGCGGGACGAATTTTGAGGACGGTGCGACTGGCCGGAGTCGACATCAGCAAATTGGAGGGCATAGGGCATGAGTATCGGCAAGAATTCAACAGGCAAAGATGTTCCACCTGCCGATATTTCGGACTACGAGGATATTATCGATCTTCCGCGCTCAACTTCGACTAGCCACCCGGCAATGAGTCGCGATGATCGTGCGGCGCAGTTTGCGCCTTATGCGACGTTGTCCGGGCATCGGGATGAGGTGCGGAGGGATGAGGATTGGGCGGAGGAGAACTGAGTGACAAAAAACACCCTCGACGTCGGGATGCTCGAAAATATGGTGTCCGAGACTGGGGTCGAACCAGCACGCCTTGCGGCATATGCTCCTAAGGCATACGTGTATACCAATTT
>CAYTZL010000009.1:0-27354 GCA_964442535.1 uncultured Candidatus Saccharibacteria bacterium | reverse complement strand
TTACTCTCTGGAAAGACAGATATGTAAATACACACATTTTCCGCATTAAATCAAAAGTTTTGGGACTGGTTTGAGTCCCTTATTCTTTGTGCGGGGCGGGTATGTCTATACCATCAATCAGCGGCTCAGCGGCGCTGGCCAGCTCGGTAACTACTGGTCCTCTCGGGCCCACTCTAATACTAGCGATGCCTACTACTTCAACTTCGCTACCGGCGTCTACCCGTCCTACTACAACGGTCGCTACAACGGCTTTTCCCTTCGCTTCCTAATCCCTACCACCTAGTCCTAAGCTAGGGAGGAAGGAGAGGTGACTTTCTGCCACCTTATACGACAACCCTGCAAAAACCACCCTTGTGGGCGGTCTTGTCGTTTTCAATCCAGCTATTCAATGGTCACTATTAGCCAAAATCCTGATTTTTCGTCATTTTGGCTAATAGAAACATCTTTCCTACCTCTGTTAGTCTCAGAAAGATTTTCTCTGGGGGGGAATTTCTCGTGTAATTCCCCGCCCACCCTTCTAGGTCGCATTTAACTTCCATTTACTACAAAAGCCACATTATTATTTCTTTTTGGAAGACGAGGGCTGCGGCCTAGAGGGGTGGGCGGGGTGCATTGTAACGCGCTTCGATATGATAATAACGTTTACGATTTTGCCGCAACGCACCGTACAGGCATGGCAAACCAGCGGTCTTCGCTACCATCCCATGCGGCTCTTGTGGCGGCATATTCTGGACTCACTGAATTTTCATTGATCAACAGATGTCGAGCAGTATCGGAATCGACCGAATCTGACGTCCAAAATACACCTTCTTTCCCCGCCCCGCGTAACTCCTTAGCGGCATAGCTAATATATCCATCCCGTGCTAAAAATAGAGGCGAAAGTGCTATATTGTATTGATATCCATTAATGCCTGTGCCGGAGGCAGTGCTATTAACACCGTACTTGCCGAGTAGCTCATAGTAGCTTCCGCCACCTGCTGGGCTACCGTCTGGTAATCTCCACCCTTTCGGACAAATGCTACCGCTAGCCTTGCCACTACTCACCGCACCGCCTGTTCCAGCCGTGGCAGCCGTCCATTCATAATATACCCCCACCAAGTAATGCGCATCGTATACCCTGCATGATCCACTCGCATTTGGACTGGCAGCAGTATTTGCGCTTTTCGTACAGTTCGTCGTACCATCAGATCCTTTGTAGGTCGTTGCCCTGTAAAAGTTTGGGTCGGCGCTTGCCGTCCATCCATTTACATTTACAAACCCTTGCGCGGAACAGGCTGAAAGTCCAGTGGAATTATTGGCGCAGGCTACGATCGCGGTGGGCGTGTTAATAATATATTCCCCTAAGTCTGCCGAATGTCTAGAAGTTGTGCCATAATCACTCGTAGTAGGCACCCCGCTAACGGTCGCTTCGGCTGGATACGTTGAGCTCGTTGTCCAATCATTCTCTATATCGCTATCTGTTGCTTTTATATTGCTTGTCGTAATATTCAAATCTAGATTCTGACTCATCCAGCAATTCCCATCCACCAGCTTCGTCACCCAATAGTATTTTCCATCTCTAGTATCCCTTAACCGGGCCGCGTCATTCTCATGTGCTGCACTGCAAATACTTGGCGTCATTTCTTGCATAGTAGTAATCCCGCCAAAAGTTACCACCGACTTTGGCTGAGCCACCGCAGAAATCATCACCGTATTCGAATAATTTCCTCCCGGCTGCGAAGCATCGATTTTCGCCCCAAAACACATCGTAATCGTTTTCGTCGTAGTCGACGATAATTCCCCATTCCCAACCGTCTCCCCCGTACTCAACATCCCCTTATAACTCGCCGACTCGCTGCAATTCGCATTGTCATCAGCATAATACCACCCCCACCGATTACTCATCTGATTCAAAGTCGTCGCTCCCGAAACCCCCTGAATCGTATTTCCTCCACTCGTCAGGTTCGGATTTCCACTTACTTTTATCGTATATCCATCCGTCGCTCCAATCGTCACATTTGCTGTCTTTTTAATTATTCCCTGCAACTTGCTCGGATTTTTCGCATTCAGGGTTACACTACTAGTTTCCGCTCCCAAAGATATCGTCACCGACGAAGCCTCAGCCTCATCGCTACCAGCGTTCAAATCAATATCCCAACCATTCGCCGCACTCACCGGCTCCGCCGGCAAACCCCCAGCGCTCAGCCCAGCCACTAACATCCCGGCCAGCCCTATCACCTTAACTTTTCTATTCTTGCTCCGCATGAGGCCCTCCTTTATTTTACTAAACCCATACGGAGAATTAACCTACAAAACAAAAATCGGCACCGTAAGGGTGCTACCACAATCTGTTCGACAGATTCTAATAGAATCGCAGAACGATGGGACCTTACGGCACCGATTCATGTCTGCGAAATCCATTTCAGTATCAAAAATACTGAAATAAATCTGTCGGTATATAACAAATTGTGATAGCATTTTTATTGTAGCATACAATTTCTTTCTTGTGCGGGAAATTACAAAATTATGCAGCGCAGATGCGAGATCCATCTCTCTCCTTCCTCCCTAGCTTAGGACTAGGTGGTAGGGATTAGGCAGCGAAGGGAATTGCCGGCGTAGCGATTGTAGTTGTAGCCGGACGGATAGACGCTGCTATCATTGAAGTATAGGTAGTAGGCACTGCTAGTACTAGAGTCGGCTCGTGAGGACCAATAATAGGCCTGCTGGCCAGCGTTGTAGAACTTATTAGTACTGTTAGGGTTAATGCTGCCGCCCCGTACAAAGAATAAGGGAAAACGGCATTTTCGTTGAAATGTAAACTCTATAGTACACTATGGAGTTTTATTGCGGAGAACAGTGGTGGTGAAATTGAAAACTCTATTGTGCGCTATGAAGTTTAGAAGTTCCAAAAATAGGCAAAATTTTGGGCAAAAACCGCTAGATTCTAAACCTGTACAGCTGTACAAGTTTTGCTTTTGCTCTACCCCTGTTAGCAAGGCAGAAAACCTGTACAGCTGTACAGGTTTAGTCCTGTTCGAGTTTAGGCTAAAAATCCCTAAAATCTTTTCTGTTAGGCTACATTTTTTCAAAAAATGGTAGCGTAGATTTCCCGTTCTACCTCTGTTAGCACGGTATTTTAGGCTACACTTTTTTAAAAATTTGTAGCCTAGGCATGTTATTATATTTCGACTTTTCGCCGTAATAATGTCCTTCTACACTTTACCGCAGCCGTACTCCTGTACCACATACCCCTGCGTCTCTTGACTTTTTCGCCAATGTGTGCTACAATTAGAGGGTAGAGGCTTCTCCGTCGTACGGAGATAAGTCTAGTATTTTGATGAAAGTTGGTGTTTGAGATGTTGGAGATGCTGCATGGAGCGGGCGATTTCTTGCGGGAGCTTGACCGCTACCTGCCGGAAATACCGAGGAGTGTGACTTTGACAGTGCTGGTGATCGACGCAATATTATTGATTGCGCTACTGGTCGTGAAGAAGCTTTGCGCGGAGCGGCTGCAATTATACCGGTGGTACAAGACAATGCTTGAGATGTATAAGTATATTAATCGGGTCTATTTTTGCGGTTTTTCGCTGGCGGATCTGGCGGCAAATCATTTTTTTGCGCGTTTTGCAACTTTTAACAGTCGGAATGGCGGGCCGGGAGTTTGTCACCTAGCGGCGGCGCTGGATATGATGGCGTTGAAGGGTGTGAAAAGCGCGCGATTAGTGTTCGGAGTTGACCAACGGGAGTACACGCATTCGTGGGTGGAGTTCCGCTATAAAGGCCGGTGGTGGGTAATGGATCCGGTTTGGACGCATTGTTTTGTGGCGCAAAGACAGGAATTTTATCGCCAGGCGCAGACAAAACCGTTATATGTTTGTAAATATCGGGAGTTTTGGTCGTTTCCGATTTCGAAAGAGTTATCCGAGCTACTGAGAAAGCCGAAGACGTCGTATCTGGCTTACGAGTTAATCATGACTTATAGCCATTACAACCAACACGACGCGCAGTTCCACCCGCGGATTCGCGAGTTGAGGCTGGCAGAGTTGCAGATCGACGACAAGGTGGGGACTTATACAAATCCATGTGCTTATTTTCAGCTGCCAGAGCTGGTGCTGACGGGACGAGTAGTGCGCGAGTACATGGCGAGGCCGGAGCGCGAACGACCGAAAGCACGGACAATTCGGCGGATCCGCAGCGTACAAAGAACCTTGAAGAGTCGGTTCGAAAAATACGAACTAGAACACGGAACTACAAAGTAAACACCTTCAGCCCCGCTTCGGCGGGGCTGTTAATATATGGTGGCAACGGTTTCGTGCCGATTTCCTGATTGGCCTCGTAGCGAATTTTGCAGAGAAGACGCGAGCGTCGGCGCGACTAGCGGGCGGCGCGCTTGCGCTTAATCGGGTCGAGCTCGCGCTTGCGGAGGCGGAGCGACTTCGGCGTAACCTCGAGGAGTTCGTCGTCGAGGAGGAAGTCGATGCACTGCTCGAGCGAGTACTGAGTGTGCGGGGTGAGCTGGATCGCGCCGTCACTGGCGTGAGTGCGCATGTTCGTAAGTTGTTTTTCCTTGCAGACGTTAATGTCGAGGTCGTCCTTTTTGTTCGAGAGGCCAACGATCATTCCCTGGTAAACGGGGACGCCAGGGGGGATGAAGAGGGTGCCGCGCGCCTGCGCCGCGTCGAGAGCGTAAGCGGTAGACGCGCCAGCCTCGTGAGCGATGAGAGCGCCATTACGTTCGGGCCGGTACCTACCATCGATCGGAGCGTAGCCGGACGGCAGGGAGGACATCATCACGGTGCCTTTAGTAGCCGTAAGCAGGTTATTGCGCAACCCGATCAGCGCGGCGGTGGTGATGCGGTAAGTGAAACGCGTACTCCCGCTACTGGTTAATTCTTGACTCAATAATTCAGCGCGGCGGATGCCTAATTCTTGGCTGACGGCGCCGACAAATTCCGGCTCAACTTCGATAGTGAGCTCTTCGACGGGCTCCTGTTTTTGACCGTCGATGATTTTGTGGACAACTTCGGGGCGACCAGTTTCGAGTTCGTAGCCTTCGCGGCGCATGGTTTCGATCAGAACGCTAAGATGAAGCTCGCCGCGGCCGGAAACCTTGTAGCCGAGGCCGTCGGGGACAATCTTCAGCGCGATGTTCGTTTCGAGTTCGCGTTCGAGGCGTTCGGCGATTTGGCGAGAAGTAGTGAACTCGCCCTCTTGGCCCTTGAGCGGGGAGGTGTTCGGGCCGATATAGATGCTCAAGGTCGGTGATTCGAGCTCGATCGTCGGTAAAGCTTCCGGATCGTCGCCAGTAGCGATAGTGTCGCCGATGCTGGCTTGTTGGATGCCGGAGATAGCGACGATGTCGCCGGCGGAGGCTTCGGGGACTTCTTCGCGGCCGAGGCCTTTGTAGGTGAAAATTCGGTCGATCTTGGCGCTTGAGGTCGTTATGGACGTGGAGCATCCTTCCGAGCGTCCCGTTCGAGCGCCCGTCTTTACGGGGCTCTCACTCTGTCGCGCAGGCTCTGCGCTCCCGAGACGACGCTCGACAAGGAGCTCCGCGTCCATCTCACCATCAGCAACACGCAGATTTTCATCTACAAGGCCATCGGCCGATTCAGGTATATCATTTTGAGTAGCGGTGTGAAGGACGGTGACTTTTTCGCCCTTCTTCAACTTGCCGCGAAAGATTTTGCCAATGGCGTATTTACCGAGGTAGCTATCCGAGGCGAGGGCGGCAACGAGGAGTTGAGCGCCCTTCGAGGCGTCGTCGTCGATTTTCGGGGCGGGGATATCGTTAATAATCGACTCGAAAATGACGTGAAGGTCGTCGTCGAGGTCGGTCGTCTTCCCAGCCTTGCCGTCGCGGGCGATGGCGTAGTAAATCGGGTAATTAAGCTGACTCTCGTCGCTGGCGAGCTCAAGGAAGAGGTCGGCGATTTCACTCTCGACCTCAGAGATACGGGCGGCTGGCTTGTCGATTTTGTTGATAATTACGACCGGCTTAAGCTTAAGGCTGAGGGCCTTTTGAAGGACGAATTTCGTCTGTGGCATCGGGCCTTCTTGCGCATCGACCACTAAGAGGACACCGTCGGCCATATTCAGCGTCCGCTCGACCTCGCCAGAGAAGTCGGCGTGGCCCGGGGTATCAATGATATTAATCTTGTAATCGCCGTAGTAGACCGAGGTCTGTTTCGCGGTAATGGTAATTCCCCGCTCGTGTTCCTGATCCATGGAGTCCATGATGAGGCTCTGAGACATTTCGGCCTGGTTGCTGCGAAAAGTGTTAGATTGCTTCAAAAGCCCGTCGACGAGAGTGGTTTTACCGTGGTCGACGTGAGCGATGATAGCGACATTACGAATATTCTGTGTCATATCTTTCTATTGTAGCACAGATTGGAGGAAAAGTCAATGGTTTTTGAGCGGATTTTGCCGTCGGGGCAGTTATCCGGAAATTCCGGATAACTGGAGCTGTTGAGAAAAGCAAGGGCAGTTTGAGAGAGGCTTCGGAATTTACGTCTGTTTGGGGATTTTAAGGCGGGGAGGGGCTTGCGCTTTTAGCGCGGAGCATATAAAATGGAAGTGTTACAACAATCAATTCAACGAAACGCAAAGTAGTTTGTTTTTGTTGGTTCACCGTTAAGCATGACATCGCAAGGTTTCGATCGTCATTCGGTGAGCTAACGCTTTGCAGGATTCGGTTGTTGTAACGCCCTTGCGGTGTCATTTTTGTCTTAAGCGTTTTTACGCGGAGTGCGCTGCTCGGGTGTTGCAATAATCAAAAGGAGGGCAGCGATGCGAAAAACGAAGAGGAACTTTAAGGAAGCGCCGGGCAGGGCGCGGACGGATGAAGGGCGGCGGTGGAAGGCCGCGGGGACGGCAAGCGTGGCAGTATTAGCGGCGCTTAACGTAGTAGCTATAGGCCCGCTATCCGGAATTAGTACAGTGCAGGCAGCGGATGGAGGCAATCCTAGCCCTGACGATTTGCCGAGCGGAGCTCAGATCGACCTCAATTCGACTAAAGATGTGCAGTCGGAAGTGACGTTGACGATGGATTCGGGAGGGACGAACGGAAAGCTGAACGCGAGTGCGGCGACGACGAACCCGGATGCAGCGGCGGACGTGGTGAAGCGGACGGCAACGGTGGGGTTGACGAATACGGATGGGTACGTCGTGAACATAAAGGCGAACAGTACGAACTTGACGGGGACGAACACGTCGAATACGATTGCGAGTGTGTCGGCGAACTCGACGCTGGGGCAGATGACGAACACGTGGGGATGGAATGGAAGTGTTGGTGATGCGGTGGCGGATTGTAATCCGTCGGGGACGTTCAAGCCGATGAAGACGACGGATCAGGAGCTGGGGACTGGCGGGGCGATTGCGGCGACGCAGAATAAGAAGGTGACGATGTGTTTTGGATCGAGGATTGATGGGAGTAAGGTCGCAGATACGTATTCTAATATAGTTACGTTGAGTGTGGTGGCTCAGCCGGGCAAAACTGCCACCTTTGGCGGAAAGACGACGATGCAGGAGATTACGCCGGCGATTTGCAAGGCGGCGGATATTAATGATACGGCGTATTTGCGGGATACGAGGGATAATAAATATTACTGGGTGACAAAGTTGCTGGACGGGAATTGTTGGATGAGTCAGAACTTGGCGCTGGACTTATCGACGGGGACGGCGTTGACGTCGGCGACGAGCGATGTGAGTAGTAGTTGGACACCGGGAAGAACTACTGTAAATATTTCCACAAGTAATCCGCTATCTTCCAGTAACACTTCCACGTCTAATACGGAAACGTATTCTTGGGATCTTGGCGACTATGTGATTATTGATCCGACTGCGACTACGGCGTGCAGCGACAATGCTACCGGGTTGAGCGCGTGTTCTGGGCAATTTATGGCCGTCGGAAGTAGAACGGCGAGTACCGATCCAAACTTCTATAAGAATAACGGCAATAAGACTTATACAGCTACGGAATACGATGCTCACTACCTTGCTGGGAATTACTACCAGTGGAATGCTGCGACGGCGGGGACTGGCGGGACGATTACGAATGCGAATGCGAGCGGGTCTATCTGTCCGAAGAACTGGAAGTTGCCGAATAGTCGGAATGTATCTAGAAGCGGTTTTTTCTATTTCTTATTGTCTCAATATGGTGTGAGCGGTAGCCTTGAAGGTACTAGCAGCGTCAACGGCAATACTTACAACATCGCCTTAAGCCCCTTATTTATTACGCGGAGTGGATATATTTGGCCTGGATATACTCCTCCATTTCGTTCTGCTGGTCAGGAAGGTAGCTTATGGTCTTCTTTAGCCTATTCTGAAGCTGGCAGGGCTTACTTCCTTAATGTTAATAATAGTGGCGTGGGGCCATCTAACAGTGGCGGTGCTCGCAATTTTGGTCGTTCTGTTCGCTGCTTTGTTCCGACTACGTGAATTTCGTTAATTAAGCGAGAAAATTACTTTTTCTACCCCTGTTAAAATAAGGTTGAACTTGTAACGGCTTTACAAGTTCGAACGAAACTTCTCCGCCCTGGCCGCCGCACTCGTCAAAGACCCTCGGATATGCTACTTTTAAAATCGAGGCAATATTGCACCTTCTGATAAGATATATTGTATTTGCTAGGTACGGCGACGCGAGCGCGCGGCGAACCCTGGTCTGGCAAGATTTTGGCGAGGCGGCGGCTGGGGCGGAGAGATAGTGACGTGAAAATTTTCCTCGAAGGAGGAAATTTTTCACGGTCGGTTGGCTGAATTATGCAGCGATATTTGATAAAATTGAGCGGTTAGAAAACCTGCGGTTGGTTGCGGCGGCGGGCGATGATGCGGGAGATGATCCAGATGATAAAGAGGAGGACGAAGGCGCCGACGAGGAGGACGAGCCAGATCGGGCAGACGAGGACGACCTTTTCGACGGTGCGTTCCTGGTCGAGGTAGGAGATGGTCTGAGTGACGCGGAAAAGGCCGAGCTGGGGGGCGTCTTTCCAGAACATGTTGACGGTGCGGGAGGTGTTCGGGAGGACGGCGGCACTGACGGTGCCGATGACTTGGTTGTCTTCGGAGACGGAGGTCGGGGTCATGATTTCTTGGTTAGTGAAAAAGTCGCGGATGGCGAGGGTTTCGGTGATGCGGAAGTCGACGTTGCCGGTGTTTTTGAAGACACTGGTGGTTTTAAATTCTCCGCCGAGCATAAGGCTAGGGAGAGAATATTTCGCGAGTTCGCCTTCTTCGCGGCGTTCGCCACCTTCGACGTGGCCATAGATGAGCGCGGCGAGCTGGGCGGCGAGCTGGACAGGGTTGTCGCCGCTGACGTCTTGAGTGCGGATGATGATAGCAGCATACTGGCCGCCGCCCATGACGTCTTTCGGAACGGTGATGTGGAATTTGACCTCGACGGCGTGATCGGGTTCGACATAGAAGTTGGTTTCGGGGAAAGTGATCCAGTTTTTGAGCTTTGTATAGGAATCTTCGGTCGAGAAATCAGGGTCGTAAGTTTCGCCCGCGGCGTGATAAGGTGCAGCTTCGACCTGAAAATTAAAGGGGATCTGGCCGACATTATAGACGGTAACGGAGCCAATGTAGGAATCGCCGGGGCGAAGCTCGATGTCTTGCTCGGAAGGGTTAAGAGAGACGACAAGATGATCGTCGGGATCGGTGGCGGAAGCCGGATGAACGAGCGGCCCCGCGAGCAGGCCAAGCGCACAGAGTAGACAAGTCAGAGCTAGGCCGAGCTTTTTAAGCATATTACGAGTTGCTCGCTGTCACGATCACGGTACCGGAATAGCGACCCTGAAGTAGGCTCGGGCCAGCGGCGATACCGACGTTAAATTGCGTCACGGCATTAGAAACGGGATTCGCACCAGTGTAAAAAACGGTCGCAGCGTTCGGGACGGCTTTATAGGAACTATCGGAAGCGAGTTTCACACCCCAGCTGTTCTCGCCAGGGGTAACGTTACCAGTACCAGGGATAAAGTTCGCAGCGGCTTCCTCGGCGGTGCCTTCGTAAGCGAGGTTCGTGTTCGTAGCATGTAGGGAAAGTTTGTAGGCCTTGTTCGTGGAGACCTTAGCAGAGAAGCTACCCTCGCCGACCATGTTCGGAGTGAGCTTTAGGAGCATTTCTTCGTCGCTAGAGCCTTGGCTCGCGGGGTCGACCGAGACTTCGAGAGTGATAATCGGGGCGATCGTGACCGCAACACTGCCGTTCTTCGTAGCGGGAGAGACGGCGTAAGAAGTTAGTGGGATTGCTGCTACCGACAGGCCCGTGAGGACGCCGACAGCGGTTAAGAGTTTTTTGACTTTTCGTTCCATTTTTATATATATCCTATATCTAGGGTTAATACGTGACCTTTCTGTGTTTATTTTACATAACTTTTATGCTTTAGGCAAGGGTTTTGTGGGAGATTGTGGGCGGCAAGATAATATACGGCAAATTTTGCGCAAGAAAAACCAGCCGCGGGATGCGGCTGGTGGGAGGTTAGCCGAGGGGCTCGGAAAGGAGCTCAGCCAGGGCTGCGACTTGCGAAGGGCTGGGGTCGTAGGCGGTTTCGGAGAAACTCGCCATAGACTCGGTTGCTTGGGTACTACGGCGGACGCCGTCGGTACGATCCTTAGCCATGGCGTCGGCAACCTCTGATCCTGTTTCGGAGTTGAACAGGTAGAAGATGTGCGCCAGAGCCGGGTCGAGCTCGCCGGAGTCGTCGTGGAAATACCGGCCGACAGTATCAGTCGTGAACGGCTCACCCTTGAAGCTTCCACTGGACAGCCCATAATAGTCGACCGTGTCGGTGATCGGAATGTTATCGACGAGACAGATGCTGATGCGCTCCTGCGAAATGATGAGGTTTGCGGTTGAGACGTCGGCGTTCTTGGTGTAAACTGAACACCAATATAGTCCTTTTCCGATAAGGAATTCTTCGAAATTCGTGGGGAGCTCCGGGCAAGAGATGACGAATTTGGTACCGTTTTTGGAAACGGTGGTCAGGTAACCCGTCTGGAACTTGCCCTCTTCGTTAGTGTCGCGAATTGAGCGGACGACGTCGAAGGTCGAACGGTCGTCGACCTGCCAAGCGGCGACTGCTGGATCACTGACGGTCGATGGGGTTTGCCGAGAGTCCTTGCTCGGAGCAAGGAAGGCGACGGCGGTTCCGATCGCATAGATAGCGATCAAAACGACAATTGACAGGAACAGGATGCGTCGAGTGGCGCGCTCTTCATTTTTCTTCATGGTCTTGACCTCCTTAAAATACTAGCCGTCGCACTAAAGTACGCAGCTTATTACTATTGTAGCACAGATTCGACGAAAAGTCAATGCTTATCTTGGTATTTTGCAATTTTTGGGCGGGTTTAGGGTTGCGGAGAGCGGAATTATTTGATATAATTAGGGTATAATTCCCTGCGCCCGTGGTGGAATTGGTAGACACGCTACCTTGAGGTGGTAGTGGCCGTTTAGTGCTGTGCTTGTTCGAGTCAAGTCGGGCGCACCAAGTTGACAGATAACACCGAATGTGGTGTTATTTTGTTTTGAGGGGTTTGTGTGGGGTTCCTCCTGAGGTGTGCATTTTTCGAAATCGTATCTGTCGCCAATTAAATCCTACTCAACATTATCTATGTGTTATAATCGGAATATGCGATAGTATAACTAAGCGAACAGGAAAATCAATTATCTTAATAACGGAGGATGCATGAGCCGCGAGAACCGATTTATCCCATCATCAAATATTCTTACAACAATCCGCCAGCACAGCTTCAAGACTACCTTTACAAAGCTCCGTGAATATGTCGCCCAAAAAGTCGTTCTCCTACGCTCTCTATTCATGGACACTACCAATAAAATATTACATTCTATTTGGCTAAAGTACTTCTTAATCTTTGTCGGCGTCTACACCATAGCTCTTTCTCCTCTCCTTCGCGCTAATTACGACTATAACGATGATGTCAACCGTAATTATAGCGGAATTCAGGATTTTGGATACAATCGAACGACCTCCGACCTGTTATCTGGTTTTCTAAACGACGGCACATATCTCACTGACCTATCTCCATTCACACAGATCCTTGCTATTCTAATTATTGCTCTTGCGAGCACTCTCGTTATTAAGCTTATCACCAGTAGCGTCAACAGGGTACCCGCTAGAGTAAACTTCTGGTATATCGTCGCCGCTTTGCCAATCGCACTTCAGCCATACTATCTTGAAAATTTCTCTTATAAATTCGACTCACCTTACATGGCACTGTCTATCCTATTCAGTATTCTACCGTTCTTCTGCTATCGTACCGCTAAACATTGGCGAAACTACGCCTTTATTATTGCTAGCATTATTGGGACTATACTTATGTGCACCACTTACCAATCGTCTAGTGGCATCTTCCCAGCGCTCACCATCATCCTGGCCTTTGCTAGCTTTCTCGAAAAACGACCCCTCATCGGCATTATCCGTTTTACCGTCTTATCAGCGGTCGCCTACTGTTGTGGAGTTCTCTTCTTCCAGGTTTTTATCATGGAACCAGTTGATGGCTATGTTAGCAACACTATTTGGCCTCTCGCTGAAATTATCCCCGGTGCCATTGACAATTTCAAGACCTACAAGGAGCTATTTTTTATTGACATGCGCCAACGCTGGCTTATTGTTGTCGCGATCGTTTTACTCAGCTTTGTCGTTACATCAACTATCCGCACTAAACGAAACCGCTTCGTCACCATTATTGCGACCGTTTTTGTCTTGGCGATAATTTTTGCATTATCTTTCGGTGCGTATCCATTAATTGTACGGCCGCTTACTGCCCCTCGTGCCATGTACGGTATCTTTGTCAATTTAGCTTTTATTAGCATTCTCACGGTTACTTACCGATATAGTTATTTTAGTAAATTCTGTGCGACTTACCTCGCCTACGCCTTCTTGGTTCTAACACTCACTTACGGTAACGCCCTAAACGTGCAAAAACGATACGAATCCTACCACATGCAGCTCATCGTTAATAGTCTCAACGACCTCTCCCCTTCTAAGCCTATCAATATATATCTAGAAGGTACGCTCGGTTATAGCGAAAAAGTTCAACATCTTTTTTCGAAATACCCAATTCTTCCACGCCTCGTCCCTGCTACCCTCAGTGCCGACAATCAATACTGGGGGCTGAGGCAAATCACTTACGAGTTCCCGCTGCCTGGAGTATCTGCTGCATTTGAAGGTAACCCAGATCTCAACAAACTTTCTCTCGTCAAATCAACTCGCACTCACGACATCTATCAGAAAGAAAGTACAGTTGTCATCAAACTTAAAAACAAATTCCCTATAGATTCAGAGTCCATAGCCAACTAACTTAAGCACCTCCATCATGCGCCAAAAGATAGGACTATCAACTGAAGAGCTCTCTAATTACTAAGACCATCAAAATCACCTCACCTGAGCAAGTCTTTGGGCACCCTGCTGAGCTAGAAAGAACAGAAAACTGATTAACATTTCTCATAGGGGGCAAACACTACCTTTTTGGCGAATCGTGCAATAATGTCGGCCGGGGGATAAAACTAGGTAAAACTCTCAAGATATGGTATAATCTAGCTATGAGAGATTTAGCTACAGACCTAAAAACGAAAATTGGTGAAAATGTCCAGCTTGCTGGTTGGGTGAATTCGCGCCGAGATCATGGCGGATTGGTTTTTATTGATTTGCGCGACCATACTGGGATTATTCAGCTGGTGATTACGCCGGAAGTTGCTGAGGCTTTTAAAGTTGCCGAGGGATTGCGTGATGAATATGTGATTTCTGCGACTGGGACCGTCCGCGAGCGCGCTCCGGAACTGAAGAATCCGAATATTGAGACCGGGGATATTGAGGTGGTGGTTGATGACTTGACGCTCGTGAATAAGTCCGAGCCGCTCCCGGTGAATACGCACGACGAGGGTGATCTGTCGGGCGAGGAGTTGCGCTTGAAGTATCGTTTTCTTGATCTAAGGCGGCCGTCGATGCAGCGGATTTTGCGGCGGCGGGCTGAGTATTATCGTTTTATGCGCAAGTACATGGATGAGCATGGGTTTATCGAGGTGACGACGCCGATTTTGGCGAACTCTTCGCCGGAGGGTGCGCGAGATTTTCTCGTTCCCTCGCGGCTACACGCGGGTCAGTTTTATGCTCTGCCACAGGCTCCGCAGCAGTTTAAGCAGCTTTTGATGGTTGGCGGCGTGCCGCGTTACTACCAGATTGCGCCGTGTTTCCGCGATGAAGACCCGCGGGCGGATCGGCTGTATGGGGATTTTTATCAGCTTGATTGCGAAATGGCGTTCGTGGATGATGGCGAAGTGGTGCGCGAGACGGTCGAGCCGCTGGCGAAGCGGCTGGTAACGGAGTTTGCGGGTAAGGAGTTGGTGAGTGAGACGATTCCGCGGATTCCGTACCGGGAAGCGATGGAGAAGTACGGGACTGATAAGCCGGATCTCCGTTATGGGCTGGAGATGGTTGATCTGACGGACGTGCTGAAGGATGTGGAATTTAAGGTTTTCCAAGCGCCGTGCGTGAAGGCGATTCGGGTGCCGGGCGGGGCGAAATTTACGCGGAAGCAGATTGATGAGTTTACGGAACTGGCTCGGAAGAATGGCGCGGGCGGGTTGGCGTATATTTTGTACGAAAATGGTGGCGTGCGTAGTCCAGTTGCGAAGTTCTTGAAAGAGTCGGAATTGGCACAGATTCAGGATTTGACGGGAGCGACTGATGGCGATGCGGTGTTCTTCGGGGCGGATGAGCGCGAAAAAGTGAATAAGGTTCTCGGGGTGATGCGGATTGCGTTCGCGGACGCGTTGGGGTTGAAAGACGGGAATAAGGTCGCGCTTTGTTGGATTGTGGATTTTCCGTTTTATGAGTGGGATGACAAGAATAACAAGCTTGACTTCGGGCATAATCCGTTTTCGATGCCGAAGGGTGGCCTGAAGGCGGTCCGCGAGACCGAGGATAAGCTCGAAATTGTGGCGGATCAGTATGACCTAGTGATGAACGGATACGAAATTCTCTCTGGGGCGGTGCGGAATTATAGCCCGGAGATTATGTATGAGGTTTTTGGGGTGCTTGGGTATGACCAAGGATATGTCCAGAAGCGCTTTGGCGGGATGTTGAATGCGTTTAAGTTCGGTGCGCCTCCGCATGCTGGTTGTGCTTTTGGGGTTGACCGGATGTTTATGGTGCTGGAGAATTTGAGTAATATTCGCGATATTGTGGCCTTCCCGAAGAACGGTTCAGGGGTGGACTTGATGATGGGGTCGCCGTCGCCGGTTGATGATATTCAGCTCGAAGAGTCGCATCTGGAGATTGTGCCGGAAGAGTAAAATGACCAGTGGTCAGTGAAAAGTGTCTGCGAAACAGGGGTGGAACAGGTTTAGTAGCTAGAGAATGACCGCTGGTCAGTAAAATAGCGTAAGCGGAACAGGGGTGGAAAGACCGTTTTGGTGCAAAAATGACCGATGGTCAGTTTTATGGGTGTCAAATAGGTAGTGGACTGTTTTGTGGGTGCGTTTGCCGAAAGTATGTTATAATGGCTACATGGTTTGTATTGCGGCATTTATCGTACTGTGTCTAGTCGGGGTTTTTGTCGCCTTCTTGAGTATTTTCCGGCGTGATATCGGGAAGAAATATTGGGCGGTTTTTAAGAAGGCGTGGGGCTGCGTCGGGAAAAAGGTGCGGCTACAGAAATGCGAGACGAATTTTAAGGATGATGTGAAGAATTCTTTGCTGAGTAAGGTGGTTTTAAAGCATCCGACTTGGGTAAAGCCGCTAGGGACGGCGATTGAGGTGAGTGCGATTTTAATCGTGTTTGTGACGATTTGGTCGCTGGTAGAGGCGGTGAAGGCGATTCTAGCGCTGTGGGTGTTCGGGACATGTAATGTTTCACAACCGGCGAGCTGTGCGCTAGGGGCGGAGGTTTGTGGGATTGACGCCGAAGAGCCGACGAATCCGCTTGAGTGGACTGGGCGGTGGTTCTCGGAGTGGGGAGAGATTTTTGCGAATATTCCCGACCGTTTTCATGATTGGCAGGCTGAAGATTATCTAGTCGAGCCTTATACCTTCGTCACAAAGTATCAGGATGGTAAATCGTTGGCGTTAGATGTCTTTGATCCGGGTTGCGTGATTTGTATGCAGAGTTATCGGAATCAAAAATCTTCGGGCTTTTTCGAGAAATATAATGTTGTGCCGATGATCTATGTGATTGAACTTCCAGACGGGACGCCGAAGTTTAATAATTCTGACTTGATTGCTCGCTATGTCCATGCTGCAAACTTACTGGATACGAATTATGCTGCGAAGATTATTGACCGGCTCTTTACGGAGTCGGATGACGAGGGGATAAACTATCAGACGGCGATGATCGATATGACTCGCGAGGAGGCGGAGAAGGCTTTGAAGGCGTGGCTAAAAGATTTTGGGGCGGAGTCGAATGAGGTTGCGAAGATTTCTGAAACTGCGAAGAGCGATGAGGTTGCTGAAATTATGTCCCAGATTCGCGACATGGTCGATAATAAGATTCATGCTAAGGGCATTCCGACGTTAATTTATGATGGTAAGAAGCATAATGGGCTTTATAAGGTGCAGTAGCGTTGCTGTCGCGGCTGTGGGGCTGGTTTTTGCTAGTGCGGCGCCGGTTTGTGCGGTGGAGGGTACGGAGCTCAGTAATATCTCTCAAAATTGCGCTACGATTAAACAGTCGCTGACGCAACTGCAGCGCGCCGATTCACGGACGCGCGCCTATCTCGGGACTAGCTATGAGGCGGTGGCGAATAATTTCATTACGCCGCTGAATGTTCGGCTGATTAAGAATAATCAGCCGAATTCGGCAATTTTTGCGATTCAATCGGAGTTTACGGACATGCATGCTCGGTTTCGCAGCGAATATACGGACTATATGCGCGAGCTTGAGGGGTTGATTGCTGTTGACTGCCGGAATAATCCTCAAGATTTTTACAATCGACTCGAAGCGACGAGGAATCATCGGGCTGCACTGCAGAAAGTGGTCGTACGGATGAATGAGTTGATTCAGGAACAACATCAGGCGGTCGCTAAGCTACGGGAGGAGATTTGATGCAAAACGAGCGGAGTGGGCGAAGGAATTTGATATTGTTGGGAGTGACGGCGTTTTTGATTACTGCCGTTGCTACGACGGTTGAGCTTTATGTCTATCGCGTTTCTGGTGATATTTACCTTGATCGTTCACGTCCTGGGTACTTGCCGGACGAAACCGAGGCCGAAGAAGAGACTGAAGCGAAATCGAGCTATACTTATAGCGATACTGGGGCGCTCGATCGTAAGGAACTGGACGAGTATCTGAAGGAGCTAGAATCGGTACAGAGCCATCTCGAGCGTTTATCTGATCCGTATGCTCCGGGCCCGTTGTCAGATGAGTCGCTGGGGATTACGGAGTCGACAGAGGACGCTGGAGGGTCTGGAGAGTCGACGGTTGCTGAGTAGCGAAAGGGCAGGATGACTAGCGTTGCGTTTACGCGGCTAGCTAGTTTTATAGGACACAGCGGGCGGCTAGTCTCGGGCCGACATCGGAGCGTGTACGATTTGTGTCGCGGCTGACTGCTGATTCCCCGGATAGACGAGCTTTCGCAGCCAGGCGTCGGCGGGGCCGGCTGTCATCAGGAGAATTAAATAGCCCTTTTCGTGCCAGTTTTTTAGCTCTGTGACTAGTTTTTCGTCTAGTTCTGCTGCTTTTGCGGACTTTTTGTTCGTGAGCTTTTCGATAAAATCTTCCGGTCTAAGCACGTTCCGACCATCCTCGCGCGTCAGATACGTCGGCAACCAATAAATCTTCTCCACTCCAATAAAAGACTGCGCGTAGTCGTCCGCTAGCTCCGTCTGGCGGACGTTCTGATGCGGCTCATAAATCGCTATGACGCCTTTCAGGCCGCGTCGCTCCGCTTCTTCTCGGGCGATCTCGACCGTTGCTGCGACTTCCTCGGGATGATGTGCATAGTCGGAGTAATACCCCTCCGAAACCTGCTCAAAACGCCGGCCAACGCCAGGGAATTCATTGATAGCATCGACGATTTTCTTCCGCTTATCGCTCGTAAAACGCTTAATTCCCTTCGGGTCGGGCACAATCCGCAGCAAAACATCAATCGCGAGCGTCGCATCGTATCTCCGCGCCTCTCCAGCTAAAGTTACGTCGGTTGCAATCTCGTCGCCGTGTAAAACTTGCTCACTCTGCTGCTCGAATTGCCGAAAAGCATCCTGATAATCTTTTACGGTCGGATAGATGTCGGGATGATCATAGGTCACGATCGGAATTACCGCCAACCACGGCTTATAGGCAAGAAAGTTTCGGTCATACTCGTCCGCCTCATAGATGAAGTATTCCGACTTCGGGTCATAGTGTCCCGCCTCCGCGAAAGGTAAAGTAGTTCCAATCAGGTAGGAAATCGGTACGCCGAGCTTCATGGCGCCCCAAATAATCATCGCGGTCGTCGTGGTCTTTCCGTGCGTACCCGCCACTGCGATCATTTTTAGGCCGAGTTTTTTGACGAGATAGCTAATAAACTCATCGCGCTTCGAGGTTTTTAATTTTAATTTCTGCGCCATGAGTAACTCCGGATGATCTTTCGGCAACGCTGAAGTGTACACGAACCAGTCTACTCCCTCATTTTTCGCCCGCGCCTTCAAAAATTCGCCGTCTTGCTCTCCTAGGCAAATCTTAATCCCGCTATCGACTAGCTCGTTCGTCACCGCTCCCGGCGCGAGGTCCGAACCAAATACCGTCATCCCCGCATCCTTCGCCATCAATGCGAGCGGCCCCATTCCTGTTCCTGATATTCCCGATATATATACATTCATTAGACCTATTGTAGCATAGCTGTGGTATAATTAACAAAGAATGGGTGGTAAAATGTCGAATCATGTCCAAAAGTCGCTCCGGTCCGTCAAGACCGTCCGTACTTGGCAGCTGTTCTTAATTTTACTGCCGCTATTATTTCTGACAGCTACACTGCTACGCTTTGATCATCTCAAGATGGCCGACTTGCGCGCCGCAGTTCTAAACGCCGACGAAGCTGGTGATGATGCGGCGATCGAGCAGTCGCTACAAGAACTTAAACAGTTCGTTTTTACGCATACCGTTGTTAACACTACCGAGACTAACGGCGTACAGTCGATTATTCTCGGTACTGGCCCGTTCTACCTAGAGCAGCAATATCGACGCGCCGCCAACGCGGCTATTGCGGCTGCTGAGGGCGCTCTGGTTGATGATAGCAATCCGAATGGCAATATTTATGCTGCTGTGGCTGGAATTTGTCAGCCACAGGCGATTGCGAACGGCTGGCAGTGGTCGAGTCAGCAATATCTTGACTGCTGGACTAGCGAGCTGGCTAAATACCCCGCTAGCGACGAGCTCAGCCCTACTCTAATCTCCGCCAATATTCCCTCTACTGAACTCTACCGCCATAGCTATGCCTCGCCGCTTTGGACGCCTACTGCTGCCGGCTTTGCGATGCTTGCTTGTATCCTGATTGTCGCGTGGATTATTGTTCGACTGCTTATTTGGCTAGTGTTGTGGGTGGCATATGGTATTCTGAAGCTACTTGAAAAGCGAAGAAAGTAGCACGATGTGCTAGTGGTTTCTATTAGCCAAAAGTATGGTTTTTGGTGCTTTTGGCGAATAGAAACGCTGCTTTTATCCCTTAACCATAAGATTTTTCCGAAAATTCCATAAAACCCCTTGACGCCCCTGAAGATTCAGCATAAGATAGACATATAATAACCTAAGGAGGGACCTAATGGCCTACGAACATACCAACAGTAAAGGTATCACCTACTATCTGCACAAATCCGAAGTCACCTTGCGCGGTGGCAAGCCTCAAACGATTTATTTCTTCACTAAAACAGCCGAGGGCGGCAAGGGTACTCCTTGCGACTTACCGGAAGATCGTGTCGTTAATGAAAACCCGCGCAATGGCTTCTTGACTCTCAAGAAGAAGGCTTAGTACGCATAGATTTATTTAGGTGCAGAAATCTCCAGCTTTTGGCTGGGGTTTCTGTTTTGCGTGCTCTAGTTTTTGCCTTATATTGGCCTCCTAAGTTACTTTGCTGAAACTAGCTCCAGTATTTCCCGAAAGTTCTCTACTGAGCTAGTCAGTTTTTGCTGTAGGTCTGTTTTTGCGATTATCTTTGCGACTGCTTCTATTGGTCCCGTCTGCAGGGTATCCGTCAACATTTCTGGATCCAATCCCACTCCAGCCATTAGAATCTCTCGACAGTCATTCAGGCTTCTTCGTAGCATAAACTCCGCTGTCTGTTCCCGTAATAGCTCCTGTGCTGTAATTTGATTCTCGACCAGCTTATTGATCCCGTTTAGGCAGATAAATGCCTTCGCCATACTAAACAGGAAGTCTGGCGGCACAAATTCGTAATCCAGACACTCATTAATCATGTCAACAAAATAATATGTTACCTCTTTACCGCGTACCTCCCGACAAAGCTCCTCGCAGCTCAACCGAAATTGCCTGCTTTTTTCCGCGCTCATTTTGCCATAACCAACTAATAGCTCATACAATTTTTGCGCATTACCTGTATATGCTGCTAGAAACAGCAAGCGGCATAATTTCGCATCTTCATCATTCATTACGCATAGTAAGCCCATGTCTAGAAACCAGATATCTCCATTTTCATCAATGCAGACATTACCACCGTGCGGATCGCCGTGAAACACGATTTGTCGGTCATGGAACATTGCCCAAAAGCTCAATTTTAGATAACTATTCACCGCTAGCGTTATTCGTTCCTTGTTCTCTTTTGTTATTTCCATCCGATTTAGCGTCTGCGCCCGTACAAACTCCATCACAATCACATTCTCAGTGCAATATTCTTCATAAACCTCCGGCACTTTAATTTTGCGTGTTTCTAGGACTTTTCCATTGACACTTTCCGAGAACTTTCGATACAGTTTAATATTCTCTACTTCATGTCGGAAATCAGTTTCCTGCTGGATCCATTTCAGATACAAATCTAACGCGCGGTCGCCTCCAGCTAGATTCTGTAGCTTTATGATTTTCCCAAAACGATGTACTAGGCGACGAATTCTCTCGATATCGTTCGTTACAGTCTGCGTAACGTCTTGCCGCTTGATTTTTATCGCTACCTCCCGGCCGTCTTTAAGCACGCCTCGATGTACTTGCGACACCGACGCTGAACCTACCGGTATCGGCTCAATCATCTCGAAAACTTCCTCAAAGTTTCCGTATTCTCGCCGCAGAATCGCCTCTATCTCAGCGAAATCCAACGGGTTACATTCATCGCAAATCCCCGATAGCTCCGCTCGGTCTTCCTCCGTAAAGATTTTACCATAATTTTGCGTCGCCAATATCTGCGCCAATTTTATATAAACTACCCCCATTTCTTCCGCAAATTCGCGCACCGCTAAACCAGTATTGCGCCGTAAAAAGAATTTGCGCAGTATTAGCTTTAGTAATTGCCAGTAAAGCTTCATCTTTTTCTCATTTCTACGCGGATAGTTTACTGAAAAACCTCATTACCTACGGCGTACGATTCTTCGTGTCTTTGTTAACTGCCCAATATTGAACGTCGACAAAGCGATCAATCGCATAGACTAGGCTATCGTCTTCGGAGAAGGAACGGACGTTTTTGTTAAAATAGTAGACGAGGCTGGATTGGTAAATACCGATAGCCGGAACGTCGTTAACCCAACGCTTAAGGAAGGTCTCGTATTTCGTTGCACGCGAAACTTCGTCCATTGATGAGCGCGAACCGAGGATTAGATCGTCAACTAGGGGGCTAGCGTAGTTAGATAGGTTAAGGCCGGCGGCGGAGGCTTGTGATGAGTGATAGTAAGCAAAGAGATCAGGATCAGCACCGAGCTCAACTTCGTAGAGTAGTATATCATAATTACGAGCCTGGATGACGTTGACGAGGAATTCTTGGCTAGGAGTATAAACCTCGAGATTGACTTTTAGGCCGAGGCTTTCGAGTTGGATCTTGAACTGTTCAGCAAGGCGGGGGAAATAACCAGAATCAATTGTGACAAGACGAATCGTCTCCCCAGCGAGTCCGGCTTGCGCCAGAGCGGTGCGCGCGGCTTCGGCGTTGTAAGGCGGGATTTCGGGATACTCGCTGAGTTTTACCTCGGACTCCAGAATCGGATAGTCGAGCGGAAACTCGTAGTCAAGAACCGAACGCACGTCGCCCATGTTAACTCCTTGCCGGATGGCCTGGCGGACAGCAACGTTGTTCAGGAGCGGACTGGTCGTGTTCAGGAATGCGAAAATCCCACTAGCGAGAGCGGTCTGTTTTTCATAAATTTGTTCAGAGGGGAGCTGGTCGCGATAGGCAGCGGATAATTCGGCGGTAGCTGTTACCTCGCTGGAAGCGACAGCTTGGACGATCTGATCAAGGGTGGAGTAGGTGTGAATCGCGAAGCTGTTTAGCATTGGCTTAGATTTATAATAATATGGATTCGCGGCAAGGTAGATAATACGCTCACCCTCGTTGGAGACGTTTTGCATGGCGTTAAAGCTAAAGGCGCCCGAAGTAACTGGGTTACTACTGAAATTATGTTCTAGTAGCTGCCCCGGAGCGACGTCGCCAAGAATGTGCTTTGGTAAAATCGGAATATTCAGCGTTGCATCGAAGTCGACGTAGGCCGAAGGTAGCGCAAAGACTAAGGAATCATCAATACGCTCAACGGTGACACCGGCAAAATTAGAAGAATAACTCGTGTTAATCGTAGCGTCTTGCGCAAGTTCGACTGTAAAAAGAACGTCATCAAGCGTAATCGGCTCACCATCGGACCATTTGAGATCATCCTTCAGGGTGACTGTCCAGACTTTTCCGGTTTCGTCGGGAGTCATTGAGGAGGCAAGGCCGAGACCGACGTGACCAGAATAGTCGATCGTAGATAGAGTTGCGAACATAAGCTTCGATAGGACTTTTTCGCTGTTTGTAGCAGCAAAAAGCGGATTTAGCGAGCTAACGCGTCCAAGCGTAGCCTCGATATAAGTACCACCACTGACGTAAGCTTGAACCGAATAGGACTGCGTATACCAAAAAGCTTGCGTTAAGGCAAGCGAGATAATTACTACTATCAATAGGCACCACTCGAGAATTAGAAGCCGAACTCGGCGGGCGTTAGGCAGACGTTTGATCAGGTTCTCTTGAATATGTTCGCGGCTCTCCTCCTTAGCGCGCTCAGAAAAATTCTCCCAACGTTTCGCTAGTTTATGCCCACGCTTTTTGGTTCTCGGTTTCATGCGAAGAATTTTACCTTATCCTATGCTGGTATTATCACAAGACCTAAGATCGCGAGGACGAAGACTACAACACAGATCACGGTAGCATTAAAAAGTGAGCGTTCAAGACCGCGACGAGTCGTATAAAGCTCGCCAGAGCTACCTAGGCCGACGCCTAGAGAAGCCCCACGCTGCTGCAACAAAATCAACAAAATCGTCAAGATCGCCGAGATGAAAATAATACTCTGAAACAATGTTCCCAAATTCATATTCTTATTATAGCGCAAGTGTGGCTAAATAGCAAGGATTTGAAAACTGCTGTGGCGTTATGTGATATAATGGGGGGGTAAGTTATGATAAAAATGCAGATTTTTGCTTTTGTTTTGCGCTGGTTAGCCTCGAGTATCGGGATGTACTTATGTATTAACTGGCTAGGAACGATCGTTCCAGATTCTCAGGCGGCACAGACGGATGCGTGGGTTTTGTACGCCGTGGCTGGTTTAATCTTTTCGCTGATCAATTCAATCGTGAAGCCGCTGATTAAAATTTTCGCGTTACCGCTGGCGATTTTGACGATGGGGATTTCGACGCTGATTATCAATACTGTTATGGTAGTGATTACGATACACTTGCTACCGGGAGTGGAAATGGACTTTTGGGGAGCGATGGTGTCGAGTATTATATTGAGCTTAATTAACGGGGCGTTGAACTTCTTAATTCGGTAGGATTGATCGTCACGGCGGAAGTCCGGTTGCTCATTATTTAAACATACGTTTGCGTTTTAGTAGGGTATGATAGGTAATAGCGAAGCGGTGCGCCTCGTCGTCAATGCGAGCGATTAGCTTTGCGACGTGAGAATTGGGGGCGAGGAGGACCGTGCGAAAGCCTTCCTTTTCTGGGATAATGATTCGGACAGCAGCGTTGCGCGAATGGTCGCCGGACTTGTCTCGCCCAATGACAGGGATTTTATGTTCCGCAAGCAAATCACGGACCGCATTAACTTGGTTAATTCCGCCGTCAAGAATCACAAGGTTAGGAAAGTTCCATTCGGGATGTTTTAGGCGGCGTTCGATAACCTCCCGGAGATTCGCCGTGTCGTCATTTTTTTGATGGCGAAGTTTAAATTTGCGGTACTCCGAGCGATCTGATGCGCCATTCACAAATACTACCATTGAACCGACGACATTAGTTCCGGATTGATGAGAAATGTCGTAGCCTTCGATGCGGCGCGGCGGTTCTTTGAGCGACAACCCTTTTTGTAAGTCGGTCAGCGCTTGGTCGGACGAGATATCAAGAAATTCTTTGTCAGAAAAGACAATCTTCTTCTGCAGCTCGCGCAAGCCGAAAAGTTGCTTCCGAAGCTCGGCGGCTTCTTCAAAATTCTCAGCCTTTGCGGCGGCGTGCATCTGTTTTTCAAGATCTTTTAATAACTTATGGCGGCCACCTTCAAGATAGAGCCGCAGCTTACGCAAGTTCTTTTTGTAGTCCTGCGGCGTGGACTTTCCGATTTCGATGCCAGGAGTTAGACCGAGATCAGTATTAAGTGTTTTCTTGCCGTCATAAGGCTTATCGTAGTAAGGAAAGACTTTGCGGAGCGTCCGAAGAGCTTTTTCAACCACCAACTTCCCATAAAAAGGCCCGACATAAACCGCGCGATCATCCTGTGGAGTGCGCGTAAAGCTAACGTAGGGGACTTCAGATTTCATGTCGATACGAACATAGCTAACGGTTTTATCATCACGCAATAGGATATTCCATTTCGGTTTATAACGCTTAATCATTTCTGACTCGAGGAAAAGCGCATCCATCTCGGTGTCGACGACGCTCCAGTCGGTATCGGCAATCTCTCGGACTAGGGCCTCAGTTTTAACATCCTTGTCGGCGCGATGAAAATATTGACGAACGCGATTCTTGAGAACGGCCGCTTTGCCAACATAAATAATCTCACCATCAGAGTTTTTATGAAAATAGACACCCGGAGCGGCCGGCAAAGTTTTCAGTTTTTGCAAAAGAGCCTCACGCATTGCTGGGGTGACGCTCGGGTCAAGGTCGTAGGTCACTGGTAAGCGCGGTTTTTTCGAGACGTGAGCAGCCTCAACATCAGGCGTAGTAGGGGCCGAATCATGATTAGATGAAGGTTTCATATTAGTTATTATACCACTATTCCTCGGTCCCTAGGTGATTGCTAGGAGATTTTAGAAGTGTTATAATTGAAGTAATAAAGCAAAGGAGCAAAATGGAAACTAGACAACGGGATATTGGCGTATCGATCGTTCTGACGATATTTACCTGCGGAATTTATGGGATTTATTGGTATATCAATTTAAACAACGACGTTAAGGCGGCGAGCCGAGATGCAACTTTAGCTTCGGGTGGTGTGGCCTTTCTACTGACGTTGGTGACCTGCGGGATCTACGGAATTTACTGGGCGTATCGTATGGGTAAGGCTGTACAGGTAGCGCGCGAGCGAGCTGGTCTTGAACCGACAGACAATTCAGTGCTATATCTTATCCTGCAAGTTATCGGTTTAGCAATCGTGAACTACGCCTTAATTCAGAATGAGATGAATACCATCGCATTACATGAGGCGCACCAAAAATAGCCTCAAGCAACAAGCACCGTTTGTAGCTGGCGTTATCGTTCTACTTGGTCTATATTGGGCACTCCATAGGATATGGGGATTGACGATACCATGTTTATGGCACGAAATGACGGGGTTATACTGCCCTGGCTGCGGCGTCACGAGGATGTTTGATGCGCTTTTGACGGGTGATTTGTATCAGGCCTTTCGTTACAATCCATTTTGTTTTTTATTGTTGCCAGTTGCACTAATTTTGTTGGTTAATTATTGCTACGCACGATACAAAGGTCGGGACAGTTGGGTAAGTCAAATGCCAGAGTGGGTCTGGGTAGTTTTGATTATTTTAGCTATAATATATGGGACGCTAAGGAACTTGCCGTACGGAAGTTTCTTAGCGCCGACGGAAGTATAAAGTTCAGTGTTCGGCAAGACGTTCGTTAACGTTGTTAGCTATATAACCTGTAAAATCCCGTAAGCCAGCAACGGGCTTGCATAGATGGCTAGGTAGATCAGCGCTAGCCATGGCTGATAGTCGACGTAAAATTCCTTAAATCTAAATGACCACGGATGCTTAATAATTACCCAGCCAACGAGATCAATTACGATCGTCAGCACTTCCCAGAGTAAAGCAGTAGCTAGAGCCGTTTCAAAGCTAACTGGACCGATAATACTAAAAAGTCCTACTGCACTAGCTGTAAAAAGGATCAGGTTATATAGCGGATGCCAAGGCTTGGTCTTTTCGTAAGCTTCGCGCGTACCGGATTTTTTCTTCTTATTATGAAGGCGGTGAACTGCACCGTATAGCTTAGCATGACCAACGCCGACAATAACGACGGCGACGTAAGCTACCACATAAAACAGAATCGCTAACCAAAAATTGCTCATATTTATATTGTAGCACACTTTTTCTTTCAAGGGGCTATTTCGTACCGACCTTTCGCAGAGCTAGAGATAAAACTATTGAGCTAGTAGATTAAGTTAAATTTTGAGGTCTATGGAGCGATAATCCTGGTAGTAGCGGGCCGACGTTGCAGTAAACTTTAACACGCAATAATCCGGATCGGTATTGTTTTCGTAGAATATGATATCCATATCGCGCCAGATCTCATCTTTGATAGCTTGGTCGTATAAGACTTCAACCGTGCCTGCAAAGGCAATGCCACGGTATAGCGGGCGATCGTAAAAATAAAGGCCAGCCTTCGGATTAGCGAGCAGAGCTTGGACCTTTTTGGATTTAGTGTTAGTGGTTAAATAGAATTCCTTGATTCCTTGGCGTTTGCGCGGATTCAACATAGTTCGAGTCGACGGATAGCCATTCTCGTCGATAAAACTAAGGAAACAGACCTCCTGGCGGTCTACTAGATGAATGATGTTTTCAGTTATTTCTTCCATGGTTTTATTATAGCAGATTATAGGAATAAACGGTCAATCAATCTCTCTAGGGCAGAGCTCAGAAGAATGGGATACGGACTCTGTTCTAGTTTTATGCAGAAAAGTACGGGCGCCTGAGGCTTGGCTACAAGACGAAAAGCCACCCGTTGGGGTGGCTTACTCGTATAATTTGGCACCTTGCTAG
>CAYTZL010000008.1:0-36822 GCA_964442535.1 uncultured Candidatus Saccharibacteria bacterium | reverse complement strand
CTCGACCTCTTCCTTGGCAAGGAAGCGCTCTAAACAACTGAGCTACGCCCGCATTTACTTTATCTTATCACGCCGGCGGCGTGTGGTCAAGGGATTTTCGGTGCGAAATTAGAGTGCCAGCGAGATTGGCGTATTGGCGGAACTAGAACAGCGAATCGAGCAGGCCGAAACGGCGGGCAAGGCAAAAGGCCCCAAGCGGGGCCTTTGTGGTGTCCAATACTAGCTTATGATCGTTTGCGTCGACATCGGCCGACGCAAATGCTGCGGAACGGAAACGTTGTCGTGGTAGAAGTTACTGCACTTTTGCTGGATCGATAAACTGGAAGTTGTCGATCGAATCCACGAGCTGAGGCCAGAAGGCCTTAGCGGCTTTGCTGACGTTCCGGTAGGTCTCTTCAAGAGCCTGGTCGTCGATCAGGCTGTAGGAAACCTGGTCCTGGCTATATCCAGACAGCGGTCGCGTAGCAGCGATCAGCGCCTGATACTCTGCACTCTCAACGATCGGCTGCGCAAAAGCAAGCAGCTGATCAGGAGTAAAACTCTCGATAGCCACCGGACTAACAATCTGCCCCAGAGCGGCGCGAAGCTCCGGCGCCTTCAGGACTTCCAGAGTCCAGTCGGTGTAGCGGTTAAGCTTGTCGTTCTGCTGATACTCGGAAGACTGTTGAATAATTAACAGTGCATCGTAGGCGCTGAGGCCAGCAATCTTCTGCTGGGTTTCTGCGCTGAGCAGATCCCAGATTGAGCATTCCTGAGCGCTGAAAGGCTTTTGCTTCAGTGCATCGGGCTGAATGCGCTGGTTCAGGAAGTTATATTCCTGCTCCAGACGGAGAGTCGGATAGATGTTGTCCATCAGGATTGCCAGTTTAGTGGCGGCACTGAACTTGTACCGAGCAAAGCTAAACTGGCTCAGGTCGTAACCGGCGCCAAACTCATAACCCGGCAAGGATGCGACGCGGCTGAGAGCTTTCTCACAACGAGAGTCGGTCCGGATTCTCCCGATCGGGTTGTTTCGGAACGCCGGATTGTTCCAGCTTTCGAAGCCGGTGTTTTCATCCGAAGCCACGGCAGCGAAGGCTGCCGCGGGAATAAACAGAGAAACGAGCATCAGGATACTGACAAAAATAGACGTAAAACGAGTTTTCATAGAATTTACCACCTTTCAGAAATGTAGGAATTAAGGACTGCCATATAAGCTAGTATTGTAAGGAGCGAGATAGCTCTTGCCATCTCTAACTCTATTGTAGCACAGATGGTTTAAAAAGTCAATACCTTTTATGGTTTTCGTGGTAAATTGTCAACGATGAGAGCGGATTTTCGGCGGAATATCTAGGGGTGGGAGGTAAAATACCCAGGGGGTATAATATCCGGGGCGGAAGACGTAATATTCAGGGTAAGAGGCGTATCTAGGGCGGAAAGCCTAATAGTCCTCGACGAGCGTGAATTCCTTGCCAGCGATGGAGATGACTGAGTTCGGCTCGGCGCCCTGGGAGGTGAGTTCGGCGCGGATGCCGAGTTTTTTCATGATGTCGCGGAGACGGTTGACCGAGGCGTAGTTGTCGAGGTCGGTGCGGCGGGCGAATTTTTCGATTTTCGGGCCGGTGACGATGAACTTGTCGTCGATTTTTTCGACTTTCCAGGCTTTCGAGAGCTGTTCGGGGCCGAGGGTGATGACGGGCAAGTCTGCGCGCGGGGAGACTGGCGCTGTTAAGCTATTGTTTGTCCGGGCATGCAAAGGCGCTTCGTCATCTTTTCGACGCGACTTCGTCGCTATCAGCTGGCGTCGGCTCGAAAGAAAATGCGTGGCATTTTCTTTGCTCGCACTCCTACAGCTGGATGGGGCGCGTCCGGTCAGCCCGCCGTCGCGGGTGCCCGGCGCTAATGCTCCTCGTGCGTCCGCGTCCCCTGCGAAAAGAGGCGAACGCGCCTCTGCACGACCGGACACCGAAGAATTTGAAGCGCCAGTCGCGCGATCTTGCTTAAGTCTAAGTAAGGCGCGGAGGACGTCGGTGATTCCCTGCCCAGCGGCGGAGGAAATTGCGAAAATGCGGGCGTGGGGGTTGACTTTTAAGATAGAGTCGCGCTGCATGGCGACAATGTCGGCGTCGACGCCTTCGCATTTCGTCAGGGCGACGATCTCAGGGCGTGAGGCGAGGTTGGCATAGCGCTCGAGCTCGCCGCGGATCACGCGGTAGGCCTCGCCGGCGTCGTCGTTGTAGACGTCGACGAGGTGTAAGAGCGCAGCGGTGCGGTCGACATGGCGCAAGAAATCATGGCCGAGGCCCTTGCCGTCGGCGGCGCCTTCGATGAGGCCGGGGATGTCGGCGATGAGGAGATCGCGGCCGTCAATCGTCGCGACGCCGAGCTGGGGCGTGAGGGTGGTAAAGGGGTAATTAGCAATTTCGGGGCGGGCGTTACTGACGACGCTAAGGAAGGTCGACTTGCCGGCGTTCGGGAGGCCAACGAGACCAACATCGGCGAGTAATTTCAGCTCGAGGGTCGCCTCGAAAGCGTCGCCGGGCTCGCCAACTTCGGCAATCACGGGGGTCTGGCGGGTCGAGGATTTAAAGTGGGCGTTGCCGAAGCCGCCGTCGCCGCCGCGAGCAATGACGGCTTCTTCTTGGTCGTGGGTAAGGTCGGCGAGAATCTCGCCATCACGGCGCACGATTGTGCCAATCGGGACTTCGACAATCAGGTCCTTCCCGGAGCGGCCAGCGGCGCGCTGTCCGGCGCCGTTTTTGCCGTTTTCGGCCTTTAGCTCGGGGTTGTAGCGGAAATCGAGGAGAGTGTTCGTGTCTTTGTCGGCGCGAAAGATGATCGAGCCGCCCTTTCCGCCGTCACCACCGTCGGGGCCGCCCTTCGGGATGTAGATTTCGTGGCGGAAGGAGACGGCGCCGTTGCCGCCCTTACCGGCCTGCAGTTTTACTTTTGCTGTGTCGACAAACATCTATCTCTCCATTATAGCATATCTAGGCGCTATTAAACTTGCCTGGTTTTTCTCAAGACCCGTTCGCGCGCCCGTCCGCACGGGGCGCTCACTCTTCGCGTCGAGCTTCGACGCTCTTTTAGTCTTTCGAAATAACCATACAAGTTCAATAGCGCCTCCACTACTATATTTTTATCCGCTATACGCTCTACGCCGGCCGAGAAATCTCCAAGCGCCATAGCCGTCCTTAGTGGATGTAGTTAAAGTTACCAACGCTGTTCGCGGGGATGGTCGACTCCGTCACTACGCCAGCACGGTAACCGTAGTTCATCTCGCGGACGAGAATCGAGCCGTCGTCGTTCACTCGGAGGACGACACCGACGTGGCCGTACCAGCCGGACGGAGTCTGGAAGACGGCACCGTAGGACGGCGTGTTATCGACAACGAGGCCGAGGCGGCGGGCGTTGTTTGCCCAGTACTTCGCGTCGCCGGTCAAGCTCGACGGCAGCGGCATACCATTCGCCTCGCGCCACCACCAAGCGTAGAAGGTACACTGACCCCAAGCCATGCGGTTCGTACCACTGCGGTAGATATTGTCGCTGACGACATGCATACCCTGGCGGTCGGAGGCCGAGCCGTAGTAGCTATAGCTGTAGACTGGGACATATTCCGGACGTTCGGTCAGAGGCAGAGCGCCGCCCGGCAGGACGATCTGCATACCAGCGACGAGATCCTTGTTCTCGAGGTCGTTGTAGGAAATAATTTCGATTTCGTTCGAGCCGTAGCGCGAAGCGAGGCTAGCCGGAGTATCGCCGTTTTTCACGGTGTAGACAATACCGGCGACGCCAGGGACGTTCAAGACCTGACCAACCGAGACGTCGGTAGTCTTTAAGCCGTTCGACCAGCGGAGCTGATCGGTCGTTAAGCCCTTCAGCGAGGCAATCGAGGCTAAAGTCTCGCCCTCGCCGACGATACGGGTCGTGACGCCACGCGTACTCTGGACTGCGACGTAACCCGGCTTCTCAATACGGTCGGTGCTAGTTTGGCTAATATCGCGCAAAACTGAGGCCGAGACATAGTTTCCAGATACGGTATCGACGCTAGCGAGGCTAAATGAGCTCGAGAGGCTCGCCACAACGTAGAGTTCCGAGAGCTGGTCCGCGGAAACGCTATCGCTAGAGGCCATCGTATTCATGTTTAAGCTAGTCGCGTCAACGGAATTTTTATCTTCGGAACCGATAAAGGCGACAGCAAAAATCAGCACGGCGGTCGCTAAATACGGCATGATGCGACCGAGCGCACGGAGAAACTTGTGTTCCTTTTTCTTCTTCATTCTCATATTTTCTCGCAGTTCTACCCCTGTTGCGCACGAGGCGCTTAACTAATTATGCAGGGGTGCGTTACAGAGGACTTGGCAATGATCGATGATGTTCTGATTATGCTCAGCCTCTGTACTACTATAATACATCATACCGTCATCTCCTGTCAAGAAGAATAGCATATCCGCCATTGCTTCATCAGGGGTCGCAACAGAGGTCAGCGCGTCGATACCAGGGTTAGAAACTGGTCCGTAGGGCAGACCAGGGTTCTTGCGGGTATTATAAGGCGAGTCGATCTCAATAGCGGCGGCGTTGTCGCTGAATTGTTCCCCGTTTGGATCGGCGAGGTTCACGGCGTAGGCAACCGTCACGTCACTCCCGAGCGGCATTTCGGCGGCAAGGCGGTTGTAGAAGATTTTTGCGACGCGGGCCATGTCGGTAGCGTTGTTAGCTTCTTTCTGGACGATTGAGGCGAGAGTAATTCCCTGGTAGAGGTTGAGGCCATGCGCTTCGAAGCCGGCCTTAAAATCGTATTCCTTTAAGGTATCAGCCATGCCCTGTAGTAGCTGCCCAACAATCGCCTCGGCGGTGTCGTTGATGTAGAATTCGTAAGTTTCGCCATAGAGGTAGCCCTCGAGAGAAGTCGAGTCTTCCGGGCGGCCTTCGAAGATCCAGCCATAATCCTCGCCGCGATAATCAGCCACGAGGGCGGCGTCGACGCTCGCTTCGTCGTAGCCAACCGCGATCAAATCGTTACGCACATCTTGTACGGTCGCACCAGGGAGAACAGTGAAAGTGAAGGTGTTGCTATTATCGCCATGAAGCAATGAATCGACGATTTCGGCGACAGACATGGACTTATTCAAGGCATGTTCGCCGGCTTTAAGGGTCTCGCCGCCGGAATTGAGGCGGAAGTAGACTTGAAAAACTAGCGAATTACGAATCAAGCCGGCCTCTTCGAGCTCGGAAGCGATATCGCTGACGCTCGAGCCGGTTTCGACTGCGAAGAGCGTATCGTCGCATTCTTCGGCTTCTGCGCTGCTACAGTCGACCTCAGAGACTGGGCGTAAGTTATAACTATAGAACGCAAAAGCTCCGCCACCGGCCAAAACTAGCAAAATCAGCAAAGTTACTAGAACAGCAGCGAAGCGATGTGGCTTCGCTTTCGAACCCTTAATCGAGCGGCTACGAACAGCGGCAGCGCGAGAAGTGTTCTTTCCGGTTTTTTCTTCGATGAAATCTTGTAAGATAATCGCGGCCGCTTCGGAGTCGATGTCGCCCTTTTTGTAGCCTTTTTTGCGATTCTTGAGGCGTTTTTCGGCTTCGACGGAGGTAAGGGACTCGTCCTGGAAGCAGATTTTGGCGTCAGGGATGGCTTCTTTGAGGACTTTGGCAAATTTGCGGACGTAGCGGCTTTGCTGGGTTTCTTCGCCCTGAGAGTTGCGAGGGAGGCCGAGGACGAAGTTGTTGACGTCCCAAGCTCGAGCGAGCGAGGCGATTTTGTTAAATTCGTTCCCGTCAACCTCGACGGCGCTATAGGGGACCGCGACGCGTACGGTCGAATCAGCTTTAGCGACGCCGATGCGTTTTGTGCCAACATCAAGTGCGATTAATTTCATGCGTCACCCTCCGTTTTATTATCTTTATTTTCGGAGGAGTCGCCTTTATCATCGACGGTAAGCTCAATCTTTACCTTGTTGCGGTCGTTCGGGACTGACCAGACCCAGAAATACGAGGTGCGGATTTCAACGGAGCTGACGCCGTTGATTGAGCGGAGCTGAGACTGGACTTCGCCGGTTTTGCGGCCTTTAGCTTTCTCGAAAATGGCGTTTTCGTCGACAGTCGGGCCGGTTTCAATCGTGGTCTTGAGGCGAGCACCCTCTTCGATGCTGGTGAAACGTTCGAAATATGGCTTACCGATCGAGTAGATGCGCTGGTCATCGCCGAGCTCGGTCTTGTCCTTAATGTAAGTTTCGACATCGGATTTATTGACAACATAGATAGAATATATTGTAACAGCGGTCAACTTCGGCTGCGTACCATTCGTGACTTCGCTACCAACGGCCGGGGTCGGCTGGAGGTCGCCAGTATCGACAGAGTAGCTAGATTCGATAGCGATCTGGTCGTCTTTGACCTTCGAGAGTAATTCGGATTTCCCGGCAGCTTCGTCGGTTTTGCGCTCTTCGGCGGCCTTGTTAACGTCGGCCTGGGTGACGATCGTGACCATCTTCGAGGAGCCGCCCGAAACGGCAGTCGCGCTGGCGGCGGTAAAGCGGTCGTCGGCGACTTTCCAGCTAGTCGAGGTTCCGACATCGTAAGAGGCGCCGGAGTTCGCAGCGACAATCGGGACGGTGGCGGTGAGGTTGCAGCTGCTCGAGGAGCGACATTCCGAATCGGAGCCGATTTTGCCGTCCCATTTGATCGAAACAGCTTCGGTAGAGTAGTAGCTAAGGCCATTTCCGGCAACGAACTCGAGGTTATTCGGGACTTCGACCGAGAGGCCGTCGCCAAGCGCATCTTTAATCATCGAAGAAGTCAAAGAATAAGTCACGGTGAGGCTACCCTTAGCCTTTTCGCCACGGTCTTCTTGGCCGGTAGCGGTGAAATTAGTCTCGAATTTGTCCTCGCTAGTGAGCTTTTCGGCATAGAAGATACCTTCGCTGAGGTTTTCGGCGTTTTTATCGGTGGTAAATTTGACATTTTCGGAGAAATTGCTCGGAGTACTGCTAATTGCGACGGTAATCGTCGCCGCAGGAGCGAAAACAAGAGCCCAAACTAGGACGATAATCAATACTAGAGCCACAGGGATGCCGATTTTGAGCCATTTTTGGTATTTGGCTAAAGAAGGCACTTTTTTGTCGGAAGCGGGTTTTTTGCCCTTTGAGGCGTCTTTTTTGCCTTTTTTAGCGCCTTCAGAGCCGTTCTCGAGGCCTTCTTCGGTTAGATCGAGTGTATCCACACCTCGCGCGGAAGTCGCCCCAGAAGCAGCGCTAGAGGCCTTAGACGACGATTTTGAGGGGTCTTTTGCGTCTTTCGACTTCGCGTCGGATAATTCCCCGTCTTCGTCGATGACCTGAATGTCGGCCTCGGCGGCTTTCACATTCTCCTCGGTCGGGATAACCGGGCGTGACTGGAGGGTCTTCGCGACCGGGATCCGCGCAGTCATCGCCATTTTTACGATCGCCGGATCAGTCGTAACGACGACGGCGATTTTGTCGCATTCTTTCGCGACGCGAGCAACCAGCTTCATGTTTACAGCGCTGCGCAAGACCGTAGCCTTTTTCGGCGGTACGATCGCAACAACTTTTTGTCCAGCTTGCTGGAGTTTAGTTAAGATGTCCGTAATGTCATCTTCTGGCTCTAGGTAAATAACATCCTTGTTCATATAAAATAAATATAGCACATTTTTTCGTGCTTGTGTTAAAATAATATACAATGAGTTGGTTTAGAAAAAAGAAAATCGCGAGTAATCTAACAAATGTCGATAATACAGCGGCGCAGGCCCAGTTGGCGCTGAACTTTATTGCCGAGGGCGTGTTGCTGGTGGATGAGCGGGGTGTGATTCAGTATGCGAATCCGGCGGCAGCGGAGATGACTGGTTACGGTACGGCGAATAATATCGTCGGGCTGGGTTTACAGTCGGTGCTGCGGTTGGAGGATGCGAACGAAACTCCGGTCGATCCGGCGAAAAATCCGTTATATATTGCTTTAGCGGCGAATCAAAGTTTGACGACGCGGGATTATTTACTGGTTTCGGCACCGGCGGTACAGTCTACGCAGGCGACGACGCATCGGATTGCGATTGCGCTAACTTGTATTCCGACGGGGGGCGCGCATGAGGATCGGATTGTGACGTTTCGGGATATTACGAAGGAATTGGCTGAGGAAAATGAGCAGACGGAGTTTATTTCGACGGCGAGCCACGAAATGCGGACGCCGGTAGCGTCGATTGAGGGGTATCTGGGTCTAGCGCTGAATCCACAGACGGCGACGATCGACGCGCGAGCGCGGCAGTACCTCGAGGCGGCGCATTCATCGAGCCAGCATCTCGGGCGGTTATTTAAGGATTTGCTCGACGTGACGAAGCTGGAAGATAACCGGCTGAAGCCGCATTTGGTGCCGGTGGATGCCGTGGAAGTGGTGCGGAAAATTGCCGATGAGCGGGAAAATGATGTGCGGGCGAAACATTTGAAATATAGCTTCGGTACGGCGGAGGGGGCGGGCGACAAGAAGCGCGTCGAGCCGAAGGTCTATATGGCAACGGATGTTGATTTTCTGCGGGAAATTATGGATAATTTGATCGAAAATGCGATTAAATACACGCCGGAGGGCGGAGAAGTTTGGGTGAATGCGCGCGGGGATGGGGATAAAGTGCTGATTAACGTAACGGATACGGGGATTGGGGTGTCGAATGAGGACGCGGGGCATGTGTTCCAGAAGTTTTACCGGGTTGATAATTCGCAGACGCGGCAGATTGGCGGGACGGGGCTGGGGTTGTATCTGGTGAAGCAGCGGGTGGAGGCGCTGGGCGGGCGAGTTTGGGTCGAGAGTTCCTTCGGCGACGGTTCGACGTTCTACGTGTCATTGCCGCGGATTTCGGATTCGGAGTACGAGAAAATGCGGATTGCGCAGGCAAATGAACAGATGGTGCAGAGTTTTGCGGCGAAGCCGGCGGGGACGGCGACACAGGTGCAGCCGACGGCGGCGCAGGCTACGATGCCAGCGCAGGCGGTGGCTCAAGGGCAGGCGGCGCAGGTGGCAACGGCGCCAGTGGCTCAGGCGGGTCAGCCGACAGCGATGGCGCAGGTTGCAGCGACGGGACAGACTACTCAGGCGAGTCAGCCAGTTCAGCCGGTCGTAGCGCAGCCGGGCGCAGTGTCGAGTACGAGCGTAGCGGGGGCGGCGAGCATGAGAACGGCAGTAGCGGGAAGTACGCAGACGTCGGGGGCGGCGAGTGTGGGAGTGCCGGGGAGTACAGCGGTGCTGGAAAATGCAGGAGTGAGTTCACAAATGATAAATAATCCAGAAAAGGAGCTTTCATGAGCAAAATTATGCTAGTTGAAGACGACGATAGCCTTCGCGAGATTTATAGCATTCGGCTGACAGCGGAGGGATACACGATTGTTTCGGCGCGCGACGGGGAGGAGGCGCTGGCGGTGGCGGTGCGCGAGCGGCCGGATTTGGTGGTTTCGGACGTGATGATGCCGAAGATTTCAGGATTCGATATGCTGGATATTTTGCGGTCGACGCCGGAAACGCAGGATATTAAAGTGATTATGATGACGGCGCTTTCGAGTGAGGATCAGCGGCTGCGGGGGGAGAGCCTGGGGGCGGATCGGTATTTGGTGAAGTCGCAGGTCGGGATTGAGGACGTGGTGAATGCGGTGCATGAGGTCTTAGGCGATCGGGGCGCGAATGGCGTGATTGCGGCGGCGTCGACGGAGGGAGTGCCGACGGCCAGTGGTGGCACGGGAACTACGGGAGCCGGAGTGCAAGGAGCCGGAATGCCGGTGACGAGTACGCCTGGGGCGACTGGGGTGATGAATGCACCGATGGAAGCGGGGGCGATGGTGGCGGGAGCGCCGGCGATGCCGGAGCGGCCGGTGGCGAGTGCGAGTCCGGCGGCGCCGGGGGTGCAAGGAGTTCAGGCGGCGACAGCGGTAGCACAGGGCGCTCAAGCGGCGACAGCGGCGCAGGGTACGGCGGTTCAAGGCGTGGTGGCGGGAGTTCCTGCGCAAGGTGCGACTGGGGTCGCGAGTGTGCCGGAGGCTTTAGGAACGGTAGCGCCAGAGATGGCGGGGGCTACAAGCGTGCCGGGGGCGACTGGCGCGGCAGGACAGGCTTAGTATGGACGGCGGGGTGCGCCTGAACAAGTTTTTGGCGGAACGTCTAGGTCTTTCGCGGCGGCAGGCGGACGATGCGATCGCAGCGGGGATGGTTTTGGTGAATGATGAAGTAGCGAGGACTGGTCAAAAGGTTGACAAAAATGATAGAGTGTGCTACAATGGAAGGATGGTACCCGTCGAAATCGGGTATATCTACCTCGGTTTGAATAAGCCTGAGGGTTATGTTTGTTCGCGGCGGCGTCAGGGGGATTTTCCGACGATTTATGAATTATTGCCAAAGAAATATCAAGATTTGAAGACGGTAGGACGGCTAGATCGGGATTCTTCGGGGTTGATTTTGTTGACGAATGATGGTGACTTCGCGTTTAGGATGACACATCCGAGTTTTAGGAAGACGAAAATTTATGAGGTGGAGCTGGATCGGGCGTTGGAGCCGCTGCATCAGCAGGAGATTGCGGATTTTGGGATCGAGATTGGCGATGGCGTGTCGAAGCTGGGGCTGGAGCGGATGGACGGGGCGCGGAAAAAGTGGCGCGTGACGATGAGTGAGGGGCGGAATCGGCAGATTCGGCGGACTTTTGGGGCGTTGGGATATACGGTGAAGAAGCTACATCGAGTGCAGTTTGGGAAATATCAGCTGGAGGGGTTGAAGGCAGGGGAGTTTGTGGAGGTAGAGAAGGTATAAGACGCAATCAAGCAACCTAGCGGGCTATTTTCTCAAGACCCGCGAACGCGCCCGTCCGCACGGGGCGTTCGTTCTTCGCGCCGAGCGTCGGCGCTCTTTTAGTCTTTCATAAATAGCCCGCTAGGCTGCTCAATTGACTTATTCATTACCGCTCGTTATGACATTCCCTGGCTTCTGATTCTCTTCAAAAATCAGGACAGCATCGTTTGCGGATAGCGTAATCCTACGTTTTTACGCCGACCGCGCCCCTAGCGGTTAATTTTGCAATAGCTTGGCGAATTTGCCGCGGACGCCGGTTTCCTCCGGTGCGCCGACGAGCGTGTCGAGTGCGACACGTAGTAAGCCGAGGGCGGTAATATAGGAATGGTCGAGAGTGACATCGGTGCGGTTGCGGATGCCGGGGATGTCGGCGGCGCCGACGAGATGGATGACCGGGCGGCGAGCGAACGGTAGTTCCTTGAACCAGTCGGTCGTAGCGAGGACATCCTGGAGCTCGGCGAGACCGGCGCCACCGCCACAGAGGAGAAGTTTATTCGGTAGCATCTCGGTGAGCTGGAATTCTTCGAGGGTAATCTGAACGCCGGAGAGCCAGACGGCGAGATTGCGCTGGACGGCAAGGAGGATTGTGTCGCGGAGGTCGGCGGGGATTTTCGTAGGATTATTCAGGCTAAGCTTATACTTCTCGGCAGTATCGAAATCGACGTTCAGGGCTTCGGCGATTTGGTGGGTAAAGCTACGGCCGCCGATGCCAAACATCTTCGTTCCCTCAACACCACCGTCGTCAACCACAGCAATGTCGGTAGTGCCACCACCAATATCCATAACAATGCCGGAGAAATTACTATCTAGGTCATCACCGAGGCAAGCGCGGCAGACCGCGAACGGCTCGACTGCGACCGCGAGGAGATCGAGCGAGAGCTCGGCGCAGACTTTCTCGATTGCGGAGATGTGAATCAGTGGAGCGAAAGCAGTATAAAATTGAATCACGACGTCGGTGCCTTTGAAGCCGATCGGATTCGAGATTTTATAGCCGTCGATGCTGATGCTGACGATGGCGGAGTTAATTAGACGAACTTCGACGTCGGGATTGTTCGTTTCGTCGGCAATTTCCTTGCGGGCGCGCTCACCCGCGCGAGCCTGAACGCGCTGGATAATAAGCGCCATCTCCTGTTCGGAAAGGGGCTTATTGCCACTCTTGCGGCGATAGCGGACAGTAGAGGTGTTCCCCTTAATCAGTTCGCCAGCAATCCCGACGACGGTAAGTTTGCTAGTCGTGCCGGCGACCTTTTCGGCTTGGTTAAGGGCGCGCTCGCAGACGCTGACGACGCCCGGAATATCCGCGATGGCGCCGGCGTACATGTTGCTGGGATCTTGGTGTGCTTTGCCGATGCCGATAATTTCGAGGTCATGATCTTCGCCCGGACGGGCAATCACAGCTTTAACATATTCCGTACCGATGTCGAGAGCAAGGATTGTATCCGAACTATTGCGGCGCGGTGATAGCTCCTCCTGGACTTTTTCGGGGATATCATCAGCATCAGCCGAGCGGCCCGCCTTAGTGACGGCTTTGACTTTGGCTTTGGTTGCGTTCACGGTTTTAGCGAAAAATCCCATATTTGATGTTCCTTTTTAGTGTCATCTATAGCTTATAGCGCTCATGCTAGATATCTTCTTCCCATAATTCTTCTGCGCTGGAGAGATGTTCGGCGATGATTTCAGAAATTTCGTCGACAAGGTCGGTAATCGGACGGTATTTATCCGGTGCGGATACCCTTGCGTCAGAATAGTCGAAGCTAAGGTCGACGGTAAGTTCGTCGTCATCGTCCTTTGCCGTAGTATTCATCTTATAGAGGCGGTGCCCGAAGTTCGAGATTTCGAAATAGGCCTCGAAATCGTCCGGCATAGCCTCGGTAATTTCAGAAGCGGTAACTTCGTCGAAGTCCCGAGCCGATAGCTCGTCAATTTCGCCACCACCGTTCACGTCACGAGCGAATTCGTTGTAGCAAGCATAGAAAGCCTCGGCGCTAGCGGTTTCGGGAAGAGCGTTAATAAAATCAGCTAACTCTTCGTGCTGGATGTCAAGAATACCGTAGACACTGCGGCCGGACTCCGAGGCGGCGCGGTCGACCTTCTCGATATGCATGAAGCGATGGTCCTTAAACAGAGTAGCGATTTCGCCAGACCAGTCGGATTTCGCGATATTGAGTACACAATCATAGAAGTCGAGAGCGGGCTGGGCTTCGGACTTTTTAATATCAAGAGTGCTAACGAGGTCGTCGAGGGAGATTTGCCACCATTCGTTGTCGATGATTTCGATAATGTCGTACGCCATGGCGCCGATTTCGCCGTATTCGTCGAGGGCAGACTCGGAGGAGTCGGAGATTTGATCGAGAGCCTTCATGGCGTCGCTAACGCGGAAATAGATGTCGCCGTCGGCTAGAATCGCCGTGCCGAGGTTAAGCTCGATAAGGTGGTCGTCGACGATTTTATCGTTCTTGTCGCGTTCGGAGAAAGATATTTTAACGTCGGTCGAAGTCGGGACGCGCATCGAGCTAGTGTCAAAATCGAGGCTAGCGACGACCCGAGTATCGCCAGTCTGTTCGGAGACGATCTCGACCGTGCCGTTCGTGATGACGTTTGGAGCAGAAACGAGCTGGCGCAGAGCGTCGTAGGCGACATTATCAGGGTTACTATAGACTGCAAAGTACCAAATTGCGAACGCGCCGCCGCTTAAAACTAGCAGAATTAGAACAACGATAATCGCAATCAGGCCGCCACGATTCTTCTTCGGCGGTTTCATGACGACAGTAACCGGCTCGTCGGCAGCGACTCCAGTAGTCACGGTATCGCCAGACTCTACGACCGGAGCAACCGGCTCAGAGTTCTCGGACGCTGGGTTATTTGCTGATTCTGGGCTAGTTGTGGATGATTTTTTCTCCATTTCCCTCCTTTCCTATTATTGTAGCATAAAAACCATTAGAAAAAATAAAATCGTGCTATAATTTAGTTATGGATAAAGATAAGTTCGTGATTCGAGATATTAAGGCACGACAAGTGCTCGATAGTCGGGGGAATCCGACGGTCGAGGCGGACGTATTCTTGGCTTCGGGGCATGCGGCGCGGGCGATGGTGCCGTCTGGTGCTTCAACGGGGTCGGGGGAGGCTTTGGAGCTGCGTGATGGCGACCCGAAGTATTATAACGGCAAGAGTGTCGCGAAGGCGGTTTGGAATGTGAATCATGAGCTACACGATCTGTTGGTCGGGAATTCGGCGGATCAGGCGCAGGTCGACCGCTTAATGCGCGAGCTGGACGGGACGGAGACGAAGTCGCGCCTAGGGGCGAATGCGATCTTGGCAATTTCCCTGGCGACGGCGCGAGCGGCGGCGAAGGCGCAGAATTTGCCGTTTTATCAGTACATTGCGGCGATTGCGGGGACGACGCGACGGATGCGGTTGCCAATGCCGATGATGAACGTGATGAATGGCGGCGTGCATGCTGATTGGGCGACGGATTTTCAGGAGTATATGATTATCCCGCGCGGCGCGGGCTCGATGAGCGAGGCGGTGCGGATGGGGGCGGAGGTGTTTCACGCTTTGAGGAGAGTCTTGAAGGAGCGTGGATACGCGGTGACGGTCGGCGACGAAGGCGGTTACGGTCCGCGAGTGCGCGACGGGAATAACGAGCCGCTCGAGTGTATCGTGCGAGCGATTGAGGCAGCGGGGTACGTGCCGGGACAGGATGTAGCCTTGGCTTTGGATGTGGCGGCATCGGAGTTTTGGGAGCATGACCATTACGAGCTGAAGACTGACGGGGCATGGAAGACGGCGAATGATATGGTAGACTGGTATGATTGGATCGTGGATAATTATCCGGTGGTTTCGATCGAGGATGGGTTGGATGAGCATGATTGGGAGGGCTGGAAGACGCTGACCGATCGGCTTGGGAAACAGGTTGAGCTAGTTGGGGATGATCTGTTCGTAACGAAGGTCGAGCTGATTGAGCGCGGGATTCGCGAACATGTGGCGAATGCGGTACTGATTAAACCGAACCAGATCGGGACGGTAAGTGAGACGATCGAAGCCGTGAAAGCGGCGCGGAACGCTGGGTATAAGACCGTGATGTCGCACCGGTCGGGCGAGACGGAGGATACGAGCATTGCGCATCTCGCGGTCGGGCTGGGGACGGATCAGATTAAAGCGGGGTCGCTGTCGCGGTCGGACCGGGTGGCGAAGTATAATGAACTGATGCGGATTGCGGAGGATCGGCCGGATTTAAGGTTCTAGGGGCGGGGCTGTTTTTGGGCTTCGAGAAGGCGCTTTGGGCTCTGAAGAAGGTTTTTCTGGAGTATAGGGAGGGCGGTTTTGGGCCTTGAGATAGGAAAATCCCCAGCCGAAGCTGGGGAAATTTTAGTGGGCGTTATCGGGGAATATTATCGGGAAATAATACGTTGAAACCCTCCCGGCAGGTAGAAAATGCCGGTGTTTTCATTCCCGTTTTGCCTCACGGTAATTTCGAGGCAGGGGTATGCACCCCATGGCTCAGCGCCTAGACAAACCAAGCGCATGTTGGCTGGGGTGACTGGCTGTTCTTCGTCGACTTGGTACATGTAGAGCATGTCGACCTTGCCAGTGCGCTCGGTAAAGCGCGACTCTGTGTAGGGACTTTCTAGAACTTCGCCCAGCATCTTGAGTAGGGCGTCTTGCGTTGCGCCGCCATGCTCATCGTTACTGAGAAAGTCATCGATTTCTTGCGCCGCTTCCGCCGTAGTTTCACCACTGAAACCGGCTGCTTCCATAATGCTCGGGAAAGCAGAGACGGTTGAAGCGAGGGTTTCCGGCTGATTGCTGCACATCTTGTACAGCTCCTCTAGAGCGCCTTGAAGGTCGCCTTCCTCCTCAAATTTGCCGCTATCTGCGTTGAGCGGCAGCGGTTCAAGAGAGAGCGGCTGCTTCCAGGATTCTTCCTTAGAGGCGACAGGATCTTCGCAGCCAACGAGGGCTACGAGGCACAACAATATTGTGACTAAAAGGCAGATGCAGATCTTTTTGGGTTTCATTGTTACCCCTCCTCAATAAAAATGTACGTGAGTAGGCCTCACTCTTTCTATTGTAGCACAGATTGGCGGAAATGTCAATAGGTGGGTGCTGTTTTTGGCTTTGTCGTACTATTGTCTAGTATTTTTTGCGGAGGCGCTTTCGCATGGTTAGCCGGTGAATTGCGTGATAAACCCTATAACTATGCGCCAGCTTAGCCATCCGTCCCCCGCTAGCCTGTTTCTCGGAACCGCGACCGCGCCCGTCCCCACGGGGCGCTCGCTCTTTTATTTCCTCGAAAAAGGCTAGCGAGAGGATGCGGGCCGTTTTCTCTCCGGGGTGAAGTTAAGTGGTGGGGACGAGGCAGCGGAGAGGAAAGCTGTTGGAGCGATTAAGGCTAGAGTTGGATGGATTAACACTAGTAACGAAGTAGAGGTTGTAGGCCCAGCTGGTCCCGGCGGCCCGGGAGGACCAGTAGCCGCTGTAGCGGCCAGCGACGTTGAACTGTCGGACATCGGTATCGACGTAACCGCCACGTACAAAGAATAAGGGGCTCTTAGTAATGTTATAAGTATAGCTGTTATTACCACCAGTATCTTCTAGGTTATTCGCTACCCCATACTGCGTCAACATATATCCAAAGGTGCCCTTCGTAGTATTATCCCCGGAACTCGGCAACTTCCAGTTCTTCGGACAAATACTCCCCGTAGCATTGGCACTGGTAATCGTCCCACCAGTCCCCGCCGTCGCAGCATTCCATTGGTAGTAATTCCCAGCAAGATAGTGGGCATCATATTCCGTAGCCGTATAAGTCTTATTACCGTTATTCTTATAGAAGTTGGGATCGGTACTCGGGGTTTTACTGCTGACATCGACAAACTGCCCAGTACAAGCGCTTAGCCCGGTGATATTACTGTCGCAAGCCGTGGTTGCTGTCGGATCTTTGATTACATACTTCCCCAAATTCCAAGCATAAGTACTTGTGCTGCTGTTGAGCCCAGTCTGACTAATACTCGTCGCCATGTGTCCGCCCGTCCAATTAAACGCTGTTCCGTCGCCATTTGGAGCCGTAACGCTACCTTCAATATTCAGCGCCAAATTCTGGCTCATCCAGCAATTCCCGTCAAGAAGTTTTGTAACCCAATAATAATTCCCGTCCCTCGTATCCTGCAAATACGCCGTATCATTCTCCTTCGCCGCCTTACAGATACTCGGCGTCATTGCTTGCATCGTAGTAATCCCACCAAAAGTCGCAACTGTATTCGTCACCGTCCTCGGCTGCGCGACGACGCTTAGGATTATAGTATTCTCATAAAAGTCTTCCGCTGCAGAATTATTTACTCTCGCTCCATAGAATAGCGTTAATTTCTTCGTTACATTACTAGTTGTCGCTCCGCCGGAGCCGACACTTTGTTGGCTAGTAGTCATCGCTTTAAAGCTTGTACTAGGATTGAAACTTGTTTCCAAGTCTCCTAAAACTCCGTAATAGCCCCACTCATTGTTCATGTTCCCAAGCGTCTTACTTGCACTAACACTAGGAATTCTGTGTGAAGAATTATTCCTACCAGTGAGGTTAGTATTACCGGAAACATATATAGTATATCCATCAGTGTTTCCTACCGTAATCGTGGCAGTTTGCGATAGAACTTTACCGGCTTCGTCCGGATTAGTCGAAGCATTTGCGGCGTCGAGATTAGTTTGTATTGTTCCAGAATTAAGTGATAATGAAACCGAGGAAGTTACCTGAGAAGTTGTCGTGGTAGTTGTGTTTAGTGGAATATCCCACCCGTTGGCGGCGGAAGCCTCACCTCCTCCCGACGTTACGACAACCGTGCAAACCGCCACTGCTCCTATTATTTTCTTTCTCATAAGCCCTCCTTTTGATTGTTATAGACACCCAAACGGAGAGCAAAAAATGACGCCGCAAGGGTGTCTATACAATTTATCTGCAGTCGTGAGACTTACAACGATAAACGGCAAAAAGTCCTTACGGCGTCGTTTTCCGCTATAAGTACAGACCGCAAAACCAAAATGGCTACGATATTTGATAAATTGTATAGACATTTTTATTATACTACAGAAATTACCAGTTTGCTCAAAAATGTAAAACATCAATATCTTTACTGGCATTAACCGTATTTTAGTGGGTGGTGAATAGTGGGTGGTGAATAGTAACTTTTCATACGCGAAAGCAAAAGTCACTCTTCTCTCCTTCCTCCCTAGCTTAGGACTAGGTGGTAGGGATTAGGCAGCGAAGGGAATAGCCGAGGTAGCGGCCGCCGTTGTTGGACGGATTGACGCTGCTACCACCGAAGTAGAGGCAGTATGCGTAGCTTGCATCTGAGTAGGCTCGCGACGACCAGTAACGAGCGTCCTCGCCAGCGTATCGGAGCTGCTGATTGAGGGGATTGACGAGTCCGCCCCGCACAAAGAATAAGGGACTCTGCCTGGCGTCGTGAGTATTGCAACCATCACCTTAACAACAAAACTCTTGAAAAATGTTATAATCAATGTAAGAGGAGATTATGGAGAATAAAGTTTCAAAACGCGGTCTCGATCGAGCTGGAAAGATAATCCGGCTGCATCGAGATGATGAAGAATATCATGCTGCCGTAGACGTCTTAAATCGCTGGCGAGAACAACATATCTTACCTATGGACTTCTATTTTGATGCCTGCAATGAGATTACGCAGCGTTGTTCCCTATATCAAAACACCGTAGTAGCAGAGCGCCTTAAAAGGTTGCCTACTATCGTTGATAAATTAGATCGGTTCCCGCACATGCATCTCTCTACTATGTATGATATCGGTGGAGTGCGCGTAATCCTTGGGGACGTACAGCCACTATTATATTTTGAACGCGAAGCTCGTTTGTTACCAGGCCTAAAGTTGTCTCAATGCAAGGATTATCTTACTAATCCAAAAAGTAGTGGCTATCGTGGTCGGCACCTCATCTTTGAACGCGATGGTATGCTAATTGAGGTCCAGCTTCGCACTAAACTCCAGCATCTTTGGGCAACCTCGGTTGAGACCGTAGACGTCATTCGAGGCACATCCATGAAAACCAAGCAATCAGACAGTTATTGGCAAAAGTTCTTCGAACTCGCATCCTCAGCCTTTGCCTATATGGAGAATTTACCAATGTTACCTCAGCATCAAGGTTGGGGCATTAGTAAGCTTCGTGATGAAATTCGAGCCATGATGGGCAAGTACCCGATTGAGGATAGTCTGGAAGCCTACGCAGCTACTCATGATGCTATTAAGGGCTACAAACAGGCAAAAGACTCGTATTATGCCGTTGTCACATTCAACTCTTGCAATAATAAAACCTCTATTTCATACTACCCAGAGGATAAATATCAGGAAGCTGCACACAAATATGAAGAATTGGAGAATATCCCCTGCGATAATAATGTTCTCGTGTCAGTCAATGATCTTAAAAGACTACGCGATGCATACCCGAATTACTTTAAGGATATTTCAAGATTTAGGGAAATGATAAAGGCTATGCTTGATTTTGAATATAAAATGAGCTAGAATAGTGATAATTGAAGAAGTGTAATAAGGATCAGTGATGATTGAGAAAAAGCAATTTATGAAAATGTTAAAGGCTGCATTTGAGCGCGAGAGGCGCGAACAGGCCGCAAAAGCAGGCCAGTAGTCTTGTGCTGTTATTGCGCTACTAGGTTTATGTCTAGCAGCTTTTTTGGCACATAAACTACCATCAAAATCAAACATGTTGGGTTTGGCAGCATATCTCAATCTGTATAAAAGAAAAGCAGGCTCAAGCCTATGCAGCTATGCAGGTCTCTCCGTCCCATTTCTTATTCTTCGTGCGACAAATGTTCGGTATCTTTCAACAAAAAATCAAAGTTGCCCATTTTTAATTTTGGGCAACTTTAAAAATTACGCTTAACAGGGGTGGGGTAGAAAACTAAAGTTGCCCGTTTTTGAAAAAGGGCAACTTTTCAGCACTGCGGGATTGCATATTTTCAGCATAAAAACCCGAACAAAATTACTACTTGATCGCCAGCACGAGCGCTAGTTCCTCTACTGCACCTTCACACACTGGTCGCCGAGGAGCTCGGCGAGGGGTTTCGTGAGCTCATCGGTCGCTTCGACGCGGAACGGGAGGCGGATCGGGCGTTTGCCGGATTCGTCCTTGAGGACCATGACGACTTCTTGGACGCCGGGATTAAGCTCGCAGAGGCGGCGGATTTCGTTGAGGGCGTCGACATTGTTCGGGTCTTCGACGAGGACGTAGAGGCGCTCGTGGCGCGTGTCCTTCGGGGGGACGATGTGGCGGACGGGCTCTTCGGCCTGTGGCGCACGCCCTCCGCCGCCACCATAACCCCCACCGCCTCCGCCACCAACCGCAGCAGCGCGGCTACGGCGAGCTGGGCGCGGGGCGGCCTCCTTCGGGAGGGGAAGTTTTTGGCCGGTGGCTTGGTAGTTTTCGAGCATTTCGTCGGGGATGATCTCGACCGAGTCGGCGATAATCTTCACTTCGTTCGTAATATTGCCGTCTTTATCCTTGGCGTTAACGCGCCCAGTAACTTTAATAACGTTGTCCTGTTCGAGCTTCGCGCCAACTTGTTCGTAGAGACTCGGGAAGATGATGACTTCCTGCTCGGCGACCTTGTTTTCGAGCTTGACGAAGGCCATGCGGGTATTGCTTTTCGTCATAATCGTGCGGGTGGCGCTAATAATGCCACCGATCGTAACGGCCTTGCCGTCGTTTTCGGCCTTGATGAGGTCGTAGGGGTGCGTCTGCTCATCGAAGTAGGTTTCATATTTGTCGAGCGGGTGGCTAGAAATGTAAAGGCCCATGAGGTCGCGCTCCCAGAGGAGCTGTTCCTTCTCGGGGTATTTTGTCGGGGCGGGCTTAATCTCCGGCTCCGGAACAACGCCGGCGTCGCCCATCGCGCCGAAGAGGTCGGTCTGGCCGCTGGCGGCGTCCTTTTGGCGCTTGGCGCCGTAGGCCTGGATGTTTTCGAGGTTAAAGAGGAGGTCGCTGCGGTCGCCGAAGCGGTCGAAGGCGCCGGTTTTAATAGCGGCTTCCCAGGATTTCTTGTTGAATTTGCTGGAATTGACCCGCGAAGCGAAGTCGCAGACACTCTTAAAGGGGCCGTTTTTGTCGCGTTCGGGGATGACAAATTCTTCGACGAGGGCCTTGCCCATGCTTTTAATGCCGCTGAGGCCGAAGCGGATGGTGTTCTCGCCGCCGACGATACCGAAATCGCCGTAGGATTCATTAATATCGGGGCCGAGGACTTTAATACCCATATGCTTACATTCGCTGATTTCGATAGCGAGGCGGTCGGTCCAGCGCATGTCGGCGGTCATGAGCGCGGCCATGAAGGCATCCGGATAATGCGCCTTCAGGTAGGCAGTCCAGTAGGCGACGAGGCCGTAACAAGCGGCGTGGGACTTGTTGAAGCAGTAATTCGCGAATTCGAGGAGCTGGTCCCAGAACTGTTCGGCGATTTCCTTCGTAGCGCCGCCGACTTTAATCGCGCCGTTGATGAATTCGGGCTTCACCTTGTTCATGAGGTCGACCTTTTTCTTACCGACGGCCTTGCGGAGGGTATCGGCCTGACCACCGGTAAAGCCACACCACTCGCGGGAGATGTTCATGAACTGTTCCTGGTAGATCATGATGCCGTAAGTGTCTTTGAGCGAATTTTCGAGGCCGGGATGGAGATAAGTAATCGGCTCTTCGCCGTGTTTGCGGCGAATAAAGCTGTCGATGAACTGCATCGGGCCGGGGCGATAGAGGGCGACCATAGCGATAATGTCTTCGAAGCGGCTGGCCTTGAGGTCGCGGAGGTAACGCTTCATGCCGGCAGATTCCAACTGGAAGACGCCGGTCGTCTCGGCGCGCTGCAAGAGCTGGAAGGTTTTTTCGTCGTCGAGCGGGAGCTGAGTGAGGTCGATGTCGTCGTGATAGACTTTACGGATCATGCGGAGGGCGTTGTTAATCACGGAAAGGTTCGAGAGGCCGAGGAAGTCCATCTTAAGGAGGCCCATTTCCTCGATCTGGCCCATCGGAAATTGTGCAGCGATCGGGCCCTTCGCGGAAACTTCGAGCGGGACGATTTTCTCGAGGTCGTCGGGGGCGATAATGACGCCGCAAGCGTGGACACCGTGGTTCCGGATCGTGCCTTCGAGGCAGCGGGCGAAGTCAAGGACCTCCTTCGAGGTCGGATTCGTCTCATATTCGTATTTGAGGTCGGGGACGTCTTTGATGGCGTCGTTTAAGTGGACATGGTGGCCCTGGACCGGGTCGGGGACGAGCTTCGCGAGGCGGTCAGCCTCAGCGTACGGCACTTCGAGGACACGCGCGACGTCACGGACGGCGTTTTTAGCCATCATTTTACCGAAAGTGGCGATGTTCGAGACGCGGCTAGCGCCGTATTTGCGGGAACAATATTCGATCACCTCGTCGCGACGGGTATCCTGGATATCGGTATCGATATCTGGCATCGAGATACGATCGGGGTTCAGGAAACGCTCGAAGAGCAGGTCGTACTTCAGCGGGTCGAGCTCGGTAATCCTCAGCGCGTAAGCGAGAATCGAGCCGGCAGCCGAACCACGCCCGGGGCCAAAGACGATGCGCTGGCTTTTACCCCAGTTAATGAAGTCTTGCACGATTAAGAAATAGCCGTTGTAGCCCATTTTGTCGACCACGCCGAGCTCGTAATCGATCCGCGGGAGGACTTTTAGCTTCTCCTCTTCGCGCTCGGGCGAATCGTCGACGTCGGCGAGGATCTCGCGGCATTGTTCGACGCTAAGTTCGGTCGTATCCTCGAGTTTGTAGCCGGCGTAGCGATATACTAGACCCTGAAAAACTAGCTTGTCAAGATAAGATTTCTCGCTTTCGCCGTCCGGGAGCGGGAATTTCGGGATCAGGATCCGGCCGAGTTGAAGGTCGACGTTGCAACGGTCGGCAATCCGGCGACTGTTACGGACGGCCTCGGGATATTCCTTGCCCCAGCGCTGGATGATTTCGTTCGGCGGGATGACATGGAGCTCGAATTCCTTGAGCGACATACGGTTCGGGTTCGACAGGTTCGCCGCCGTACCGACGCAGAGGAGGACTTCGTGGGCGTCCTGATCTTCGTGCTTAAGGTAATGCGCATCGCAAGTCACGACCAGCGGGAGGCCGGTTTCTTTCGAAATTTGGACGAGGCCTTGGTTGATCTGATTTTGGACGTCCCAGTGCGTCGGCGATTCGGGGTGACCGTGATCCTGCATCTCGAGGTAGAAGCGATCCTTAAAAACGTTCGCGTGCCAGTCGACGAGCTCACGGGCGCGCTTCTGGTCGTTCGCGCGCAGAGCCTCGGAGATTTCCGAGCCAGCACAACCGGAAAGGCAGATAATCCCTTCGTTGTATTTTTCCATGATTTCGTGATCGATGCGCGGCTTGTAGTAGCGGCCGTTAATTTCGGCCTGCGACATGAGGTGACAAAGGTTCTCGAAGCCTTTATTATTCATGGCGAGGAGGGTGATATGGAAGCGCTGTTTATCGTGCGCGGGGTCGTGATCAGTCATTTTACGAGCAGCGACGTAAGCCTCGAGCCCGAGAATCGGCTTAATGCCGGCTTCGTTACAGACCTTATAGAGCTCGACTAGGCCGCTCATGGTACCGTGGTCCGTGACTGCGACCGCTTCCATTCCCTGCTCCTTGACAAAACGGACGAGATCGGGGATCTTCGTTAGGCCGTCGAGGAGAGAATAGTGGGTATGGTTGTGCAGATGCACGAAATCGCTCGGCTTTAGCGGTTCAGAATCTTTCGTTACCTCCGTCATGGGTTTATTATAGCACGGAATGTGGGGGTTGGGTGGAAAAATGTTACGGCTATATTTGTAAATATTCTTGCGGAACTACCAAAAAAGCGTAAAAGGTATTGACTTTTTTGATAATCTGTGCTACAATAGAAGTAGTTAGGACGACTTTTGGCCTGACGTACCTTGATTTTTTGTGTTTTAGCACTGCGATTTTGGTGGGTCAGGCCTCGATTTTTGATTGGAGGAAAAGGATTATGAGCATTAACTTCACACCGGCAAACAGAGAGTATCTGACAGTAGATATTCTGGCTTGCACAGCAACATTCGACGAAAACCGACTGGCCTTTACGATTACGGACGAAAAGACAGCCCATCCGAAGGTACGGTTCAGGACAACTGCGGACTTCGAAGACGACATCCTTGCGGGCTTCCCTTACGGGGAGTGGAACGATCGGATCGTCTTCGACAGCCCAGCAATCTCTACTGAGGACTGGGAGCAGTGTGCGAGCCTCCGCAGTCCGCTCTTCAGCGGCGGATACGCGTTGCGTCGAGAAGAGGCGGCGCTGATTTGTCCGGCCTTTGCGGAAGCCGATGTGGCGCTCCTGACGGGGAGCTACGAAAGCGAGGCGGGGATCTTCACAGTTTTCGGTGATGGGATCTTCGACGATGCTGGTGCGATGTTGTTGGTTATCGATCAAGACCTCGACAACGAGAAGCTGGTTCAGGCCATTGAGAAAATTTTGCAACAGCTGCCCGCTTCCTATTTTTACGGGTTCGACCTTAGTCGGGATACGTGGCGAGATATCATCGTCATGCCGGTGGACGCGTCGTTCACGGAAACCGGTGAGCTGGTAGGGGGCAATCCAGCTATTAAAGAGATGCTGCTAGAGGTGGCCGAGCGGCACTTTGGCAAGGAGCGGGGGTTTGAGTACCACTGCTCGAGAAATACCGTGGCGTTTACAAACGCATATGTAGTTGATTCTTGCGGTAACGTGATTGAGCCGAATAGAGTCAGCGAGAAGGCATGCGGGCGCGGAGTCACAATAAAGGTCAAAGAGTGGGACGATCTGCGTCAGACGGACGTGGCGATGACCTGCCAAACAGAGATGAACGGTGAGATTGTACTCGATATCGAGCTAGTGAGCGGCGAGTCGTTGGAGAAGCTAACGGTGCTGCAGGCGAGACAGCTTTGCGCCATTTGTAAGCAGGTCGAACACTGGGCTTTCAGTAGTTTTCAAGAATATAGCCTTGATAAGCGCCAGCAGTTTACGCCGCCGAGGTTTCCGATAGAGGTGCTCATGCGCTCAATGTGAGACCGTCGCGATCTACTACTCGTAAGCTAAGACACGCAACTCCCCACTGTAATGGTGGGGAGTTTTTATTTTTTATCTCTGTGAAGTTTGCATTTTTGCGCCCTTGCTAGGCTTAAGCATTGACTTTTTGCGCGAAGTGTGCTACAATGGAAGGAGGTAGATCCGTTTTGCGCCCGAGGCGGGCGTGAGCGGATTGCTAATAGTACCTTGAAAGTTTGGCAAGTGAAGACAAATGAAGCTCGAAGGGTGAAATTTGGAGAAGCGGGTTTGTCGAAAAATCCCACAAAACTGATTTGACAGAAAGGACGGATGATTATGAGTATGTTGTTGCCGAGAATAAGGAGGTTAACGAAGGAAGACCTGGAAAAAGCCTTTGGGGATCGTATGACGGTCCGAAAGGAGGGCTGTTACGTGAGATGTCGCGCGGCGGTGGGGGACAATCCTTATGGTTCCCTTACCGTTGAATATCTCGATCCTGAGGTCGAGATGAGACCCGATGGAACAGTGACTGCCCAGGATATTCGGGAAGCGCCGCTGTTTGCGGGCGGTTATTACCACCGGCTTTATCTCGGGGTGATTAACGAGCAAATTTCGCGAGGAAGTTTCCTGGTTGGGAATTTCGAGGACGGCGAAGTGCCAAGGTTTATTGTTAGCTATGATGGGCTTGACGACGGCAATTTTTTACTGCTGCGAATTCGAGCCGACAACTCTGGATTGACCGATGGGTTTATCGGAGGACTGAAGCACACGGCGCGGTATTTTAAGCCGCTCCTTGATGCTGAGGAAGATGCAGTATATTATATTGCAGTGATTAAGTCAGATACCAAGCTATCACAATCTGGGGAGCCAATCAAGGGCGTAGAAGGAATAGCTTACTCGGAAACGGGGCGGAAACTAAGACTACGGCTGTTTCATCAGCAGTTCTTCCATATCGTGACCGATAACGGCGTCTGTTTCGACCAGGGATATGTATTGGACGACCGCGGGAATCGGCTTGAACCGAGATTACGGCTCGAGGCGAATGAGAATTTGGACTTCGATATGATTCTTGATGAGGGCATGAAGGATGCGAACACGTATCCGACAGACCTTTGGACAAGGCTTGATAGGGATACAGTTGTTTTATCATGCCGGACGCGGGATGACGGTAAGGTGCGTTTAGTCTGTACCTGCATGTATGAAGGGTCTCCGAATACGCTGCAATACCGGGCGATGGACGTCATCGCCACGGAGATTATAACAAAGCTTCAAGATAACCAAAAATCTTACGGCGGAGACGAGGACTATTCGAAGCTCTGCTGGGAGTTTGTGTATCTGCAGTAACTTGCCGACTACTCCCCACCTTATGGTGGGGAGTTTTTCTGTCTTCTAGGCGACTGGCTACTTCTTCGCGGCGCGCTTCGGGCTCTTCGAGAAGCGAGAGCTTTTCTTTTCGGTTTCGCGAGCCGTAGTCTCGGCAGCTGCTTCGGCAGCTTCGCGGACGGCTTCTTCGGCGGCTTCGCGAGCAGCGTCTTCTTCGGCGTAACGACGCTCTTGGTTCGTGATGACGCGGTTCGCGAAAGTCTTGACGATGCCGCCAACCGAGGTCATGCCTTTAACATTATCGACGATATCGTCGGCTTTCGTAGCGATGCTTTGGCCGGTGGTGACGATTTTTTGAGCTTCTTCGGTGAGCCGGATGAGCTTGATGGCAAGGATAATTCCCGCAATCAAGAAAATCAGTAGCGCAATCGAGAGCATGATGACAAGAATCCAAGTTGCGACGTTCATTTTACCTCCTTAGGTTTAATTTTGTTCGATAGCCTTGCGGACCTCGGGGGCGTAATCCTCGTAGTTCAAGACGTAGTGTAGGTGCGTGAGGAAGTAATTCTTCGGGTCGCCGGTCGTCATCCACTCGCCTTCGGTCTTTTCAACGAGAACCTTGCCTTCTTCAGCAATCTTCGTGATTGCATCGACCGTCCAGAGCTCGTCGTCGAGACCGGTGTTTTTCGGGTTAAGATACTCGAAAACGTGTGGCGTCAACAGGTAACGGCCGTAGCTAGTCAAGTTCGACGGGGCGTCCTCAATCTTCGGCTTTTCGACGATGTTATCGAGGAGCATGTCGGCACCGTCTTTAAGTTTAATAATACCGTATTTATTTAGGACTTCGCGTGGCATTTCTTGCGCCATGATAATTGCGTCAGCGTCTGGATGAGCGCGGTAGGCTTCGACCAAGGTCTTCACGTCCGAGCTACCGAAAACGAGGTCGTCAGAGTAAAGCACGACGAAGGCCTCGTCGTCACGAATATAGTTGCGAGCCGACGCAACTGGCGAGCCATTACCATAAGGCAGAGCCGGGTCCTGTTCGATGATAGTAATCTTCGGAAAGTCGAGGATTTTCGCGACCGGGGCGTAGCGATCTTCCTTGCCCTGGCTACGGAGGAGTTTCTTCACGCGGGTAGCGGCGTCGTTAAAGTAATTCTCGTAAACCGGCCGACTTTCAGCGGAGGTGACGATGATGAGTTCCTGAATCCCGGCTTCGATACATTCCTCAAGCACAAGCTGCATAATCGGGCGATTCCCAATCGGCAGCATGCCTTTCGGGACGGTCTTTGCGATCGGTAAGTAACGACTAGCACAGCCAGCGTCGGTGATAATTGCCTTCGTAGGCACACGATATTCCATATAAATAAGTCTCCTTACATCCTAAGTATAACAGGGTCGGCGGGTTCTGTACAGATTTAGTTTTTCTTCGTTAACTTCTTAGCGCGGGATTTTTTGGCGGCTTCGGCGCGAGCTTCGTGGTCTTCGACCTGTTGATAGCGGTTATGTGCGCCGTAGATTAGGCTCGCGACGCCAAGAATCATCAGATAGGCGCCAAAGAAGCGGACGAAGTCGACGTTGGCGAGATGGCCAGAGTTAATGATGACGATACCAAAAACGATACCGCAGATGCCGCAAAGTGACCAGATGAAGCGGTCGGTCGGATCAGAAGTGGTCCGAAAGCCAATCGCAAGCTCGAAAATACCCCGGAGCGCGGTATAGGCAGCGAGCAGGCTAATGTGCCAAACCATGCCCTGATCGGTAACCATAAGTAGCGCAACGCCGAAGGCGACATCGAAAATCGCCACTGCGGTAGCGATCAGCCAGCCCTGGCGGTTACGGGTGCGGTAGAGCGAGTTTGCGAACTCGACAACCGCCAGCGCGAGCAGCGCGATGCCGATAATCGGAATTAGTCCGGTCGAGCTCTCGTTCGATGTAAACAGCGTTAGACAGCCGAAGAACAGGGCGACCGCTCCCTGAAACATAAATACTAGCCAGTGACTATCGATATATTTGCGCTTAATGCGTGCCATAAAATCCTCCTACTTTACTCTAGTATAGCATAAGTTAGTTCGGCGGGCTAGGCTAATTGAGCGAGCGCCTACGTCAACCAATTGTGCAGGAACACCTCCCTATCTTTTCTCGAGGCGCGTCGCGTCAGCCCGCCGTTGCGGGTGCCGCGCGCTAATACTCGTTCACTTCGTGAACTCTCCGCGGGCGTCGCCTCAAGAAAACCGCGCTAGCTCGGTTTTCTGCTCGGCTCCTACGCGGTTCGTCGTAACTCCGCACCCCCGGCGAAAAGAAGTGACGGCGTTCTTGCACAGTTAATTACCAGACAACGCTCAATCAGGCTAGACGTGCCGGACTTTTTTGCGGGCAGTTTCGATCAGTTTCGTCACGGCATAGCGGGCAGGCTTTAGGACAAGGTCGTGTGCAGGAGTGTATTTAAGCTCCTCAACGCCAAAACCACGTTTGAAGCAGGACACACCGTAGAAGCGGTGTTTGACTTCGTCGAGCTCGACGATGCCCCAGAAATTGTAGCGTTTAATTCCCCGCTCGCGGGCGTCGCGCATCGCCTCGACGTGGAGGAGCGGCGCGCCGGAAAGTTTCGTGCCGAGTTCGGAGCTGACGCCGTAATGATACGAGGCTTCGTTGCCGTAGAAAATTATGAAATTTTGTGCGAGGATTTCGCCCTGATATTTAGCGGTATAGAGAACCGCCTCACCGTGCTTTGCAAAGGCGGCGAATTGTTTGGTGAGGAAATCTTCCGAGAAAGCGACAAAATTGTGGCGTCCGGCAGTTTGGAGCTCGATTTGGTAAAATTCGTGGATGTCGCGCGGATCGGTGCTTTTTTCGACGGTGATTTCGTTTTTGGCGGCCTTACGGAGGGCGCGACGGAGGCGCTGGCGCATGCCTTGCATGATTTCTTCTTCGGATTTTTCGAGGTCGAGAATGCCAGCAAATTCGACTGACAGATACATCGGAGCGGGTCTTAAGCCGAGTTCGCGCATCAGTTTAAGACTATGCGGGCTGCGTTCGAGCTGAGGGCGCACGCGTACGAAGACACAATTTTCCTGCCGACCCTGCTCGCCCATGTCGCGAAAAATCTGTTGGACAAGACTGCGATTTTCCCAGTCAAGAATCGGCCCACCAGCGATCGCAAGATGCCGACCGCGCTTCGCGTCCTCGACCACGCCAGCATAAGCGGCAACAATCTCACCGTCTAGACGCGCGAGGCGACGGACAACCTGGTTCCCGCGGCTGCGGTAGAACTCATAATAATCCCAGGATTGCAAAAAATTTGCCTCGAGATGGCTAGTGACAAATTTGTCCCATTCCTCGCGATCAGTAGCGTTTTCGATTTTGTATTCCATTTCTCCTCCAGTTTACACTCTCTAGCTCAATTTTACAATCTCAAATTTATTTTATAATATCGGATTCTTTTATAGGTGCCGATGCCTTTTACGGGCGGTTTCAATCAGCCAATCCAGCAAATAGCGGAATCTTTTCACAACGAGATCCTGCGCAGGGACGAACTCAACCATCTCGCCGCCGAAGCCAGTTTTAAAAGTTGTAACGCCGGAATAACGGTGATTTTTCTGTCCGCGCGGCGCGATTCCCCAGAGGTTGAAGCGCTGGTAGCCCTGCTTCTTAAGGTCGCGGATCGCTCGCCAGAGCAAAGCGTAAGCGCCCGGTAGTTTATAATTCAGTTCGGTCGAGGCGGCCTCGAAGTACTCAGCTTCGTCGCCAACACCAAAAATCAGCCCGTAAGCCACCGCTTCGCCCTCCGCGGTCTTCGTGACGTAGATTTGTGCGCGTTCGCCGAAGGCCTCGCGCTCCGCTAACAGCGTGTCGAGATCCGGCGGGACGAAATTCTGGCGCGCGGCGGTCGCGGCCTGGACGGCGTGAAATTCCTCAAAAAGTTTCGCACTATTTCCAGAGGTCACAGTTAAACCAAGTTTATCAGCCCGGCGAACCTCGTAGCGAGTCTGGCGGCGCATATTCTTCAGTAACTCTTCTTCGTCTTTCGTCAAGTCCAATATCACGGTATGTTCGGCATGTAAATGCATTGGGGCCTTCTTTAGACCAAGACCGTCCAACTTCGCGCCGTCCTCGACGCGGAGCTGCGGGCGGAGGCGAACAAAAACGCAGCCTTCGGCCTGGGCAATTTTACGAATCTTTGCGAAGAGCCGTCGCACCAGCGCGCGATCATTCCAATCCACGAGCGGGCCGCCCGGAATCTCGAGATAGCGCCCACGCTTCGCGTTTTTAACAATCATCAGGCACCAAGCTACGTCGGCAAAATGCTCGAGAATCACCTTATGACCGATCAGCTCGTTCATGCGCGCCCACTCCGGAGATTGCAAAAAGTTCGCCTCGGGGTGAGTCTGGAGAATTTGCAGCCAGATTTCGCGGTCTTCGGCGGTGATGCTTTGCGGGGCTGCTCCAGTCGCGCTTTGTACCTGTTTTTGGCGGCTTTCAGCAGGTGGATTCTGTGGCCGTTTTTGAGGATTATTGGCGGTTGCATTTCGTAGCTGCCTCTGGGAAGTTCGTTCAGTCATGTTTACCCTCCAGCTGATGCTTGGCGATAATCGTGCGCGCCTTAGCGATCTTCTCGGGGCGGTACCAGGTTGGGATATTCACGATCTGCCGAGAAATCTGCACAGTCCGCGGGCAATCGGCCGCCGGAAAGGCCGCCTCCTCAGCGTAACGCGCTGGCGCCACCGGCGTATCGTACCAAATATCCGTCCAAGCATAACCAGCTCGCTCAAGTTGCTCCAAAACCGCCGCTCGGTCGTCGACGAGGCTAAACTCGCGTAGCGGACCGGACGGCAGCGAATCGAGCTGACGGAGCGCCAACTTCGCCTGCCAATGCGTCAAACGCACCTCGGTATTAAGCTCAGTATCGGCCGACCGTTCGATCCAGTGCATCCGAATCAGCGCAGCCAAAAAAGGCTTACCGAGGCCAACCGGCCAAAGTAGCCGCGAAATTCCGCCAAAAACTGGATACCAGCGGTCGCGTAGGCGCTGAGAAAGTTTCGGGCGACGTTCCGGTTGGTCGAGGCTAAACTGAACGTCGGAGCTTTCCTCGTCGCGACGCTCCTTTTCTCCGTCGCAACACCCCCTTCTGCGACCGCAGTGCTCTCGAATGATCACTGCCCCGCCGCAGGTCGTATCAATCGCCTTGCCCTTACCAAAAGAAAGTGCCACGGCCGAGCCGACAGTGCCGATTTCCCGCCCGTCAGGATAGCTACGCCCAGCGCAGTGCGCAAGGTCTTCGATAATGACAAAATGATATTTCGCGGCGATTTTCTCTAATCGCTGCATGTCAAGAGGTAGCCCAAGCGTATTTTGTGCTACTATACCTCCATTATAGCACACGTCGTCGGAATTGTCAAGGGGTTTTGCACGATTTCCGCCGCTCTCTCCTTTCGAGGCACATTCAGAGAGCTTTTTCTCGAGGTCGGCGAAGTCGTACTGTAGCGTTTCGGGGTCGATGTCAACGTAAAGCGGCTCACACTCGGCGGCGCGAATCGCCCGAATGACTGCGATACAGGTCAAGCCGGGGACGACCACGACACTGCCGGCAGGAATGGTCGCGCGGATTGCCTGAGCAAGGGCGGAGCGGCCGGAGTGATAAAGCGCGACGTCGCGAGGCTTAGCGCCATATTTCACGGCGAGGGCCTGGCGCAGGCGCTGGGAATCATTTTCGGTACCCCACGCAAAAAGATGCCGGAGGCTCCGACCGAAGGAATATTGCGAAGCTTGGCCGATGAAGTTCACTATTTCCCTCCTCGAGGACGGCTAGTCGACTTTGCGGGCTGTTTATTGCGCTTGATTTTACGGCGGACCTTTTCGAGACTTTTCACCTTCGGGACAGAGGCGCTAGAAATAACGCGACGAGGGGCGGTTTTCGTGATTTTTGCTTGTTCGTAATCGACAGAGGTCATATTTTCGACGATCGAAGGCTGACCGAGCGAGGCAACCTGGCGCTTCGAAGGCGGGACGGTACGCTGTTTGCCGGCGGGGACGGCGAGCGAAGCGGAGCGACTAGCGGTATTATGTGCGCTCGGGCCGGCGGCCTTTTTCAGGGAGAGCGTCGCGGAGATCGGAGCGGTACTCGGAACTTCCGGCTCGGCAGCCTTCTTGAGAGCCATGGAGGCGGAAACGCTAGAGGTCTTCGTGACCTCGACTGGAGCGGTCGCGACGGGGGGGTTCTTGTAGGCGCGGAAAATCGCCTTCGCGAGCTCGATCGGATGCGAGATATACGGGGCATGCGTCCAGTTCGGGAAGATTTCGAGGTTACTGTTTTTGAGGCGCTGGTGCATAATTTCGGCCTGACACGGCGGCGTAACGGTGTCGGCGGCGCCCCAAAGAATCGAGGTCGGGACGGTGACTTTCGACATTTTGAGCTGCTTGTCGCTGTCGAGCATGTTACTAAGGGTATGCTTCATGTTTTCGGGGGCGCGATTGTAATCGGAGGCGCCGGTGAGTTTATGCCAAATTCGGGCGAGGCCGGGGATTTTCTTCAAAAAACCAAAGTATTTCGAGATCGAGCGGGCGACGTCGCGTTTAGTCGAGGTCTCATAAACGCCGGCGGCGTCGAGGAGGATAAGTTGCTTAAGCTTATCCGGCTTCTCGCTGCAGAGGTTGAGCAGGATGCGACCGCCGTTGCTATGGCCGAGAGCGATACTGCCATCGGGAATTTGACGATCGGCCCACTGGACGTAATCTTCGATCGTCCAGACCTTTTTCGAGGGGGCGGTGAGGCCGGGGACGTGCAGGATCTCAACTTCAAGGCCCTGCTTCTCGAGCGAGGCGACCGTGCGTTCCCACGGGGTAACGGTGTAGGTCCAGCCGTGGATGATGTAGAGTTTCGGTCTCGAGGAGGACTGCGGGCGGGTAGAAGTTGAAGAAGTGGTCTTTACGGGTTTCTTCGGAGGTGTCTTTAGAGGCGGTTTTGTTGAGGATTTCGGGAGTTTCATTCAAGCCCCCATTTCTGGCGCCGTTTAACGGCGGAAGGCTCGCGGCGGGGGAGTTTTGCGGCGTCGGCGGGATCTTCGAGGAGTTTTTCGATAATCCACTCGAGATACTGACTGCCTTTAAAAATGAGAGTCTCGTCGCCGGTGGTATTATCCTCGATGTACTTTAGGGCCTTGTGCGGGTCGAGAGTAGTTCGGGCGGTGATGCCGAGCTCCTTGAGGCGGGGAGCAGTGTAAGCCTTCGTGCGGCGGCCGACGAGAATTACCATTTCTGGCTCGGCGTCAGCAATGAGGTCGGCAAGCTTACGGTGTTCTTCGCCTTCGATCTTGCCCTGATCGACGATGTCGCCAATAATTAGCCATTTGTGCCCGGCGTGGAGGTCGCGCGCCATCTCGAGGATCGACTGGGCGCTAATTAGGTGCGCGTTGTAGCTACTGTCAATGATTTTAAGACCGTTTTTGCCGCGGAAATAGCTACTGCGGCCAGGCGGTATCGGCATGTCATGAAAATCAGTCCGCAAGGGCAGACCGAGGTAAGATACGAGATCTTCGAGCATTAAGAGCTGTACGGTGAGGTCGCGCGGCTGGGGCTGAGAGAAGTGAAAGGAGGCGTTCGCGAAGACAAAATCGGTGCGCGTAGGATAGACGCTGTAGCGCTTAAGTTGTTTCTTATCGACGGCGATAACCTCAGCCTTAATACCACGAGTCGCCTCGCGCATCGGCTCGGAGCTAGCGTCGATGTAGACACGCTTCGTTGTGTTTGCGGGGAGAGTGGCAAATTCGTGGGCGATAGCCTGTTCGAGGTTCGGGTATTTACCCTCGGCGACTTCGCGTTCAAACTGAACAGCGTGCGAAAGGCCAAAAGTCACCCAGAGCGTCACCTCGGGCTTCAGCCAGGTAGCAAGGAACTCCGTTTCGTGCGGGCGCTCGCCATCGATCTCGACAACGTAAAATTCGCCCTTGCGCTTATAATAACAGGCTCGAATCGGCGCCATAAAAATTAGCTGTAACCAGCGCAACTTCGAGCCACGAACACCGTCGAGTCCGAGAAGATCGAAAGCAATCCCGAAGGCCGAATTTGCGTCGTGAGAATAGTGTGCGCGGTCGCCGAGCTCGAACTCGATCATGTGTAGCATCGTAGTTTTACCGGCCGAGCCAGTCACGGCAATCACCCGAGGATGCCAACGTCGAAAAGCGAACCCCGCAAAAAACTGGAAGTAGCGCGCCGCAACAAAGTAAAACCTCTTCTTAAATCGCATAGCGAATGTCATAGTTCCATTATAACATAGTTGGCCGACGTTTTGGTGTTGTAAAATATACTTGGGCAAATTATTGGGGTGGCAATCTGGGGAGAGGTGTGGTATAATGGCGGAGTAAGGTATTAAAAATTAAGCTCCAAAAACTCATCGCCGCTCCGGCTAGAGAGCAGCTGAGATTGTGGAACTAGGAAAGGACAAAATGACCGAAGCAAAGAAAGATGAGGGTTTGAAGATCCGAATTCGGTTGAAGGCATATGATCATCGTGTGATTGATCAGAGCGCTAAGCAAATCGTCGATACGGCGATTCGTACTGGGGCGACGGTGTCGGGGCCAGTGCCGCTGCCGACGAAGCGGAGTACGTTTACGGTAGTGAAGTCGCCACACGTGTACAAGACTGGTGGTGAAGCCTTCGAGATGAAGGTGCATAAGCGTTTGATTGACATTTCGAATGCGACACCGAAGACGATTGACTCGCTACAGAATCTGTCGCTGCCGGCTGGGGTGGATGCTGAAATTAAGATGTAGGCGGCGGACGCCTGCGTGTTTTATTTTTCTGAGTGTCGAGGCGTAGGCGTATTGAGTTTGGTCTAGAGTTCTGTAGAGCTGGCGGTTTCGATGGTTGCCAATAGACGCAGAAGTTTAGATATAATAATCCCCCGAGTGATCGGGGGATTGGGGTGTGTTGGGAGCGGATCACTAAAAGCAATCCTGGTACGGATCCGAGTAATAGTACAGCGGCTTAAGGTTGCTCGTGGTCGGCTCGCCTTCGGCGTCGCTCTCAATACGATAGACGTCGGCAGTTTGGCCGCAGACGCGAATCAAGTTACTCCGAGAATCGACGACTAGATGGTCAGATCGAACGGCGAAGCCACCGCTGCGATTGTCCAAATCGTAACTCATTCGAATCAGCCTACCGGGGCTAAGCTTCGGTACATAGAACATCTGGTCGCCGGTGAGCTGCTCGAGGTAGTTCGGAACCGCGAGGATTTTTGCAGCGATCGCGATGCCGTACGGATTTTGATGTTCCGAATCCGCCGCAAGAACCTTCACGCGCATACAGAAGCTCGAAGACAGAAGCGGCTCGATGTAGCCAGAATGGCAGCCGGGCTGACGAAAATAAGCGCCAATCATTACTCGAAATGCAACATACTTGCTCGGATCATTGCAGACTTCGTAAATAGCCGTGTCCGTGTCCGGTCCATCTAAGATCAGAAATACATTCTGATCACGTGGCGCCAAACTAACAACTTTTCCACTCATTTTAAACTCCCCTTCCAAAGTACTAGCAAAATAGCTCTTTTCTATTATATCACACAGTTGTAAAAATGTGAATTCTGCATAAAAAGTATTGACTTTTTATGTAAAGTGTGATACAATGTAAGTATAACCTTTGTTATGAGCAGCAATGGCCGTTTGGGATGACTAAGACTGTTCCTGACAGGGACGGCACATTTTAGAGGAGGTACCAAGATGATTAATCGTGAGGAAATTAAGCAGTTCGTCAAGGCCAATGACTTGGAAGAAATCATAGAACAGGTGTGGGGCGTGAACCATACCGTAGAGCCGAAACTTCTCGATGGCGGGCCAGATGGCGATCCGTGTCGCTTTGGACTGGCGGAGCATGTGATTAAGACATTCTTTGCGGCTCAGACAACGGAGAAATCTCCTAATGAGGTTTTTGCGGCGTTCTGCGAGCGTCTTCATGCTAGCGAGCGGGATGTAAACATCGCGCTAGAGCGAACGCGCAGAGATTTCGAAGATACCGAAGATACCGATTTCGCCGAACAGGATGTTGCGGTGACGCTGGTGTGGCTCTGGTTCGTGGATGCTGCCAGTAAATACGGCATCTACGACGTGGAGATGAAATTCTTTCTCTACTCGCTGGCAGACATGTCGCGCGGCAATCCGACACTGCGACGGTGGGGGGTCGAGAAACTGATTAAGGAGGCCAAAGAAAAACCGACGTTGTTCGGTCAGCTAGTGGGCTACGTGTTTGGACACAAAAACTAAGTGACTCACGAAGGCTAGATCGCATCCGCAGAATAATGGTACTCTAAAACCCCCTGACTAAGGTCAGGGGGTTTCGCATGCGTTTCTACGACTACTTGATAATAGAAGTGACAACACCGGAACCAACAGTCTTGCCGCCTTCGCGGATAGCGAAGCGGTCGTTGTTGTTCATAGCGATCGGAGCGAGCAGCTTAACCTTAAAGGTGACAGTATCGCCAGGCATGACGATTTCCTTGTCGGCCGGAAGCTCGACTTCCCCGGTAACATCGGTAGTGCGGAAGTAGAACTGTGGCTTGTAACCCTTGGAGAATGGAGTGTGGCGACCGCCTTCTTCCTTCTTCAAGATGTAAACCT
>CAYTZL010000007.1:0-44122 GCA_964442535.1 uncultured Candidatus Saccharibacteria bacterium | reverse complement strand
TCCTCCCTAGCTTAGGACTAGGTGGTAGGGATTAGGCAGCGAAGGGAATAGCCGTAGTGACGACTGGGATAACTGGACGGATTAACGCTACTACTACCGAAGGCGAGGCTGTAGGCAAAGCTGGTACTGGAGACGGCCCGAGGAGACCAGTAACCACTGCTCTGGCCAGCGCTGTAGAGCTGCTGATCGCTTGGACCGACATACCCGCCCCGCACAAAGAATAAGAAATCCCCCCACTCCGCATTCCCCACAAAATCACAATTTTGCAAACCACCTCTGTTATCTTGCTACTACCATTTCGCAATCTCGCAAAATTTGCATTTTTGCGAAATGAAAATTTATTTCATGACTGCGACGATAATACTACCTATACCTACCAATAGCGAAAGAAGTATCGGTATCCAAAACCCCGGCTGTCTATAATCTAGCCTACTTTTCTTGATTGCTTTACCATCAGCAATAGTCTCTACCAGGGCGTTTCTCATATCAGGGTTGCGCTTTACCGTCTCGACCATAACCTCCTGAAGAGTATCGTTAAGGGGTTTATCCTCTGTGAGGGCGGTTTTAATGGCGGGCGCCAAGTTGCGTGCCTCCAGCGCAACATTAACCGCATCTTGCACGGCACTTTTATACTTATCGTCAGCTGAGGTTCTAGTTTTCTTTATTTGTTCTGGCATTTCGTTTGAGGGACTCCGACGGCATAAGTTGCCTTAATGTTCCGTCCACCCGCGTGGCCGCAATCGGGCGGCCTTCCGACTCTTTCATTACTCCAATTGCGAAAGCAATGACATCAGTAATATCATTGACTCCATAAGCATTTGTGATTTCCTGCAGAGCATGCAAATCCCCATTTGCGATTTCAATTTCCACCGCATCGACGCCATCTTCTCTTTTATGAACGTCCTGTAAAATGTTGATTGCCATACCTCCATTATAACAAATCTCCATATAAGCGCAAACGTTAGTGTTTTTTAACTTGCAATCAGGCACTAGCGATTTTATAAGAACTACTCAAGCTAGGACGTGCTTAGCATGATAAAACAGGGCGGAGATACATTAAAAAATAAGAAACCGGAGGTAAAAATGGAAGATTTAGAAATCGACTACTTAATAATCGAAACCAAAATCAAACTAAGACCAAAAAAGAAGGCCCACCACCAAAAGCAAACCTTCTACTTCAATAATAACCTAACCTAAAACAAAAATCAACCCTCGTCCTACCCCGGTATCTTATAGAAAGGAAACCAATGGAAGAAAAAATAAGTATCTCCCTTCAAGAATATAACGAGCTAAAACGCAAAGCTGACACTTATGATAGGTCTCAGGGAATACGTCACAAAAATTCCCTGGTCCCATATTTATGCAGTTGCGCAAGTTTACCTATTGCCCTACCATCGTAATGGGATTCAAAAACTGCACAAGTGGCCACTTTTTCGCCTTCCAAAATCTCAGAAAATCACCAAAATCCCGAAAAAATTAACTATTGACATTTCTAGGATAATACTATAAAATAGCAAGAGCGACATTTCGAGGTGCGGAGGCCTGCCCTTGACTTGTTGCAGGAGTTCTTTAGAAAGAAGGTGAAGAAATGCATCGTAAGCCCGACTACGGCTAGTAGAATTGCCTGTTGCTCCTATTCTAAAGTGGAAGAAGGTGCGACAAATGCGCAATCTGTGATCTAGACTATTCTACCCCCTCAATTCCAGAAGGAAGAAGGTGAAATGCGTTGTTCGATTTTCTCAGCACGCCCGCCCCGAACGGCACGACCGTCAGTGGTTACGGCGGACGGCCGTTCCTTAACGGAACTGACGCTGCGCTGAGCCATTTCGGCGCGCTCGGTAGCGGCAACTACCACGATCCGAAAACCGGCCGCTGGGGAACCGCTACCGACCTCGCTCAGCAGTACATCAGAGAAGGACGGCAGAACGAGCTCGGCGACCTGCTCACTAGACTCTCCCGATAAACCAAACCCGCGGCCAGCCTAATCGACTTACCCACAATGCCTGTGCACGCAGCATCCGCGGAAGTCGGTTCAGCTGAGAGATGTATACATCGTTTTTTCAACACCTCAAATTCAATCCACTAAGGGCGCCTTCGGGCGCCCTTTTAAACCATTCCACCGTACTCCTAACGTCGCCATCAAAAAAGACCCCGTAGGGTCTTTTTCTAAGCCGTAGCCTTTTCGGCTTTTTCAGCCTTCTTTGCTGCCTCTTTTTCGGCTTTCTTGGTCTTGTTTCCAAGCGTAGCCCGCAGCGCAGCAGCACGCTCCGCGCGCGCCTTAAAGCGGTCGACGCGACCTTCGGTATCGATAATCTTCTCTTCACCCGTAAAGAACGGATGCGAAGCCGAAGAAATCTGCACCTTTACCAAAGGATATTCATTACCGTCTTCCCACTTGATAGTCTCATCGCTTTTCGCCATCGAACGAGTCAAAAACGAAAACTTCGCCGCCTCATCCGAAAAAACAACATAGCGATACTCTTCTGGTTGCTTTACTTTCTTACTCATAACTTCCTCCAGCTTATCATAGTTACGCGCAAAAGTAAAGCATTTCGCCGCTATTTCGATTTTTTTGCATAATTCAACGGTGAGCCATGCGGAGGCGCTTCCGCCTCTTTTCGAAGAGGGTACGGAGCTACGGCGAGTATTAGCGCGCGGCACCCGCGACGGCGGGCTGACGCGACGCGCCTCGAGAAAAGATGGCGAAGCGCCTCCGCATAGCTGGCTCGATGGATAATTGCGCAACAAGACAAATTTGGCAGAAACCCATTGACATCCTCGCCCATTTTAACTATAATTGCAGTATAAATAATCTAACGAAGCAGCTCTGGGAGGTTTCCTGACGGTGGCGACGGCTATCGTCTCTATCCCATAGCAAAGTGAAAGGATAACCATGACTGTCGATCCAAAAGACATCGATATTAAAGCCCTCCTCGAGGCGGGCGCACATTTCGGCCACAAAACTAGCCGTTGGCACCCTAAAATGGCCCCGTACATTCACAGCAAGCGCCAGGGTGGCCATATCATTAACCTCGAGAAAACCGTTGAAGCCCTCGAGAACGCTCTTCCTGAGCTGACGAAGATCGCCGCTAGCGGTAAGAAAATCCTCTTTGTCGGCACGAAGAAGCAGCTCAAGGACATCACGAAAGCCGCTGCCGAATCGGTCGATATGCCGTATGTCACCGTCCGCTGGATTGGTGGTATTCTGACGAACGTCGAGACGATGAATCGTCAAATTAAGAAATTGAAGGATCTCGAGCGCCGGATGGCCTCTGGTGAACTCGAAGCTCGCTATTCTAAACTCGAAGTTCAGCGTTATCAAGAAGAAATCGATACCCTTAACGAACGCTATGGCGGTGTTAAAGATATGACCGAACAGCCGGCCGCCGTCATCGTCGTCGATGCGATTCAGGATAAGAACGCCATTAAAGAAGTTAATACTCTGAAGATTCCTGTCTTCGCGATTTGCGACACCAATGTCGACCCGACGAATATCGATTACGTTATTCCTGCGAACGACGACGCTATTAAGTCCGTCCAGCTAATCCTCGACTACATGGTGGCCGCCATTAAGGAAGGCGAAGCTAAGAAAACCGCTTAATAATAATCTACTAAGGAGGTAGAATGAGCACTGCAGAATTTAACGAAAAAGCCGGCGAAGTAAAGTCGATCTCGATCGAGCTAATCAAGAAGCTCAAAGAGCTATCTGGGGTCGGCCTGACCGACGCGAAACAAGCCCTCGTTGAAGCGAAAGGAAACTTTGACGCCGCCCTCGAAGCAATGCGTAAAAAAGGCATGACGAAGGCCGAAAAACGCGGCGATCGTGAGACCCGCGAGGGAATTATCGAATCCTACATTCACGACGGTCGCCTCGGCGCGATTGTCGAAGTTAACTGTGAGACCAGCTTCGTCGCCAAGACCGACGAATTCAAAGAACTTGCACACAAAATCGCTATGCAAATTGCCTCAATGAACCCGATTTACGTCTCGATGGATGACATTCCGGAAGCTGTCCTCAACGCCAAGAAGAAGGAATACGAGGCTAACTTCAAGGGTCCAGAGAACATGAAGGACCAGATTATCGGTGGCCAGCTTAAGAAAGCCTTCTCCGATAAGGTCCTCCTCGAGCAGCCCTATATTCTCGACGACAATATGACCGTTGCCCAGTTTATTAAGGAAGCTATCGCGAAGACTGGCGAGAATATCACTGTCCGCCAGTTTAAGCGCCTCGAGCTTGGCGTTACTGAGTAAAAATAAATTCAATCACCGTTGGAGGTAATATGTTTGACGATAGCGAATATCGCACAGCAATGGAAGCGGCGACCGTCCGGTTTCAGGATGAACTAAAAAAAGTCCGCACTGGGCGCGCGCATCCAGATATGCTCGCGAATGTCAAGGTTGAAGCCTACGGCCAATTTATGCCGCTAAATCAAGTCGCTAACGTCACTGCCTCCGGCGGTACCATGCTCCAGGTCACTCCGTTCGATCCCAGTACGATTCAAGCCATTGCTGCCGCGATCAGGAGCGACGCCTCACTCGGGCTGAATCCTACCGACGACGGCCACATCGTCCGTGTTCCGGTCCCGCCGCTAACGGAGGAGCGCCGTAAAGAAATCGTCAAAACCACTTCTAGCAAAGTCGAAGACGCGAAAGTTGCCATCCGCAATATCCGAGAGGACGCCCGCAAAGAGCTAAAAACCGCCGAGCTCCCCGAGGATGTTAAGAAGCGCGCCGAAAAGGACGTCGATGAGCTCACGAAGCTTTTCACAACTAAAATCGACGAAGCCTTCAAAGCTAAAAGCGCAGAGATCATGGCGATCTAATGAGTACTCACCCTACGCATATCGGTTTCATCGCTGACGGCAATCGGCGCTGGGCTAGAAGCCACGGTCTACCGGACTTCGAAGGTCATCGCCGTGGTTATGACAAAATTCAACTGATCGTCGATGAATTGAAAAATACCGACGTTTCTTTTGTGTCGTTTTTCGTTTTTAGCACCGAGAACTGGAGTCGCTCCGAGGAAGAAGTCGCTGGGTTGATGAAGCTTTTGCGAAGCACGATCAAGAAATTTTCCAAGAAAGCCATTGATGACAACTTACGCATCATTTTTATGGGCCGCCCTGAACGCGTCGATCCGGATTTGTGGCAAAAAATCCTCGACCTCGAGGCGAAAACCGCAAAAAATACTGGCTTGACAGTCTGCTTTTGCTTTAATTACGGCGGACACTGGGAAATTGTCGACGCCGCCCGTAAGGCTGCGATCGCCGGCGAGCAAGATTGGACTCCCGATAGCTTCCGCCAGTATCTATATCATCCCGAAGTTCCCGATTGCGACCTGATCGTTCGCACGAGCGGTGAAGAGCGCATCTCTGGTTTTCAGCTCTGGCGGGCTAGCTACGCCGAATTTCTCTTCCTCGAGAAACATTTCCCCGATATCGAAGCCGCCGACGTCGGTGCCGTGCTCGACGAATACAGTAAACGGCAACGGCGCTTTGGGAAATAAGCACGCTTTTTGTAAATAAACTCGCTTCTGTAGTATAATAAAAAATATGAATTTAGTTTTTGGGATTATCATCGGCTTATTAATTCTTATGTTACTCGTGATTGCGCACGAGTTCGGGCATTTCATCATGGCCCGCCGTAACGGCGTCAAGGTGAACGAGTTCGGCATCGGCTTTCCGCCCCGCGCGATCGCTTGGGTGAAAAAAGAAGTTGAAGTTAATGGCGAAAAGAAGCTCAAATGGGTTAAAATCCCGAAAGATGAATGGGATCAAAAACAGGATAGTCTTGTTTTTAGCATTAACTGGCTCCCGATCGGCGGCTTTTGCTCGCTCGACGGCGAATCTGCCGCGGACCATCGGAAGGGAACTTTTGGCGCCGCAAGTTTCTGGGCGAAGACGAAGATCCTCTTCGGCGGTGTTCTAATGAACTGGCTGATTGCTTTCGTGTTGCTGACAGTTCTCGCCTTTACCGGCATGCCACAATTCCTACAGAATCAGTTCTACGTCAAAGACGACGCCCAGGTTACTGGTAGTGGTGTTATCGTTAATGACGTCATCGAAGGTTCTCCCGCCGAAAAAGCTGGCTTCCGGGACGGCGATAAGATTACCTACGCTGGCGATAATCTAGTCTTGTATCCGGATACGATCTCCGAGTACGGCCGCGAACATGCTGGCGGATCTGCTGAGTATACCGTTGAGCGCAATGGCGAAACGAAGCAGCTTACCGCCGAGCTTAACGGCGCCGATGCCGAGTATACCCTAGGCGTCCAGATGAGCTACGGACAAAGTTTCGTCCGCTCGACCTGGTCCGCACCAATCGTTGGCGTCGGGACGACCCTACAGCTTACCGGCGAAACCTTCAAGAGCCTCGGACAACTAGTCTGGAATCTAATCTCCGGCGTCGCGCGCCAATTTAGCTTCGACGGCAATGTTCGTGAATCCGGAAAAGCCGATATCGCTGCCGCCGGCGATGCAGTATCGGGCCCCGTTGGCATTATCGGCGTTATTTTCCCGGCTTTCGCCCAGACCGGTCTCACGAACTTAACCTTCCTCGCCGCACTTATCTCGGTTTCTCTCGCCTGTATGAACGTCCTCCCGATTCCAGCCCTCGACGGCGGCCGCTGGTTACTGATCGCGATTTATAAACTTCGCCACAAGGAGCTCACCAAAGAAAAAGAGGAAAAGATCGTCTCGCGCGCCTTTACGGTTCTACTCGCACTTATTGCCCTGATCACAATACTCGATATTATAAAGCTTTTCTGACATGACACGGTCACACCCTCATCGCACTAAGTCTACCGCGCCGAAACGCTCCATCCATAAAACCGACGTCTATTTTGTCATCTTTGTCGTTGCTTGGACGATCCTTTCGCTAACGATTAGTCAAACCTTAGTTGCGCTTGTTCTCCGCCTCATCGCTGGCTCGTCGGTTAGCGAACCGTTTTGGACCCTAGTTTTCTATATTCTACGCTATGCCCTCACTCTAGCGTCGGTCATCTTCGTGCCGCCGTGGCTTTGGCAGCTACTGCATGACCGACCGCGCGAAAAGCAAAAAACTACCCAAAGCCCCAAAGCCTCCGCAAAACCCGACTCCGCTCAGCCCACCGAAACCCCCTTTAACACTGCTCCCGAAGAACTCGGCATCAACAAATGGCCCAGTTTCGTCGACCTCGGCCTCGCGCCGATCGGCTACATTGTCTATATTCTCCTCGCAACCGTCCTTACCGGTCTTATGAGCATGCTTTTCGCTTGGTTTAATGCCGACCAAGCTCAAGACGTCGGTTTCGCCTACTTTTTAACCACTAGCGACCGCATTTTCGCAATGCTCGCGATTGTTTTCGTTGCTCCAATCTTCGAAGAACTAATCATGCGCGGCTGGTTTTACGGCAAAATTCGCAACAAACTCGGCGCCGTCGCCTCGACCATCATCGTCTCGCTAGTCTTCGCCGTTCTTCATGGTCAATGGAATGTCGGCGTCAGTGTTTTTATCCTCAGTCTCGTCCTCTGCGCCCTCCGCGAAATCACCGGCACGATCTGGAGCGGCATGCTATTACACATCCTTTCCAACGGCATCGCTTTCTACATTGTTTACGTTATGGGCGGACTAGCGCTATAATGACGCTAAGATACGAAAATACCAGGCATCGCTAAAAGTATGTTATAATAACAACCATGAGATTTAGCCAATTATTCACCAAAACCTTGCGCACCGCGCCAAAAAACGAAACCGCCCGCGGCGCACGATATCTAATCCGTGCCGGCTACGTTTACAAGGAGCTAGCAGGCGTCTACGATTTCTTGCCACTCGGCCTTCGCGTAATCGAAAAGATTAAACAAATTATCCGCGAAGAGCTTAACGCGATCGGTGGCCAAGAAGTTCTCCTCTCCGCCCTTCAGAATCCCGAGCTCTGGCAAAAAACTGACCGCTGGGATATCGAAAAAATGGACATCTGGTTTCGCACCCAGCTTGCCGCTGGCGGAGAGCTGGGTCTCGCCCCGACCCACGAAGAGCCGCTGACGAACCTCATGAAAACCTACATCTCGAGCTACAAAGACCTTCCGACCTATGTATATCAGTTCCAGACCAAATTCCGCAACGAGCTCCGTGCGAAATCCGGCATTATGCGCACTCGCGAATTTATCATGAACGACCTCTATAGCTTCTCTACGACCGAGGCTGAGCACGATGCCTTCTACCATCGCGCCGAAGAAGCTTACCGGAGAATTTTTCAGCGCCTCGGTATCGGCGACTGTACTTTTCAGACTTTCGCCAGCGGCGGCGTTTTCGCAAAATACAGCCACGAATTCCAGACTGTCGTCGATGTTGGCGAAGACATGATTTACTATAACGCCGACAAGAGTGTCGTCCTGAACGAAGAAGTCTTAAATGACGAAGTTTTGGCCGAGCTCGGCGTCAAGCGCGACGAGCTTCGATCAACGAAAGCCGCCGAAGTCGGAAATATCTTTACGCTAAAGACGAAATACTCCGCACCGCTCGGCCTCGAGTTTATCGACATGAATAACCATAAGCAGCCAGTACTGATGGGCTGCTATGGCATCGGCGTTTCGCGCGTAATGGGCGTGATTGCCGAGAAAATGTCCGATGACAAGGGCTTAGTCTGGCCGGAAAGTATCGCTCCGCAGAAATACTACCTCATCGCCATCGGCGACGCTGGAGCGAAGGAAGCCGAACAATTCTACAACGAAAATGCCGAAGATACGCTTTTCGACGATCGCAATCTACGCCCAGGCGAAAAATTTGCCGACGCCGACCTGCTTGGTTTACCTTGCCGTGTCGTCATCAGCGACAAAACCCTCGCTGCTGGCGGTGCCGAAGTCACAAAACGCGCAACCGGCGAGACGAAAATCCTACCAATTTCAAAAATCTCGCACTTAGCTCTTGACTTTTGAAAACGCTCGTAATAAACTTTTAACTATGAAAAAAACAATTAACCTTACCGCGGCCGGGAAGGCCGAACTAGAAAAAGAATTAGCTGAACTGATTGCCGAACGTCCGGCGATTGCGGAGCGCCTTGCTACCGCTCGCGCTTTCGGCGATTTATCGGAAAATCAAGAATACTCGGACGCTCGCGCCGAGCAAAAGAACGTCGAAAATCGCATCCTCGAGATTCAGGAAACTCTGAAGAATGCCGTCCTGATTACTGCCAAGAAAAGCGACAAAGTAACGATTGGTTCGACTGTCAACATCAAAATGTCCGGCAAAAAGTTCACCTACACCGTCGTCGGCCCTGTCGAAGCGAACCCTCTCGAGGGCAAAATCTCCCACGAAGCCCCGATCGGCAAAGCCCTTCTCGGCCGCAAAGTTGGCGAAGAGTTCGATTTTAACAGTAAAAAGGTGAAGATTGAGTCGATCGAGTAGACTCTGGTCCTTAAAGCTCCCACGGCCCCCATTCCTCCATTATAGCACACATCGCCAAAAAAGTCAATAGAACACGCCGGGACAGAGGTCGTTGTTACATAATTCAACAGCCAGCCATGCGGAGGCGCTTCCGCCTCTTTTCGAAGAGGGTACGGAGCTACGGCGAGTATTAGCGCGCGGCACCCGCGACGGCGGGCTGACGCGACGCGCCTCAAGAAAAGACGGCGAAGCGCCTCCGTATGGTTACTGGATGGATGATTATGCAACAAAGCCCCGATTTTCGAGCAAAAACTACCAAATAACCCCTAAAATATGATATAATTACCTCAATATGACAACACTCAACGATTATCGCGACGAAAGGTTGCGCAAACTAGAAGAAATCCGCTCGCAGGGAATCGACCCCTACCCAGCGAAATCGCATCGCAATACGAAAATTTCGACAATTTTGAACCATTTTGACGAAAAAGAGGGCCAAGAAGTTTGCATCGCCGGCCGCATTGTCGCGATTCGCAGCTTCGGCAAAATCGCCTTCGTAAAGATTCGCGATTATTTCGGCGAAATCCAGATTTTCATGCAAAAAACCGACCATATTGACGAGGGCTACTTCGGGGTTAAGCAGCTGAAGCTACTCGACACTGGCGATTTCATCGAAGCAACAGGGACTGTCGGGAAGACTAGTACCGGCGAAATTTCCGTTCTCGCGAATCAGGTTCGCCTGCTAACGAAAGCTTTGCGTCCGCTACCCGGCTACGATGGCTTCACAAACAAGGAAGAGCGCTATCGCCGCCGCTACGTCGATATGAACGTCAATCCGGAGGTCCGCGAACGGCTAGTCCGGCGCTCAAAATTCTGGCAAGCCACACGCGATTTTATGAATGAGCATGGTTTTATCGAGGTGAATACTCCGGTTCTCGAACTTACGACCGGCGGCGCTGATGCGAATCCGTTCGTCACACATATGGATGCGCTCGATACGGATTATTATCTACGTATTTCGCAGGAACTTCCGCTAAAGCGCTTGCTTGGTGGCGGTTTTGAGAAGGTATACGACATTGGTCCGCGTTTTCGCAATGAAGGCGTCGACGATGAGCATCTTCCGGAGCATATCGCTTTTGAGAGCTACGCCGCCTACGAAAATTACGAGGACGGCATGGAACTTTACGAAGCCATGATTAAATACGTCGCCCGCGAAACCTGGGGAACGCTGAAATTTAACGTTGGTGGTTTCGAAATCGATCTCGACCAGAAATGGCCGCGCGTTAAATATGCTGATTTGTTGAAGGAAAAATTTGACATTGACGTTTTTGACGTTGATCGTGCGAAGGCGCTCGAAATTTTGCGTCAACACAATGTCCAAATCGACGAAAGCGTCGCTGATTCGCGCTTGCTCGATAATCTTTGGAAACTGATTCGCAAAACTTCCGCCGGACCGTACTGGCTGATTGAGGAACCTTTAAGTCTTAGCCCGCTCGCGAAGAAAGTCGACGGAAATCCGCTCGTCACGCAACGTTTTCATCCGATTATTGCCGGGACCGAAATGGGTAACGGCTATAGTGAGCTAAACGATCCGCTAGATCAACTCGCCCGTTTCCAAGAGCAACAGGCCATGCGCGACGCCGGCGACGATGAAGCACAAATGCTCGATATGGACTTCGTCGAAATGCTCGAATATGGCATGCCGCCGGCTTGCGGCTGGGGAAACAGCGAGCGCAACTTCTGGCTCCTCGAAGGCGTCTCCGGCCGTGAAGCTGTCCCGTTCCCGATTATTAAGGCAAAAGAATGATTCTCGACGTTGTTATATAATTGCGTGGCCAGCCGCGCAGGGATACTTCCACCTCTTTTTGAAGAGGGTCCGGAGCTACGGCGACGATTAGCGCCGGGCACCCGCAACGGTGGGCTGACCGGACGCGCCTCGTCCAGTTGTAGAAGTGCGAGCAAAGAAAATGCTACGCATTTTCTTTCGAGCCGACGTCAGCTGATAGCGACGAAGGCGCGTTGAAAAGACGGTGAAGTATTCCTGCGCGATCGAGTTGACGCACAATCATATAACAACGCCATAATCTTCCCGAAACATGCTACAATAGAACTATGAGCGGAAAAATTATGATTGTGGGGACGGGGAATGTTGGCGCTAGTATTGCTTTTGCCTTTCTTAACCAACGTACGCCGGCTAGCGAGATAATCTTAAGCGATATTGATGCGGACGATGCCGCCGGTGAGGTTATGGACTTGTCGGACGCTCTCGCCGTTTCGCCGAGTTTCGTGCGCTTGCGTCAGGGCGACTATAGCGAAGCCGCCGACTGCGATATCTGCGTTATTACCGCCGGCGCTAGCCAAAAACCTGGCGAAACTCGCACCGATCTCCTCCAGAAAAACGCCGCCATTCTTCGTAGTATTGTCGCACCGATTATGGAATCTGGTTTTAACGGGATTTTCTTGGTTGTTTCTAACCCCGTCGATACACTCAGCATGCTAACCTGCGAATATTCTGGCCTCCCGCCCGAACGAGTAATCGGTAGCGGTACGGTGCTGGACTCGGCTCGCCTCCGATTTTATCTCGCCAAGGAGCTTGATGTACACCCGAAATCGGTCCACGCTTATCAAGTCGGCGAACATGGCGACAGTGAATTTACGCTTTGGTCTAGCGCGAACCTCGGCGGCGAAAAAATCACTTCTTGCCTCCCGAAATACCGCCGCGACGAAATTGAAAAATCCGTCCGTGACCAGGCTTACGAAATTATTAAGCTCAAAGGCGCAACGCACTACGGTATTGCCGGCTGCGTCGTCCAAATCGTCAACTGTATCCTCAACGACGAGCACCGCGTTCTCTCTGTTTCGAACTACGATGATAATAACGGAGTGTATAACGGATACCCTGCTATTATTGGTCGCCGCGGGATTATTCGTCGACTCGATAATACGATGACCGAAGCCGAAAACATCAAATTCCAGTGCTCCGTAAATATTCTGCGCAAAACTCTCGATGAGGCCCACAGTGCTTAAGAAGTTCCTCGCAGCGTTGTTAATCTCGGTATCACTACTTTTTTCAGCGTCTCCGGCTCAAGCTTCCAACGCTAACAACTTCTACTTCAAAGATTTTACCGCCGACTATTATCTTTCGCGCAACGAAGAACGTGTCAGTCATATGCAGGTAGTCGAGCAACTGACCGCCGTCTTCCCCTCGCAACCGCAGAACCACGGTATTACTCGCGTTATCCCTTTTACGAATAATAACGGCCAGAATCTCACCATGGCTAGCGACAAACACCTCAAGATTACCGCCGAGCGTAATGGCGCACCCGAAAAAATCAGTGACATTGAAGCCGGAGACGGATATTTTATAGTGTATATTGGCGACGCCGACCGCTACGTGACTGGCGAACAGACTTATACCTTAACTTACGAATTTGAAAACCTAATTCTCGATTTCGACGACCAGCAAGAGCTCTACTGGGACATTAACGGCAATGATTGGCAACAAAAATTCCTCACCGTTACTGCCCGTATTCACCTCGATCAGGACATTGCGCAATCGTTTACTGGTAATACTAGTTGCTATACTGGCGCTTACGGAGCATCTGATTCCGATAACTGTTCAGCGAGCCGCGACGGCGACGTCATTACTTTTCAAACGCATAATCTTTACCCGCATGAAGGTATGACCGTGGATCTCGTATTCGAATCGGACACTTTCGCTATGGCGCCGCCGCGTCAGGATTATCGCCTCATAATCGCAACCATCATCGCTGCGCTTGCAGGGATAGGAATGCTATTTCTAATCCTGTTTGTCCAGCAGCGTTGTAAAGATAAGCGTGCCTTTTATCAAGGTCTCTTCGTTAAGCCCGAATACACCCCGCCTCGCGACCTCACTGTAGCCGAAGCCGCAAAGAACTACGTCGGGCCGCATCTTCGCGGTGACGCACGCGTTGCTACGATTCTTGACTTAGCTGTTCGGCATAGAATCGAGCTCATTAAAACCGAGCAGAAAAACTTTTTCGGACAAATGACGCCGCATTGGGCGGTTAGAATCAAATCCGTCGACCTTAACCAGCAAGAGATGATAGTTCTTCAGATTCTTGCCGGCAGCCAGGCTAACCTCGAAATTGGTCAACAAATCGAAATTAAATCCCGCAGAGCTACCTCGACCCTCATGAAGCTTGCGCGTAAATTCGATACTACAACTGATTCTGAGCTAAGGCGTAAAGAATATCTCGAAGCGAAGACAACCCTAGGACGCAACAAAGGAAACTGGGCCACACTGCTACAAGGCATCGCTGCAATCTGGATGGCAGCCTGGGGGCTAGCGTCCGTCTATTTATTAGCTGAAGCATCGCCTTTCGTCCAGATGGTTGGCGGCTTGCCGCTTTGGGTGCTTCTAGGCTGTATTTTAATTAGTGTATTCGTAGCCCTTATCGGCGTTGGTACAAAGGATTCCAAATACTTCTCCCATACTCAGAAAGGACTTGAAGCCTCACGATACCTAGAAGGTCTATATCAGTACATGAAACTCGCCGAAGCCGACCGCCTGAAAATGCTCCAAAGCGCTCAAGGTGCCAATACTAGCCATGAAGGCGTCGTTAAGCTTTACGAAAAGCTCCTGCCCTATGCGATGCTCTTCGGGCTAGAAGAGAGTTGGCTTACAGAGCTCGGCAAATATTATGAATTCGACGATGTCGCGCAGCCAAATTGGTACGTCGGCGTCGGCGTTTTCTCGGCTCACGAATTTAGTTCTGCCCTCGCCGTCGCTAGCCGTTCAATTTCCAGCAGCATCACGCATTCCACGAGCGTCAATTCCAGCTCCAGCTCATCCGGCAGCGGTGGAGGTGGCTTCTCCGGCGGCGGAGGCGGCGGAGGCGGAGGGGGAGGTTGGTAGCTGACCCCGCAGACCTAAGTCGGCGCTTGTAATCACATCTCTTTAACAAAGAAAGTTAGCCTTAGCTTCGAAACTATGATAGAATATAAATATGTTAGATATTAATTTCATTCGGAAAAATCAAGCCCTCGTCGAAAAGTCTACTCGCGAAAAAGGCTATGATGTCAATATTGCAGAATTACTTAAACTTGACGACGAGCGCAAATCGCTTTTACAATCGGTGGAATCATTACGACAAAAGCGTAATGAAATATCTAGCCAAATGAAAAACGGCAAGCCCGACCCGGAGCTAATCGCCGCTGCGAAAGAAGTAAAAAACGAACTATCAAGTCTCGAACCGAAACTTACCGACACCGAACGCGAAGTTAAGTCTCTGCTCGCTCGGGTCCCGAATATTATCTTTGATGATGTACCGCTCGGCGGGGAAGAATGTAGCGTCGAAGTTGCCAGCTGGGGTGAAAAGAAAGAAACTGGCGTCGATCACTTAGACTATGCTACCGGGCGCGACTGGGTAGACTTCGAACGTGGCGCAAAGGTCGCCGGCGCGAAATTTTACTATCTTAAGCACGGCTTAGCTCTGCTTGAAAACGCTCTCCTTCAATTCGGCCTTAAAAAGGTCCAGGAACACGGCCTTCAGTTTATGACTGTTCCGGATATGGTATCTTCCCGAATTCTCGAAGGCTGCGGTTTTAACCCTCGCAGTAGCGAACAGAGCGACGAGTATTTCGTTGAAGACGAAGATTTAGCGCTAATTGCGACTGCCGAAATGCCTCTGACCGGATATTATATGGACGAAATCCTCGACGAAAAGGATCTCCCGATTTATTTCGCCGGCTACAGCCCTTGCTTCCGCAAAGAAGCCGGTACTTACGGCAAGCATACTCGCGGCCTTTTCCGTGTACATCAGTTTAACAAGCTCGAAATGTACGTTTTCTGTCTACCAGAGCAGTCTCAAGAAATTCACGAAAAGATCCGCGCCATCGAAGAAGAAATTTGGCAAGAATTAGGGATTCCGTACCGAGTTATTAATATTGCTGCCGGCGACCTCGGTGCTCCCGCCGCGAAAAAGTATGACATCGAATACTGGTCTCCGGTTGACCAAAAATATCGCGAGCTCACTAGCTGCTCAAACTGTACCGATTTCCAAGCTCGTAGCCTTAATATCCGCGTCCGTCGCGCCGACGGCACGATCGAGGTTGTGCATACTTTAAACGGTACCGCTATTGCGCTCGCGCGCACTATGGTCGCCGTGATCGAGAACTACGCAATTCCTGACGGTAAGTTACAACTCCCGACCGTTCTGCAAGAATATTTTGGTGGAGCGACTGAAATCTAATGTCAAAATCCGGGGAAAAGTCGAACAGAAACCGCTTCAAATTCAGCTCCGTCGTTTCACTTGCGAACCGCAAGCTTTCCGTTCGCGCTGCGGCGATCGTCTTAGCTAGCTCGACGCTAGTCTCGGCTTTGCTCGGTATTTTTCGCGACCGGCTATTAAACTCTTACTATCTAGATACTTATCCGACCGGCATCGACGCCTATACAGCTGCTTTTACGATCCCAGATTTTATGTTCTTTCTCCTCACTTCCGGTGCGCTCGCCGTCAGCTTTATTCCTGTTTTTAACCAACGCTTATCCTCCGGCAATAAAAAATCCGCCTGGGAACTCTCCTCGAGCCTACTGAATCTGATGGCGCTTATGACGCTTGCCGCCTCGATTTTAATTATGATTTTTGCCGACCCACTCGTCCGCTATATCGTCGGTCCCGGCCTTGACGAGTCTGGTACTATTCTGGCTATCAACATGATGCGCGTCATCGCTATTAACCCGTTCTTAATGTCAATCGCGACAATCCTCTCTAGCATTCAACAAGCTCTCGGCCGTTTCGTCTTCTACGCTCTCGCGCCAGCTCTCTATAATGTCGGAATTTTAATCGGCATTGTCTGGTTCACGGGCGGAATTAATATTTTTGGCTGGCAAATTTTCGAAGGCGGTATTATGGGCGTTGCTCTCGGCGTTGTTCTCGGTGCGATTCTTCAGGTCACCGTCAGTTTGATCGGCCTCGTCGGTCTAGGCTTCGACTACCAGTTCAAAATCAGCTGGCGCAACCAAGGTTTCCGCTCCGTTCTTAAGCTCCTCCCCGCTCGCTCTCTCGATCAAGCTATCGACTATGCCAACACTCTTGTCACTACGAACCTTTCTTCGCGCATGGGGGCCGGCGCACTCCGCTCATACCAGCAAGCCTCGAGCCTCTCCCAAATGCCCGTGAACCTGATCGGCGTCGCGATCTCTACCGCCTTCTTCCCGCAGCTCTCCGAAGAAGTCGGGGAAGGGAACGAAGAAAAGTTCCACGAAACCTTCCGCACCGCCCTTAGCACAATTATCTGGATCGCCCTCCCTGTCGCAGTGATTGCTCTCTTTGCGCGCGGCTACGTCGTCAGCTTCATTAAAAACGGCGGCGACCAGCTCATCTCATCCGTCCTCGCTACGCTCACTATTTCCATCTGCGCCTGCTCAATTTTCCACATCGCCGCCCGCGGCTTCTACGCTAAACAAGACACAAAAACACCCTTCCGTGTTTCGATTATTGCCGTCGGCTTCACCGTTATATTATCTATTATTCTGTCTCTACTCGGCTGCGGACCGGAGGGACTCGGCTGGGCACAATCCGTCGGTGCCGCTCTCGAGGTCGTCATCCTTCTTCATCTCCTTCAAAAACGCTCCCATAAAAAACTCCTCGACCAGCGCTTCTGGCGTAACTTCTTTAAAACCCTTTTCGCCACTTTCATCACTGGCTGCGTCGCCTACTCGATGACTAAATTTTTCCCGCTCCTTGCTAGCGACGATTCCTTTTCAAGTACCTTCCCGAAATTCTGCCTCATTACCATTATCTCCCTCGTCGCTTACGTCATCGCTGGCTACTTCCTTAATCTCGACCAGGTTAAGCCGATTACCGACCGCATTAAACGCATCCTCTTCCGGAATCTGGAATAAAGGAGACCAATTCGCCCGCCAGAATCCTGCTCGGAGTTCCAAGCAGAAAATTGCCCAACATCGTTACGCCCATGTTATAATATAGCTTATGGATGTATTACAATCAATTTTACTAGGCTTTGTTCAAGGTATTACCGAGTTTATCCCCGTCTCCTCCTCCGGACATCTCGAGCTAATTCGCCAAATCTTCAATTTTCCCGCCGAAAACTTTCACCTCTTTATGGAATTTATTAACCTCGGCACCTTGCTGGCATTGATTATTTACTTCCGCAAGCGCATCTGGAAAATCATCAAAGACGTGTTTAAAGAGCGCAACTATAAACTCGCGCTCAACATTGTCATCACCTGTATCCCCGCCGGAATCATCGGTCTACTTCTCTCCGGCTTTATCGAGGACAACCCCTTCTTTTCCTCGCTCTTCACGATCGCTATAGCTATGGGTATCATCGGCATCATCATGATCGCGATCGACAAAATCCCGCACATGTCTTCTCTGAAGGACGAAAATCACCTCACTCCAGTCCGTGCGCTTATTATCGGTCTTTCGCAAACTATCGCCCTCATTCCTGGCGCCTCACGCTCGGGCACAACGATCGTCGCCGGTCGTATCGTCGGTCTCGACTCCGAATCCTCCGCCGAATATTCCTTTCTCGCTGCCATCCCGCTCATGTTCGGCGTCTGTCTAAAAATGTTCATTTCCGACAGTACTTATCTCGTTGAAAATCTCGGACCCTTACTCCTCGGCAACCTTGTCGCACTCCTCGTCGGCCTCCTCGCAATCCGTTTTGTGCTAAACTACCTGAAAAAACCCAAATCCCTCCAAACTTTCGGTAAATATCGCGTCATCGTCTCCTGCATTGTTCTCGGCGTCCTCCTAATCGTCGCTTAATGCATAATTCCACCAAAAAGCCTCGGTTTCCCGAGGCTGATGCGTAAACTAAAACTTCGGCTCAATTTCAATAAAATCTTGCCACGGTGCAGGCGGAAAACTCTTCCCCCGCCGCACATTAGGGTGTTTTGACTTGCTACGCATTAATTCTCCTATTTAATCTGCGTCGTCGGATACCAAAGTCGACCAAATCCAACAACCTCTCTATCTTATCAAACCAACCCCAAATTAGCAAGCATAAGCACCATCAAAACCACCCCTGTACAGCCTTTTAGCCTATTCCACCGCTTTCACTTCCGCCCCTGTTTTCGCTAGTTCTTCGTCGATCTTCGCGCGCAAATTCTTCAAAAATTCATCCCGCGTAATCCCATTTTGCGAAATCGCCTCGCCATTCACCACGAAATACGGCGACCACTCCGCTCCCTGTTGATCCGACATTTTATCATCATAACTAATCTTTTTCGCGACCTCATCACTCTTCATGTCCGCTCGAAACTTCTCCAGATCGCCCTTTTGCTTCGAAACTGTCATAAAGTATTCTTCAAACTGCTTCTGCCGCTCATCCCCTTCAAGATAATACCAATCACTCTGATTCTTAAACAACAGATCCTTGTATTCTTTCCAAACTCCCTGATTGTATGCCGCGAGGGCTGCCGAAGCTGCCGCAATTTCGTTCGGATGTTGTGGTAAAAGCATCATTCGAAACACCGCCGCCACCTTTCCGTCATACTCTTCCACGATTTCATCAATATACGGATTCATCGGTGCGCAAGCCGTACACTGATAATTCCCATATTCCACCAAAATCACCGGCGCATCTGGATCACCATTCACCATTTCTGGAAAATTACCGCTCGCCTCTTCCGCCGGCAAAACTTTCGAAATATCGCCAACTTCAGTCGACGGTATATTTCCTTGCGCCAACGAAATCCCTACCAACCCCGCAAAAACTGCAATCAACACCGCAATCACTGCTATTGTTTTCTTATCCATCTTCAATCTTCCTCCAAAAATCACAGACTACTATTTTTATGCTATAATTATATCATATGAGTGAGGTAAATGGTCAAACTTTTCCTGCTAAACTAGGCCAGCTCGGGCGCACGCTCTGTCGAAAGCTCCGTGAATTTCTCGCAGCGATTCGACGCGGGCTGATCCGATTCGGTCGTTTTCTGAAACGCAGCTGGAAAAAGTTCCTCCGCCGCTTTACGAAATGGATCGACCCGAAGCTCGAACCTTACCGCATCCACCGCTCTCCCTCGTCAGCCCCACAAACTACGCCGAACCCGCCTTCTCGCCCCGAATCTGCCGCGAGCCCTTCTTCCCGTTCCGAAACCGCCGCGACGCCCGCCCCGAAATTTGCGAAAATCCCCACTAGCCCGACATCCTTCTCTAATAATCATTCTCGCGACTTTGAAACTCCTGAAACTCGCGCCGACCTTTTAACTATTATCGGTAGCGCGCCCTTCGGCGTCCTTAATAAACGCGAACGCGAGACTATTACTAATCTCCTCGAGTTACCAGATCGCAAAATCCAAGATCTTATCCTTCCGAAATCAAAAATCGTCTATGTCGCTGAAGATGAAGTCCTCGGTCCGCTTACGCTCGACCGCCTCTATCGTTCCGGACTTGCACATTTCCCGGTCACGAACTCCAAGGGCGACATCATTGGCATCCTCCATACTGCCCACCTCAATAGCCTCGAGATCCGCGACACTAGTCGCGCCGACCAACTGCTCGATCCGAACCTCTTTTACATCCGTACCGATTATACCCTCGCGCAAGCTCTCGATGCCTTCCTCCGCACCAGTAGCCAACTCCTCATCGTTGTCGACCATTACGGCCGCGTTTCTGGCCTCCTCGCCTTTCGTGACTTTTGTCAGGCCGTCTTCGGCCAAGCTCCTGACGATTTCGACCGCGACAACGACCGCCTTGCCGTCGCAAAACGCCGCGAATAGCCGCCAAGCCTATATTTTGACAGAAAACCATAAAATCCTCGCTATACTCTTGACTAATCTCCTCGCTGGCATAAAATAAATTTATATGGCTAAATCCCACACCCAATTTGCTTGCCAAGAATGCGGCGCTGTCTATAAAAATTGGACCGGACGTTGTAGCGCCTGCGGTGCCTGGAGTTCGCTAATTCAGCAATTTGACGACTCCAGCCGCGACGAAAAAGCCGCCGTTTCCCGTGGTCAAGCCTCTGGTAAAAGCCTCGAATATGTCTCAATTAGCGACCTCGAAGCCTCCGACGAAAAAGAACGCCTCGATACCGGTTTTAAAGACTTAAACACCGTCCTCGGCGGCGGCATTCTCCTCGGTTCGGTTTCACTCCTCGCTGGCCAACCTGGTATCGGTAAATCCACTCTCCTCATGCAAATTTGCGCCAAAGTCGCCCAGCAAAATCGCCAAGTCCTCTACGTTTCCGGCGAGGAATCCGCCGGCCAGGTCAAGCTCCGCGCTCTCCGCCTCGGTGCTGACTCCGAAAACCTCAAATTCGCCAGCAGCACCCTCGCCAACGACATCGCAAAAACCATCGAAGGCGGCGAATTCGACCTCGTCATCGTCGATTCAATCCAAACCCTCACCCTCGCCGAAATCGCCTCCGCCCCCGGCGGCGTCTCTCAGGTCACTAACTGCGGCAACCTCATCATCCGCGCCGCCAAATCCTCCGGCACCGCCGTCATCATCGTCGGCCACGTCACCAAAGAGGGAACCTTAGCCGGCCCGAAAGTCCTCGAACATCTCGTCGACGTCGTCCTGAATTTCGAAGGTGATCGCTACGGCGGTTTTAAAATGGTCCGCGCCGTCAAAAACCGCTTCGGCTCGACTACCGAGGCTGCCATTTTTGAAATGAACCAACAAGGCCTCGCCGAAGTCGAAAACCCCTCCGCTGCCCTCCTCGCCGAACGCCAAAATACCGACGGCTCGATCATTCTCGCTACCCTAGAGGGCACCCGCCCGATCCTCGTCGAAATCCAAGCCCTCGTCACCCCCTCAAACTTCGGCTACCCGAAACGTACCGCCTCCGGCTTCGACCTCAACCGCCTCAACCTCCTCATCGCCGTCATCGAGCGCCGCACTAAACTCAAGCTCAACGATAAAGACGTCTTCGTCAACGTTGTTGGCGGCCTCAAAATCCAAGATTCCGCCGCTGATCTCGCAATTTGCCTCGCCATTGCCTCCGCCGTCGCCGGCCGTAAACTCTCTGAAGAATTCGTAGTGTTCGGCGAAGTCGGCCTCGGTGGCGAAATCCGCTCCGCCTTCCGCCCCGACCAACGTATCGCTGAAGCTAAAAAACTCGGCTTCGCCCACGCCATCGCTCCGACCACCGTCAAAGACGAGTTCGTCATCCCTGTCCGAGATTTAAGAACTACCTTAATCGAGTACGTCAATGAATAACGTACCCCTATCCCCCCATTATAGCACACCCGCTCAAAAAAGTCAAGCTTTGCGCATCTTAGGCATCGACCCCGGCACCGGAATCTGCGGGTTCGGCGTGATCGAAGGCACAAAACCGATCGATTACGGCGTAATTTCCACCCCACCGCACACCCCACTCCCCGATCGCCTCGAGGATATTTACCTCTCTCTCCACGAGATTATCGACCAAAATCACCCCGACGCCGTCGCAATCGAAAAACTCTTTTTCAAACAAAATATCACAACCGGTATTTCCGTCGCTGAAGCTCGCGGCGTCTGCCTTTTAGTTGCGAAACAATGCCGACTACCGATTTTCGAATACTCTCCAAACCAAGTCAAAAACGCCATTTGTGGCAACGGTCACGCCCACAAACCCCAAGTTCAAGAAATGGTCCGCGTCCATCTCGGCCTCAAAACCGCCCCAAAGCCCGACGATGCTGCTGATGCCCTCGCTATCGCCATCGTCCATTCCTTCGTCGCAAAAAAATTTTAGCCCAAACCCGCTTAAATATGCTAAAATAGTTATAATTAAGGAGGTTAGTAAATGTTAAAGAAAGTTGTTTATTCGGTTGGCGCGTTAATTTTTGCGTTTGGTTTTAGCGCTACGCCCGCGCACGCTATCGTCGAATGTCCGAATGGCGAAATCGCCGAGTCGGCCGAGCTCTGCTCCGAAGCACAGGCCACAGCCGACGACGAAGTCACTGGCAACGTCTCGATCGATACCAATTCCGAAGAGGGAATTATGCCGCTCGATAATTGCGAGGGTACGGATTCGACAAACTGCGAATCCGCCGACGGCTCGATCGCACAACCGGACAAGCCGACTGGCGAAATTGAAGCCGACGCCGACGACGAAGAATCTACCGAAGAAGCAACCGAGCCGGAAATGTGGCCAGTTTACGTCTCCCTCGGCTCACTCGGCGCCGCTTTCTTACTGATCATCATTATTAATCTTGTCGGTCGAAAGTCTCGCCAGTGATCGCACATCTCATCGGCAAAGTCACCGAAAAACTCGCCACTTCCGTCATCGTCGACGTCCAGGGTGTGGGTTATGAAGTCACTATCTCCGCCCCCGACCATGAACTCCTCAATCTCGACAACGAAGTTAAGCTCTATACGCACCATGCTATCCGCGAAAACGCCGAAGAACTTTACGGCTTTTCCAGCCTCGCCGCGAAAAAACTCTTCGAACTACTCATTTCCGTCAACGGCGTCGGCCCGAAAGCCGCTATCAATATCCTTAGCCTCGGCACTCCCGAGGCCGTCCGTAACGCCATCGCTAATACCGACGCTAGCTTTATCGCAAAGGCAACCGGAGTTGGCAAGAAATCCGCCGAGCGCGTAATCGTCGACCTCCGTGACAAGGTCGGTATTCCGTCACACTATGGTGCGACCGAGACAACTTTCCTCGCTCAAGACGTGCAACCTGGCGACGAAGCTCTCGACGCCCTAATCGCTCTTGGCTTTCCGCTTAAGGAAGCTACGACCGCCCTTGCGCAGGTCGATGCTAGCCTTCCAGTCGAGGAACGTATTCGACTTGCGCTTAAACAGCGCTAGCCTCCCAATCCGCGGCATTTTTACCATTAAAACCGCAATTTTGTATCGTCACAAGGTCTTGTTGCATAATTCAACAGCCAGCATGGGGAGGTGGATAATCGTGCGACAAGACCTCGCCATAATCTCCCTAAAACCCCTTCTCAAATCCAAAAAAGTATGATAAAATAACAGAAGTTGTAATATAAAAGGTTTAATTATGAGTGCTAATTTACTAAAGAACATCGGTGACGCACAGAAAAAGTCCACGATCGTCGACGTACGCTCGGGCGATACTGTTCGCGTTACTCAAAAGATTAAAGAAGGCGAAAAGTTCCGCTCGCAGGTTTTCGAAGGCGTCGTTATCCGTACCGACCGCAAAGATTCGCATACTGCCCGCATCACTGTACGCAAAGTCGCCTCCGGGATCGGCGTCGAGAAGTCCTTCTTAATTCATAATCCGCTGGTCGAGAAAATCGAAATTATGCACCGCGGCAAGGTTCGCCGGAATAACCTATCCTTCCTCCGTGAACGCTCTGGTAAATCGGCTCGCCTCGTTAATAAACCGATCGACCGCGCTACGCTGAATCAGCCAATCGTCATCCGCGAAGAAGTTGTCGCAGAGACGACTGCTGAGCCAGCTGGAACAGAAGCAGAATCTACCGAAGCTAAAGCGACCGAACAGGCTTAAAGTGCCGACGATTCTCGGCATCGACGAAGTTGGACGTGGCCCCTGGGCGGGGCCACTTGTTGTTGGCGCAGTTGTTCTCGGCGAAAACTTTTCCTCTGGAATAGATATCGCCTCCAGACCGGAAAACACTCAAAATCCGACCAAATCAACAGTCGCTCAAAATTCACATAAACCAGCAGACACCCAAAACCCGACCAAGTCGAAAGAGCTTGACGAAAAATCCTTTCTCTGGCAAAATCTCGCCGACTCCAAACAACTTTCCGCCAAAAAACGCGAAAAACTCAGTCCGCTCATCAAGCAATACGCCGCCGCTTATGGCCTCGGCTGGGTATCGAGCGCCGAAATCGATCGCTATGGCCTTGGCCCCGCCCTAAAACTCGCCGCCCGCCGCGCCGTCAAACAAGTTTTGCGCACAAAAATCCCGTTCACCGAAATCATCATCGACGGCACAATTAACCTTCTCGACAAAACCCCGCTCGCCGACCGCGTTACTCTGCTTAAGAAGGCTGACAGCCTCGTTAAAGAAGTTAGCGCCGCCTCCATTATCGCTAAAGTCGCCCGCGACCAATACATGGTCGACCTCGCCACAGCTTACCCCGGTTACGGTTTTGAGAAACATGTTGGCTACGGTACTGCCGCCCACCGCCAAGCTCTCGAAAATTTCGGACCTTGCCCCGAGCATCGCCGCTCATTCCGTCCGGTCCACGAAATTGCCATGCGTTTCCCCGAAAATTCAGAACAGCCAAAAACCCGTTTCCCCGAAAATTCCGCAGAACCAAAATCTCCAGAGACGAAGCCTAACTCGCCTTCGAAAAAGCTCGGCCGCAACAACTCCGCTCTCGGCCATCGCGCCGAAACCGTCGTCGCTGAGATGCTCACACAGCGCGGCCACACCATCCTTCAACAAAATTTTAAAACTCGCCTCTGCGAAATCGACCTTGTTAGCCTTCAGAGCGACGAAATTATCTTCACCGAAGTTAAATATCATCAAAATCTCGAGCATGGATCTCCCCTCGAACAAATCAACGCACGCAAGAAAGCCCAGCTCCGCCGCGCCGCCGAAATTTTTCTCAACTTCCACCCCGCATACGCAAAATACCAACCACGCCTCGCCGCCGCCAGCGTTGTCGGGCCGGATTATCGTATTGGCGAATACCTCATGCTTACCGACTAAAACATCAAATCCTCACAAAAACAAGCATTTTTCGCATTAAATCCCCATTTTTCCAAAAAATCCCCGCCCCTGTAGCAGCTACGAAATTTATTAAAATCGCCGCTGAGGTCTTGACAAAATCGGCCATCTGCCACAATATGGGGATAAGGAGCAAATCCGCTCCGAGCAACTTAAACATCAATGTCTAGATTGATCACTTTGTAGCATTTCAGAACTCAGAACAAGCCTACGAGGTCTTAGTCGTCCGCATTCTCGTCCAATTTTACCGTCTACTGGCCCGCAGAACGACCGTTAGCGTAACAGAACATCAAAATGAGCATGTCCGACTACATCAATCACGCGACAAAGAGGGGGATTAAAATGGCAAAAATTATTCCGTTATTTCCACAAAATCAGAATCATTCCGCAACTTCCGAACCGACACGCCAGATTAGTATCGCTGACAGTTACGCTAACATCACCGATTTAATTATGTTGGCAACCACCGATCGTATCGAACCATGCTTGACGCAAGACGCACGTTACAATCATGCTTATACTGAGCTCTTAACCTGTACAAGAAAGGCTACTGGACGCAACTTCTCCGAATTATTCTGTGATGAAGCTATCGAACAGTATCGCAACGCCGATGGCGAGCTACTCCAAGGCGCCACTGTCCACATCTGCGCCAGGCATCAAACCCGTTGGCAGATCATCGCTCACGACGACCCCGAGAACAATCTCGCCGCCCGCCGCGCCTATCTTGCACATATCCTAGTTCCAGCCGCTATCGACCGCGTAATTTCGGGGCTGAACAATATCTTTGTTCCTGATCTCAACGCCGAATTCGCACCAAGCCTGCAACAGTCGCTCAAGGATCTACTCAAAGCGCTCGCCGAAATGCATGCACTCGAATGTAGTCCCGCCAGTGACGAATTACGCGAAATCGCTGCCGAACTCTACAAACCGGGTCAGCCAGAAGAGAACCAGGCTCACCTTTAACAATCTAGACATTAACAACCACAGGCCCGAGACAACTCGGGCCTGCTTCCTATTTTCGAAATACCCTACACATTAAACCTAAATTCCACCACATCCCCCTCCTGCATCGTGTACACCTTACCCTCGGTCCGCAACTTGCCCGCCGCCTTCACCGCCTGCTCACTTCCTAGCTCCTTCAAATCATCGAAATTCATCACCTCCGCCGCAATAAACCCTCTCTGAAAATCCGTATGAATCGCTCCCGCCGCCTCCGGCGCCGTCGCCCCCCTGCGAATCGTCCAGGCCCGCACTTCCTTCTTCCCAGCCGTCAAAAAACTCTGCAATCCCAGCGTTTCATACGCCGCTTGCACTAGCTCATGCAACGCATCATTCTCCACGCCATATTCCCGCAAAAACTCGCGCCGCTCCTCCACCGTCATCCCCGCCATTTCCGACTCCAACTTCGCGTTCACGAACACCGCTCGACTCGGCGCCGCCATTTCCGCCAACTCTGCCTTTAGCTTCTCATCCGTCAAACCCGCTTCATCCACATTAAACATAAAAATCACCGGCTTGTCCATCAGATAGGGAATCATTTCCTCCGACGCCTTCTTTCCACGCTTCGCCTCCGCCCGCTCTCGCGTCTCGAGGTCCGCCAGCTCCAGCTCCGTCTGAATTACCTCGATATCCCGCTTCGGATCAACCGTTTCCGCCACATGCGTCACATCGCTATCTTTAAAAACTCGCACCACATGACAAATCACCTGACATTCCCGAATATGTGCGAGGAACTTATTCCCGAGCCCCTCACCCTTTGACGCCCCCTTCACCAGCCCCGCAATGTCCACAAACTCCACCGTCGCCGGAATTACCTTATCCGTATCGTACATCTTCGCCAAAACATCCAGCCGCTCATCCGGCACCGGCACAATCCCTACGTTCGGCTCAATCGTCGCAAACGGATAATTCGCCGCCAATGCCCCCGCGTTCGTCAGCGCATTAAACAACGTCGATTTCCCCACATTCGGCAACCCCACAATTCCAACTTTCAAATTCATACCCGCATTTTATCACATTTCAAGAAGAAAAACTAGTCTATCATTCCATTATATCACACATTACTTAAAAAGTCAATAATTGCCGCCAATTTTCACCTAAAATCGCCCAATTTTCCCAAAAATCACTCAACTTATGCTAAAATATTTACATATGGAAGGTCAAAAGGTGGGCACATCAAGCTCTGAAGCTGCTACTTTAAGTGCGGAAGGTTTAGATTTGTTGTGGCCTTCAGAGTTAGTCAAAGAACGCGCTGCTTTACGTCGCCAGCGTCCTTGGTCGCCCGCTCTAGGCATCGCTAGTCTCGTCCTCGCTACCCTAATCGCTCTCGCCCTCGGCCCGATGCAACTTATTCTGATGGTCATTACTCAGGACTACCTCTTCGTCACCGAAACTTATTTCCCGGTCGCACTCCGTATTAGCCTTTTACTGACCGGACTCCTCGCTATTGCGATTATAATCACCATGATTCGAGCCTGGCGCGAACAGCCGCCTCGCAGCTCGATGACTGCTGCTGCCGGTATTGGCGTAATTGTCATTGCCGCCTTCGTTTGGCTCGATGCCTTTGTCCTACATCTTTCCGCTAACGCTTTAACTGCTATTCTGGTCATCATTATTATCTCGGCCTGGGTAGCAATTTATTTTACCTCAAAGTGCCTCTTCTCCACCGACCGACCGACTAGCCCGCTCGCTATTTCCTTTGCCGGTGTTTTCGCTTTTGCTCTCGTCGAAGTCGCACTGACCGGAGTTTACCTCTTTAGCCAAACTAGCACCGCCGAAGAATCCCAAATCGCCCTCGAGCAGCTCGGCCAAGCTCAAGCCACCGCCCGCCTTGACGAAATCACCCCCGAACTTTCCGACCTCGTCTATACTCTCTGTCAAGGCAATTACGACCCCGTCTATATCCTAAACGGCTCGACCGATACCGGACTTTTCGAATGCCGCGAATCGCACGAAGTTTATTCCGTCTCCGGACCGAGCGAACCGGTCACCGCAAGTTCCAGCACTATTATCGGCTCAGCCTTCTATTTCGGCAAAACTTCTGATCCTTTCATCGCAAACTATTTTCCGAATGATACTGGCGCGAAATACCTCTACCGCGACCTCATCGAAACTGAAAATCCCAGCGAATTAGTCCTCCTCCTTCCCGCCGAAAGCGAAGAAGCGCTCGTGAACAACTATCTCGATCGCTTCCTTAGCCTCGCAAACGACCCAAACCGCAATGCTATCCTCCTGAATGTTTTCTACACTAACGAGCTAAACACTGTCGTCAGCACCCGCGATTTTATTCTCATTGCTGCCGTCGATACGATTTCGATGCTCAGCTGGCTTCCACACGGCATGAACCTACAGGGTTATCTCAACGGACGTTACGGCGCCTACCTCTACACACTCGACTCACAACTGGGCGCGCTCAACGAACTCGCCGCGAATCCGCTTGTCTACTCCAGCCAAACTCGCGACGCTCTCAACTCTCGCCGTCGCATCTCCATTTTACTCGAAGCCAGACGTCAGTACACCGCCGACGAACTCCGCGATTTACTCTGGGCTAGCTTTCGCGACCCAGCAGCCTAAGCCGGACGATACCCGACGACTAAAAAAGTAGCTAGTAAAGGACCCGCTGTGGTCTTGTTGCATAATTCAATAGCCAGCCATGCGGAGGCGCTTCCGCATGGCTGGATGAATGAATAATTATGCAACAAGACCTGCTACCGCTTCTTCTTCACTCCCACGTGCTCAATTTTCTCCCATTTCACATCCTTCGTGAAAATCGCTTGCAAAGCACATGGAATATAAGTCACCAAATACAGCGGATTTAGCAAAATCGTTCCAATGACAATCCTTGGTCGCAATTTTAAGCGTTCTCGCTTCAACATAATCACCGTCATCAACATCAGCGCAAAATACACCAACGCAATCACTATCACAATCAACCAAACCGCCGAAATCGTCACAAAACTCGTCCCGATTCCACTCAGCAACAGCAAGCATACACCCGCCAACGTCACGATAATCGGCTTCACCCCAATTAACTCCCGTTTCACGCTACCGATATTTCGCGCCTGCTTCACTTTTCGCATTGGCGGAATATAAATCTTTCGTGCCCCAAAATAACCTTTAATCCACCGCACTCGTTGCAAAACCGTCTGCCGAAATTTCGTCGGCTGTTCGTCATAAAACGTCGCTTCCTCATTATAAAAAGTCGGCACATCATACAAAATCGCATACAGCGACATCTCGTAATCCTCGGTCAAACTATGAAACGGCCAACCTTGCCACTTTTCGACCAATTTCCCCGCCACAAAACACCCCGTCCCCGAAAAAATCACATTTGCACCATGCCGTATTCGCTGCCGATTCCCAAGCACATTAATCATCGAAAAAGTCAGCCCCGACATCGTCGCAATCACATTATCATTCGCATTTTTCGAACACCGATATCCCGTCACCATATCATAACCTTGATGATAATATTTCACCATTTTCTCGAGATAGTCCTTCGCCAAAGTATTATCCGCATCAAAGATAAAATACAAATCATAATGTACCGGCAAAATCTGCTTCACCGCCTCGTCGAGCGCATAACCTTTTCGCTGATTTTCTAAATTCTCCCGCAAAATCACCTGACAGCCGAATTTTTCACAGATCTCAATCGTCGGATCATCTAGACACTCCACGATCACAAAAACGTCCTTCATCTCAACTTTCAAAGTCTGCTCGCTCAAACTTTTCAAAATTCCCGCGACCACTTTACTCTCATCTCGCGCCGGGATTAAAACCGCAATTCTCGGATCACCCTCTCGCGGCTTCAGCTCGAGCTTATTATAACGCAAAACCCACCGCGCATAGCACATCTGCCCCAATCCAAACGCCACCAATCCCGCACCAATCGCTCCCAAAATCATTTCTGCTCCGCCCATTCCATATTTGGATAGTATTTCACCAAAAACTCATCCGGATAATTACGGTCAAAAAACTCGCCAACCGGCGTCAACGCCGGCACATTATTGTGCCTCAGTGCCCGTCGCACGACCGCCGACCACGAAATCGTCATATCAATCAGCATAAAAACCAAAAGCCCTGCAAAGATAATCTCACCAGTCCGAATCGGAATCCGCTCAATCCAACGCGAAATAATCGGATAAATCACCTTCACCAAAACCAGCCCCATCAGCCCCCAAACCGCCATAAACGGTATCGTCGTTCGTCCATTCAGGTTCAACCACATCCCGTGATAGTCCCAAGAAGTCGTATGCGTCACCAGCTCCTGAAAATAACTCAACGCATATTCTACAATTCCGCCAATCCCCGCCGCCAACAAGAAAATCTGCCAATTTTCATATGGCTTCCGCAGCAAAACCCAGCACATCAACGCCGCCCCAAACCCATAAATCACATTAAACGGCCCGTAAATCACCCCACGGTGCAGCATCCACTCGCCCGTTCCGGTCGTAAAATATGTCACCGTAAAAATCAATACATCCTCGTACAGCGCGCCGATCACCGACCCAATCAAAAACACGAAAAACAACTTCTTAAAGCATAGCCCTTCCGCAAACTTTCGCGGTTGCACCGGAACCTTTTCCAACGTCCTCGTCGACTCCTGCGTCCGCCTTGACTTCCCCGAAGCTCGCAATCGATCTGTGTTGGCTACATTTGTATTTTTCATAACGGTTATACCTGCAACTATTATAACAGATCCATTCGCCCACGCCAAGCGCTAGACGAAAAATCTTCTGCATACCACAGAAGATTTTTTACAAACAGTCAAGAAAATGGTGGACCACAGTGCAGGAAGTCAGAACTGCAATTGAGGATGAGCTACTGAATGGAAATCCAATATACTTTGCTTATGATAGGAGTAGCTTTATATTTGGAGAAAATTAGTGCAGGGTGGAAACCATTATATCTGCAACCAACTAACTATCGAGTTGACTTCGATTGTTATAAAAAGTGTTATAATTAAGTAAAGGAGTGTAGAGTGGATGGTTCTAAAAACGACGAGCTGTTATCTGTAGCTATTGATTCAAAATATATCTATATTAGTTTATCGATATTTAAGCAATTGTTTGAAGGGTCTTCGCACGTTTATTACCTAACAGATTACCAGCGAGCCGTAACTGAAAGAAAGATTAAAATAAATAAGCTCATTGAGTTAGCACGAAAGGCGCAAATACCATATTCGCTGTTTTTTGCTCCAAAGAAGTTGGTTGATGCAAATATTAAGCGTAATGAGCAACTGCTTTTCCAGGGTGTAGATAAAGGAATAATATCTATGGCTGGACGTGGAAATGTTGAAATAAAAGATATCAATCTGATAGTCAAAGATATTAGAAAACGACAATTATTTTTGGCAAAATACAATAAGGCTGTTCCAGATAATCCAATTTTGCATATACAAAGAGATCCGGATACCCAGCTATATGCAAAATCAATTCTAGAATCGCTTAATCTAGATATGAACAAATTGCGAGGTTATAAAAACAAGAGTAGTGCCTATGACTTCTTGGTAAAAGAGCTTGAACGTACCAACATTCTTATTTCTAGAAGCCAAAAAGGTGCAATGCCGCAGGCAATTAAAAAAGATGTTAGGTTTAGTGGTATAGCGGTAAAACATAAGAAATATCCTGCCATCTTTCTTTATACTAAAGACGAATCGGACATAGCGGACCCTACTGGAAGAAGGATTTTTACTATAGTATTATTATTGGTCTGTATGTCGTTGAACCATTTTTCGCCAGTTTCGTATGACTCTAATCTTCAAAATCCAATAGAAACAAAGGAGTACATAATTACAGAAGAGATACTGATGCCACAGGAAATGATAGACGGAATTACAGTCGAATCCTTAAGTGATATTCAGAATCTCTCCAGTATCTTCAAGGTTACTCCAAGTATGGTTTTAATGCGATTAAAACGCTTAAGGCTTATAGATGATGAGTGTTTTAATCGTTTCTTCGATGATATCAGTGAAGAACGAAAAGAGGCTCAAAAAAAGAATAAAAAAATACAGTTTAAGATCAATGAAACGACTAAAATCATTAACTATAATGGTAGAAAATTTACGACTAACGTTTTGCAATTATTGAGTGCTAAGGTAATTTCACAAGGAGAGGCGTGCCGTTTGTTAGGACGGCATCGTAAATCTAGTAGCTTTATTGAGCAAATTGGAGCAGCATTGTGATCCCAAACATCTTTATAGAAACAAAATATCTAATAGATACCACCCCAGCCGCTACACTACAAGAAGAGTGGATGAAGTCTAGTTTTTTTAAGAAATATTGTTTTTTCCCAGAAGAGATTATTTATGAGCTAAGAGATAATTTAGCCTTAAATCAAAGAATACTGGCAGAGCAAAAAATAGAGGTTTCAATTAATACACTTGACCAATTACAAAATGTAATGCTAAGTGCGGATAAAATTGTCGATCTTTATAATAACGAAGGTAATGGCGATGTTTTGTTAATTGCAACCGTACTAAGCGAGCGTCGCAAGGAACTTGGGAGTATGCTGAAAACGCAGTGGATCATAGTTACCGAGGACAAAGGAGTAGCAAAGCTTGCAGGTATTTTTAATATAGAGACAATAAACAAGAAACAGTTCTATCAAACATTAGATAGTCAAACGACCGTCACAACTGATTAATGATGCGTTTCAAATTTTAGTTAAAACTAATCCCCCTCCTCCCTATATTTCAATGACCACCCTAAGTCCCTTGTTTCACACTCTGCCAAAAGATTTAGCTTTTGCTGAGTCTCTTTTTTGTTTTTGGTGAGTGGAGTTTTTTGTTTGCTCACCAAAGAAATTATCTTGGTGAACTTGTGTTACAATGGAAGGCAGTTTGGTGAAGAAAGGAGTGGCTAACCCAACAACCAAACTCTCGACTCGCTTTAGGTAGTAGCGACCGTAAAAGACGAGTTAGGCTAAAGAGCTACAGACTTTAGCTTGGCGAGCCATCAATAAGAACGCGTAAGTGATGACAAGCCGCAATAACCAAGAAAAGCACCAATGATTTTAAGCCTCCAAATAATAAGGAGGCTTTTCGATGTTGTTGCGTTTTGGTGAGTTTTCCCACATTTTCTTAAACAATCGAGGTTTTGCTATGGAAAACTCTCTTTGCTGATTTGCAGCATAAGTATAGTATAAGAAATAATGGAGCTGGGCAAGGATTTGGTTGAGCTGGCGTTTAGCGAGTTTGGGCTTGCCAAAAACACTTTTGCTCTTTGATGTTAAGATTAAGACATCATGGCTAGACCTACCAAATACACCAAGGAACTCACCAAGCGCATCCGTCAGTATCTCGCTGATGGGCTTACTATGCGTGATTGTTGTTTTGGTGTAGGGATTAGTGAAGACACGTTTTGCCGTTGGCGGAGGGAGAAGCCTGAGTTTGCTAAACTAGTACAAGAAGCAACTGAAGCTCAATGTTGGAGCAGCCTAGGGCTTGCTCGCACTAGTGAATACCGACGCTACACGAGGCGAGCAAAACGCACTCAAAATCAGGAGAAAAGCGAGAAACAGTCAAACACTCGTCTCGAACCAGAAAATGCCCTAGAAACGCCTCTAAGTGCGTCAGAGAGGTACTCTGGGGCTTGGCTTGGTGCTAATTTAGTAAATGTAGCGAACAAGACAAGCCAGCTACCGACTCGTACTGAACCACCAGTAGACGAGTTTGGTAAACTGGTTTGTTGTAGTCCATATCGTAATTCCATTACAAACAAAGTGGAGTGGGTAGAGCGAGAAACGTATGGAAGACCTATACTGCATCGTTGTAGCTTGGAGAAATGGGAGAAACTAGCGAGAGCTGGAACTATGAGGTGAAAAGCCAAACAAAGAGGGCAATCACGCCACCTACTAATATAAGCGAAATGACAAAGCAAATCACAACGACAGCAAAAGCTCCATTACTAACTTCCCGATTAGGGTGTTTAGCGGCGTCTTTGCCCATTTCGTAAAGCCAGTATGGATCGAAGGGAGAGTTGTTTGACATCTATGCATCCTTTCTTTTTATCGTAGTAACTTGTAAAAATATATTGGTTTATTAGTTTCCCAATCCATGACTTTTACTCTTTTACCGTTATGGAGTTTGGGGTCGGATCTAAGGCAGCCTTCGCATACGCTTTTCTTCACGACATCTTTTTCACCTAGCATTTTTAACAGTCCTGGAGTCTCGCTGACGATTTCTTCCGTGCGTTTACAGCTCATAGGTATAACATACTTTAGCCCATCCATTTGGAAAATGTTCCAAGAGATGATTTCAGCAATTTCAGCTAACATTTTATGTGTACTCGCATTTAATTCATTATCCAGATCTACCTGAGACTCTGGGAACTTATTGTTAAAATAGTCTACAAAAGTATAGAGTAAGTTCTCTCGGGCAATTAGTAGACTGTCGCCTTGCCATTCGTAACCATATGAACACTTAAAGGCGACTTTTGCCCATTCCAGCCATAATTCCCGTGTATCGCAAAATATGGAGACAACTTGTAATTTTCGATCAAGGAATCCGACGCGTGCGTCAAGCTTGAGAACTTTTTTACCGCTGAGAGCATTATATCGCCCGACAATGAACGGGCCTTCACCGCAAGTAACCTCGATGCGTTTTTCTTGAATGTAATCACGCCAATTATCATTAGTAGCTGGCCAATGGCCAAGTCCCCAGTCGATTTTTTGGTTCATTTGATATACAGTGCTTCTCGGAGTAAAAACTTCAGCTTTGTCATGCGTGCGGATTTTTTGCTCAGTTTTTGACTTAGCAATACGAGGCTGAATTAAAAAAGTATTTTTGCCAGTAATATCCGTGAGCTGGATCTCTTGCGTCGGGCTATGCTTAGCATATGAATTAGTCGCCCATAAGATGTTATGCGTTTTTTGCTTAGTCGTCTTTGTGCGGTCAATGAGCAAAATCTCAAGCAAGCCAGGATGTAGACGGATTGTATTTTCAACAATATCAACCGACGAGACCACAAAATTACGCTCCTAAGAACTCACGTTCCTCTGTTGTAATGTTGTATTTCTGAAAAAGTTGTTCGTCGATGTCTTCAATAGATTTGCTCCAGTCAATATCTGACTTGTCAGAGAAGTCTTGGTCTGGAATTACAAAACCAAACGACGAACGTTTATTTGGCTCTTGAATAGTAAGAGCTGCGAAGAAGTCAGTTTTAATATACTTCATGAAGTTTTGGCATTCTTTTTCGCTATCGGACATAAACAAGGCAATGCGGCTTGCTCCGAAAGCAGAATTATTCGGGAGGCATTCAACTAATTCCTCAAGTCGTTTCTTTACATCGGCAACAATCGGACTACCCGAAACGATGGACTTTTTCGGATATGCCGACGTAGTAATGACCTTATACTTCGCCACATATTCTTGTCCCTTTGGTAACGTACTTTTATCCGTCCAAAATAGTTGCGTGCGGCCCGAGGAGCCTGATTTATTGTTTGCTAATAGCATTATTGGATTATTCCAGTCGCCCTTATTTTCAGAGACCTTGTCTAAGTTTTGCTCCACAAAATACGATTCGATACCAAAAATGCCTTTTTTGATACGATCGTAAAGTTTTCTGCCGAACAGCTTATTAGCAATCTTGAGGAATACTGGATTTGGCACTAACACCTCCCAATCCTTAATATCAACCTCAACTCGTTCGTCTGTGTAGATACGGTTGGAATAATTGAAAGTCGGATGATAATTATCTAAGTCACGGAATACGATAGAAACACCAGCGGATAAGTTGGCACTAGTACCAAAAACTGGCTGGGGCTCTTTATCGGTACGATACCAAGCACGACGGTCGGTGGTACCCTCGTAAGCGTCAATGGAAATCGTATGACCGTCACTCAGAATTTTCTTTCCTAATCCGCCAAGACGGTCGGGTGCGTCGAACCAGCCGCCAAAAGGATAAATTAGACACGTTAGCCCACCAAGCTTATCGGCACTTTCCTGAAAATACTGGTAGATCCAGTTAGAGTTACTTTGAGTTTGTGTTTCGGATTTACCAACTGTCTCTTGATATGGCGGATTGCCAACTACGGCATCAAACTTCAACATTTCTGCTCCTTCTAAGCCAAATAGATTGGCTAACTCTTTGTTAAGGTTAAAATCTTCGTCTTTTAGCTTTTCAATGAGGTCTGGAATATAAACGACGTTTGTTTTTGCCCCAGTATAGCCAGCAAGTGTACGTTCGGTAATTGTCTTTGCCATCGGGCTTTTTGTTAGTACGTAGATATTACGAGCTAAAATCTTATCCCATAGCTCACGAAAGACATCTTCTTCATTTTTCTGATTATTACGAATAGCCTCGATTAAAGCTTGGCTATAAAAGTTATACGCACAAAGTAACGGATAAAGCCCCGATTTACTATTAATCTCTAATACCCGAGCGTCTTTATTGCTCCAGAGTTTCGTGACTTCGCCTTTATCTTCCCAGTTGGGTAAACCGAGTTTTTCACCTTTTTTGTCAACATCTTCGTCAAGCTCGATAATGTGATTAAAATCGGCACCACCCAAGGTAGAACTAATATGCGAGTTTACAATTTTCCATGGAGTAAGGACGGTTTCTTTGTCTGGGTTCTTGAATGTTTTGAAGATCTCGCCAATCTCGACGACACGCTCACTTGGAGCAAGCAAATCGGCAGCGAGAGCACGTAGGCGGATCTCAATGCCAGCACCAATGAAAACTTCGTCGTCATAGTATTTAGCAAACTTAGTGCGGAGCATCTCCTTCGTAACGCCCTCGGGCATAAACTCTGCCCATGACTCGTCGTCAACATTTTCGATAAATTGCTCGAGCGAGATTTCTTCGTCGGCTCGAATCTCATGGCCATTTTGGTCGACCTTACAACCATAGATAAGCATGGGCATACGAATGGATACGCCACGCAAGATACTGATCCGAGTTTTGCGTTGTTCGGCAATTTCTCGCTTGCGGCGTAGCAATTCTTGTTCCTCAGGCGTCAGCTCTCGTTTTTCTTTCTTTTTCTTCTCAGCCTGTTCAGCCTGCTCATATTCTTCCTCAGTAAAGCCATTATCAGCCATCGTAATTTTATTCTCGTCCTTGACACCGCTGGACTGACCAACGATTTTGTTTAGCTCGGCAAAATCCGCCAATTCTTCGTCAGTACAATGAGCAAGATTCTCGAGGTTGTACAGTCGAGTATCATCAAACCCATTATGCGTAACCTTCTGAATAGCAACACGTTTGATGGCCTGTAGTAATCTTTGCGTAGAGAATTCTTTCATTTGTCCGTCAGTTGCCGAAATTACAGGACAGAAGTTCAGAAACTTACTCGTGGCCCCCTTAATTTCCTCTTTGGTTGGGGATTTCTTCTTGATTTTCATGGTTTCGGCAATGACATTCAGAGTGCGGTCGGGAGCAAAATCAAATACGAAACACTCAGTTTTGAGCTGACCTTTATATTCCCATGGAGTCTGAGCTCGGAAGATGGTTTGAAGATAGGTGCTGGCAGAGCTAGTATTGCTAAGCATGAAGACCGCCGACCATTCAGGTACCGAAACACCACGGGTCATTTTGCCACAGGAAATCGTAATGGAATAAGAGTTTAGAGGGTCGTTTGTAATGGCCTTTTTCACAAGTCCACGAGATTTTTTCTCGGCAACTTCTTCGTTGCCATCGCCAGCCACGTTAGCAACGTTAAAGATACGCTTACCAGCGTTGTCACGCATGCCAAAAATAGTATGCCGCTCAAGCAATTTCTCTAGGGCACGAGCCTCTTTGACGCCTGGTACAATCCAGAGTGTATGACGTAAGTTATTTCTGTATTCCACCGAGGAATATGGAAAATTACTATCGGATGGCGTAGTAATCAGATCCAAGAACTGATATACATATTTTTCATGGACAAGATTGCCATCGCTATCAGTACGGAAAAACTCTTTGAAATTAAAAGCTTTATCATAGAGCGTACCAAACTCACCAGTCGCAAGATACTTATCGAGCTCATAAGTAAAGATAGAGAGTCTCGGGAGTTTATAATAGGGGTTTGGCTCGTTGGGATATAGAGTATCCCACTCAGCTTTGAGCTTTTGCTCTGCCGTATAATCCCAGGAAAAGATTTCACTATCGTCATAATCTTCCAGCAAATTAAATGGCGTGCCCGACAACATTAATGTAAAGTCACGCTTAATTTGACTAATAACCTCGTCGGCCAAGGTAGTTTTAATACCTTCGTCGGCCTCATCGACAATCAGCATGTCCCAGTCTTCTCGGAGAATAGCCAGTTTCTCAGGGGATTTCACCTGATGTCGCAGATATTGAACCGAGGCAAAATATACGAATGGGTTGACACAAGCACCGTCTACTTTGCGAATACAGCGGCTCCGCAAAGTAGTAATGTCTTCACCTTTACTACGAGAACCGAAACTATAGTCGGTGCCAGCAAACAGTGTATTAAAATCTTTGAACCAGTCTTCATTCACCTCAGGACGATGGGTGATAATTAAGACTTTGCCATAGTTTTTCTGACGAGCAATTTCTAGGGCAGTCAGAGTCTTGCCAAAACGCATTTTAGCATCCCATAAGAAATGCTTTTTACCCTTTTCGATGGCGGCTAGAGTTTTCTTGATAGCCTCAGTTTGCGAACCTTTACGGAAATTAATCTTGGTTTTTTCTTCAATAATTTCATTAGGGTTTAACGACTTGCGACCTTCCTGAACGGCCTTGAAAGCATTTTTTACGGTTTCGATTGACGCCGCAAACCACTCGCCGTTGTGTTTTTCTTCAGTGTGCTGGACTTTTGGAAAGTTTGATCGCTGTAAAACATCATGGACATCATAATCCATGAAAGACCTGCCATCATTCTTAATGGCGAGCTCGGCAAATTCGAGAACGTAGTCTAGGTCGGCGGTGCCAATTTGATCTTTAATACGTTCACGAACTACTTGCTCGACGGCCTTTTTCGGGTCGTCAGCACGAGCATATTCAGAGAACTTAATACTCGCTTTACCAACCTTGAGATGGCCGACATGAGTAGTGACAGTTGGAAGTGAATACGCATATATAATGATATATTCACCTGTATTGTAATCAAATTTGCCCATTTTGAAGCCTCGTTTAAGTTTGAACAGTTCTGCCGAGGCTATAACAAAAATACAGCCACGTACAGGCTGTTCAAACTTTTCGTAGACAAGGCTTCAAACCCGAATACTAGTACGTGGCTGTACTCTGAGTTTGACAGGAGCAAATGCTCCGTCCTTGTCTTAATTTTTGAAAAGTTTGAACAATGTCATTATAACACGTAAAACTCTATATTGCAATATGGAGAACAATCTGTTATACTATGCGACAGGATGGTTATGACAACTCAAAGCGTCGAGTTTAAGACGTTACTTAATGTGCGTCTACAGCTTCTTGTACGTGAAGGTATTTATAATGGTCGAATGCTGGTAGATTTTATAACAAAATCTCAGCATCTAGAATGGTATGACATTATGGCAAAACTTCACGATGACGGATTGCTTGCTTTTGCTATGACTGATTTAGCGGGAAGACCTATAGATAAAGAAGTGCTGATAAGTGGCGATTATGACGAGCTCTGCTATCAACTTATTCGAGTTAATCAAAATCGAATGAAAGAGTATTTGTATAACAAAAGTCCAAACCTCGCCTTTTTTAAAGTAAGAGATCCAGATCATACCAAAGAACTATGCGACAGACATAACCCAGATATTCCGCCAGCACAATATAGCGCAACACTTGAAATTAGCGAAGCTGGGGTCATTATAACAGCGCAATACGAACAATATATTTTCCCAGTCAAATTCCAGTCCCAAGTTCAAAAGATCCTTCTGTTCGCCATGGAAAGAATGAATAAAAATCTTAAAAAACAGGAATTTCGATTTACACGGCAAGAACTAATGGACGCTGGCTTTAAATTTAAAAAAGGCCAATCATCGCTTGCAACTATTTTTCGCAATAATCAATTAATGCAAGGAGTTTTATCGCCTTTTGCGACCATTAGTGCCGATTCATTAACTCTTGTTCGCTCAATACAAATTAACGCCGAGGAATTGCAACGGATTAAAACCCAATCTGAAAAATATAAATTTTAGATAGTCTTACTTTACCTCCTATAACGGGGGATTCTTTTTGTATATGTATGTATTTGTCATATACATATAAAAACAAAAGTGCATACATTTGTATTATATGGATTATATTTTATAATAGTCTATTTTAGTCCTAGGATGGTCTGCAAGGCCGCTCGAATAATAACCATCCTTTCGAGTGGCCTTTCATTAATAACGGAAGTTATGGAGTGAAATATTCAAACGAACTATTGGGTGCATTCCAAAACCAATACAAAAGCACTTTTGGTGAGAGCATAGATTTACAAGTTGCCGAGGCTGAATTGAATAAGCTAGCTCGCCTTGTTGAAACTATTACGCCAGGAGTAAACCAAGAAAATAACAAGAACGGAGGATGGAAATGAGAGAAGAACAAGAATTGGCTCAAGATGAAGTGAAAAACTATTTTGAGCAGAAACAAATCGACTACAAAGAGCGCGGCGACGAGCTAATGTTTGCGTGCCCGAACGGATGCGATGACGACGACACTGAGTCGGAAAAATATCATTGCAGCATCAATGCGGAAACCGGCTTATGGCATTGCTTTAAGTGTGAAGCAAAAGGCAATTTCTTTTCGCTTAAGAAAGAATTGGGTGATTCGACTGTAAGTACAATACGTTCCGATAGCAAAAAATCTATGCCCAAGAAACTGATGACCGTAGCTAGTAATTGCCATAAGGAGCTAATGAAACCAGAAAATAAACCACTCCTCAACTACTTGTTAGCTGAGCGAAAGATCACACTTTATAATGTCAATGTGTTAATGCTTGGCTGTGGCGAGTTCTACGGTGAAAAGTGGTTAACGATCCCTATTATTGAGAACAAAGATTGCAAGCTCATCAAACTTCGTCGGCTACCAGGCGAGACGGATGGCCCAAAATACGCAACTTATCCAAGCGGTGCTGGATCAGTAGTGTTTGGTGCGGCTGAGCTTCAACATTCAAATTCCAACTCGGTACTAATCTGCGGCGGAGAATTTGATCGTATTGTTGCCGAGCAGATGAAATTCGGAATGCCAGTTATTACAAGTACAGCAGGAGAAGGCACTTTTAAGGATGAGTGGATCAGGAACTATCTTGATGGTCGAAGTAAGGTTTACATTTGCTTCGATAACGATGATAAGGGTAGAAGCTCCACGGAAGCTTTGGCTAAAAAGATTACAGAGCAGTTGCAGATCGTAAGCGTTCACAATATTCCAATGCCTGAGGAGCTTGGTGATAAAGCAGATCTTACTGATGCTAATAAGATGGGCTTTACGGCAGAGCAGCTTTTATCGAAAGCTAAGTTGATTGCTGGTGACGAGCCAGTTAATGCTAGTGATTTTACTGAAATGTCTCTTACGAAATTACAAAGCATTTTGGACCTCACTATCAAATATGATAATATCAACAAGACGGTCGTGTTTTTGGGTATGTTATCTGCCTATACTGAGGAAGACCAGCTGAACATTTTCTTAAATGCTCGCTCATCGAGTGGAAAAACGTATATCGCAAGTGAAGTGGCAAAACTGTTTCCAAAAAATGACGTCCGAAAATATATGCGTGTAACACCGACGGCATTTTATTATGACGATCAGGCTATGTCGCAAGATGATTCTGGCGAAATGGTATTAGACTTATCGCGCAAGATCCTGATTTTTATGGATCAAGTTGATACAAAATTGCAAACAATGATCCGACCATTGTTGTCGCACGATGATAAGAAAATCGCTTTCAAACTAACAAATCGTAGTAATAGCGGCAAGAATGCTGCCGTAAACGGCTACATCCTTGGCTATCCTGCGACTGCCTTTTGTTCAGCTAATATACAAATGGATGAGCAAGAGCAGACACGGGCAATTCTGCTTAGTCCAGAAATCACTCAAGAAAAAATTGATGCGGGGATCGATTTGTATCAGCAACGATCGAACGACAACGGCAGCTTTGAGGCGACAATTGCATCAAACCCTGAGCGAAAACTACTAATGCAACGCATTCGCTACATCCGCGAGTTGGATGTTCGTTACATTGTCATACCTCAAGAGCTGGAAGTTGGACAAGTTTTCAAATCCACCATTAAGGGCAAGTTATTACCTCGGCATCAACGAGACAATCAGCATTTTAACTCGCTAATTAAGGTTTGCACTCTCTTAAATGCTCCAAGCCGAGAGATGAGAGAGCGAGACATCATCGCAACAAAAGCCGATGTTGATTCTGCACTGACAATCTGGAATTTTCTGGGTCGCAGTCAACAATATGGAATTCCACCACAAATGCTCGATTTTTACGAACAAACCATCGTTCCAGCATATTTAGCTAAACGACACAACGCAAAGGAAACCGTAGGACTCACTATGGATGACTTATTCTCGTATCATTATGGCAAAACCGGTGAAATGCTAAATCGAGACCAAGTTCGTAAGCAATATCTACCAGTAATCGAGCAAGCTGGCCTGATTAGCTACGAAAAAGACTCTACCGACAGGCGCAAGATGCTTATCACGCCACTCGTTGGGCAATTTAATATTAATAATTCTCAACAAGGAGAAGTAAATGACTAATAATCAGAATAATACCAACCAAAACTACTTTAATTTCGAACATCTCGAGCAGCAAATTCGCTCAACCCAGGTATCTCGCGCTCTAATGCTTAAGGCATACCGTGGCGAATTTCCTGGGAAAGCACCAATCGGCTATGTCAATAATGTTATCACCAAGCAGATTGTACCAGACTTGAAGTCGTGGGCAATAGTTAAGGAAGCATTAGAAAACTATGCCGCAGGAAAAGTCACGATTGGATGGACTACTCGTTTTCTGAACGAAAAATTACCTTATGTTCAACAAGGTGAACGAAAGCCATTAACCAAGTCACAGGTAAATGCGGTTCTACAAAATCCATTTTATGCTGGTAGGTTCACTTTTCAGGGCAGGATGTTCTATGGCAAGCACAAGCCAATGATTAGCGAAAAGATTTTTGATAAGATTCAGGGGCGACTGGAAGGAGTAAGAATGTAGAATCTACAGGGAAAGAGCGTTTCAAAACCATTAACAACAGGGGTGAAAAGCGGTATAATTAGACTAAGAAAATGCTTTTTGCCCCCTATCCAAAATAAGGAAGGAATTTTATGCAAAGAATTGATAAAAAGAATGTAAAATATGTGCTTTATGCTCGCAAGAGCACTGAAGCCTCGGATAAACAAGTTCAATCTATTGATGATCAAATCCGTTTAATGGAGGCTCGTGCAAAACGAGAAGGACTACAAATTATTGCTGTTTTGTCGGAAGCAAAATCTGGTGGTAAACCTGGTACGCGACCTGAATTCGCCAAAATGATCGATATGATTGAAAATGGCGAGGCTAATGGTATTTTGTCTTGGAAACTCGATCATATTAGTCGTAATCCGCTTGATAGTGGTTATGTACACCAAATGATGAATGACGGTAAAATTGCTTGGATCCTGACTGATGGGCGTGATTATTGTGAAGATGACGATGTAATTTTTGATGTAGAATCCAGTATGGATGCCCGTTACCGTAAAGATCTGATGAAGAATGTTCGCCGCGGGATGTTTAGTAAAGCTGAGAAAGGTTGGAAACCAGGCGTACCGCCAACTGGGTATCTTAACGACCGAGCAAATCGTACGATTATTTTGGATCCAGTCAATGGTCCGCTAATGCGGAAAGTTTTCGAGCGTTGGTTGACCGGCACGGCTTCACTTACTGATCTGACAAAGTATGCCAAAGAACTAGGACTACGCACTCCTCAGCATCGTGAGCGTGGCGGTAATCCTGTCAGCCTTAACGGTCTACGGCACTTACTTCGCAATCCGTTTTACACTGGCAAATTCAAATATGGTGGCAGACTGTATAATGGTAATCACCCTGCATTAATTTCTGATGAAGAATATGATCGAGTGCAACAGTTGCTTGGTGGACTGCATAATACTCGCCCACAGAAAGAAGAATTGCAATTTATTACAAAAGGTATGCTGAGGTGTGCAAAGTGTGGCTATGCTGTAGTTGTTGAACGAGTTACTAAAAAGTATAAGAACGGTACTAGCAAGGAATATGTGTATTGTCATT